>JANMQO010000210.1:0-25370 GCA_031370565.1 Chloroflexota bacterium
CCGCTCGATCTTCGTCGTCCTCGTGGCCCAACCCGGCAACCCGTTCTTCGGCGGCCAGGCGGCTGCTTTGCCGGCGTGCTCGAACGGACCGGCTATCCCCTGGCGGTCATTGCGGCCGGGCGGGGCCACTCGTGGGGACAGGTCCGGTCTGTCCTGGCCGCCGCGCTCGAATTGGTCGCGCTGCGCCAGGCCCGGCTGGGCGTGCCGCTGAACGGTTGAAGCTCGTGCCGGCTGCCTCCCCTGGCCCAGGTGCGGCCGCGCAGTTGCGCGCCCGGCCGGGCAGTGCCCGTGAATCGCCGACGCCCCAGATGTAACGAATCGCAATCCGTTCTTCAGCCTCTCAGGGTTGTCTCACACAACGCCATGCCCGATCGTCTGCGTTGCACATGGATGAGACCTCCACGCTCCTGACCACTACGGCCACCGCTGCCACCGCTGCCACCGCTGCCCGCCCGGCCCACCCGGCCCGGCCGACGGCCCAGTGGATTCGACTCGCCCTGGCCATGGCGTTCGGCATCGCGCTGCTCGGCCTGCTCCGGGTCGCCCAGGTGCTGCCCGGCGTCGACGCCACGCTCGTCGACATGGGCTTCGATCCGGATCGGGCCAGGCTCATCTCGGCGCTCACCATGGCCGGCCTCGTCGCCGCCGGGGCCAGCCTGCTGACCGGTGGTCGGATCGCCCCTGTGCTGGCCGGTGCGGCCGTCTTCGGGGCGCTCGATTTCTCGCGCTTTCGGGCTGAGACGATGGCCGCCCTGGCGTCCCGGGGTGCGGACGGGCGGTTCGATCCGCTGGGCTGGCTGCTGACCGGTGCGACGTTGGCCATCGTCGGCCTGGTCATCTGCTGGGCGTCAAGCCTCATCGCACTGGCCGTCCGGAACCGGCTGCTGCCACTCGAACAGATCATCCGGGCCTGGTCCGGACGCCGCAGGCCAACGCGGCGCGAACTGGGTCGGCTGGGCGCGGCGGGGATCGTGGCCCTGGCGCTGGCCGTTGCCGGCTCGACCTTTGGCGACCTGATGAACTACAGCCCGGATGTCCGCATGCGGACCGGTGCCTCGCTGCCGCTGGGCCTGTTCAGCGGACCTGCCTCCATCCCGCCGGCTGGCGTCGGCGGCGGCGGTTCAGTCACCGGAAACGGAGCGGGGACCGGCACAGGAACCGGCGGCGGACAACCTTCGAGCACCCCCGCCGGCAGCCAGGCGGCCATCGCGACTGTGGTCGAGACGGGACATCTGGTCGCCGGCCCACTGCCGGGTTCCTTCGTGAGCCCTGGGGCGCTCGCCACCAAGCAGCCCTGGGCCGCCCACCCACCCAGCGGCTCCGGCCGGATCTCGACGGTGTTTCTGCCTGGTCCATGGACCGGCGGCACGCGCTCCGCGGCGCAGGTCGACATTTACCTGCCGCCTGGCTACGGCAGCCCCGGCATCCGCTATCCCGTGGTCTACGAGGCTCACTACCCGCTCGACAAATGGACCTCCTCGATGCAGCTGCCGGCGGTCCTCGATGCGCTCATCACGAGCGGCTCGATTCCGCCCGAGATCTTCGTGTTTGCGTCGACCGCCGGCGGGCCGTACGCCGATAGCGAGTGCGCCGACTCGTACGACGGTCGCGAATGGTTCAACCGCTACGTCGCGACCACGCTCGTGTCCTTCATGGACACGCACTACCCGACGATCGCGACGCCGGCCGGGCGGTCGCTGATGGGCTTCTCGCAAGGGGGCTACTGTGCCTCGGCACTGCTCTTCCGACACCCCGACGTGTTCGGCCAGGCGATCTCGCTGAGCGGCTACTTCAGCGCCGGCCTGGAGACGCGCACGACGCTCAACGCCTGGATGCCGTTCCACCACGATCCGGCCTTCATCCGGGCTGCCTCTCCGATCTATCTGGCGACATCCATGCCGGCCGCCGCCCGCGCTCGACCGTTCATCGTCCTGTCGGCCGACCCGGCCAGCCTGCCGTTCGGGCCCGAGATGGTGTCGTTCGCCAGCGTGCTCGCTCAGCAGGGCTTCTCGTTCGCCCTCGTCCCGACCCCGGACGCCCATTCCTGGCCTACGGTGCGGACGCTCCTGCCAACGTTCCTGCGCATGCTTGCAGAGCGCCAGGTTGCGCTCGGCGTGTTCGGGTGACGCGATGGCGCTGGTAAGCGAGCCGATGTCGGGGGGCAGGTTGCGGCGGTGGCGCAGTCGTTTGGCGGCACACGGGCCGGTGGGCGGCTGGGCGACGGCTCGCCGGCTGCCGGCGGGTGCCTCGTTCGTCGCCGGCATCGTCGCCCTGCTCGGTGCCCTTGGGCTGAGCTCGATCGTGGTCGAACCCAGCGGCGCAGTCCTCCCGATCGATCCGTCGAGCCTGAACGCGGTCGACGCGGTAGCCTCGGCGGTCGCGCTGCTGGCCTTGTCCGTGGGTCTGGCTCGGGGCAAGAAGCTGGCCTGGTACCTGGCGATCGCGACGTTCGGTTCGGCGATGGTCCTCCAGCTGGTGGTCGAGGGCCATGCCATCGCTGGCAGCCTGGCGGGGATCTGCCTGGCGGTCCTCATCGGCGATCGATTGCGCTATCGCGCCGGGACCGACGGGCGGCTGGTCTGGCCGGTGGCCATTGCCCTCGGCCTGGGGGCTGCCCTGGTCGTGGCCGAGGCGGTCGTGGTGGGCCTCGTCACCGGGCAGGCGCAGGCGGCCCTGGACATGTTGACCGGCTGGCTCTCCTTTGACGACCCGACCGGACTCGCCGGAACCGGAGGAGCGCTGGCCATCGGGTTGCTGGACATCGCCACCCGGATCCTGCTGGCGTTCGCCGTGCTGGCCATCCTGCGCGCCGTGGCGGAACGGCGGAGCGACCCCGTGCAGCGCGCGCTGGCACTCGAAGTCGGCCGACGGCATGCCACAGGCGCACTCGTGCCATTTCAGTTCGGAGAGGGCACGGAGCCGTTCCTGGGCCCGGACGGCAACGGCCTGGTGGTCTATGGCCGGGCCGGCCGCGTCACGGTCATGCTCGGCGATCCGATCGGGCCGGTGGCCTCCGCCCAGGCGGCCTTCGAGGCGTTCGTCGAGCGGTGCGTGCAGAACGACGAGGTCCCCACGGTCTATCAGGCCTCGGCGGCCCACCGGCCGCAGCTCATCGCGGCCGGCCTGCGGCCATTCAAGGTCGGCCAGGAGGCGACGCTCAACCTGGCCACGTTCAGCCTGGCTGGCTCAGCCCGCGCAAACCTGCGCCACACGGTCAGCCGCGCCCGACGCGGTGGGGTGGAGGTTCGCTGGTTTCCGCACGGCCTGCCGGCTGACGAGCTCGAGCGCTGCGGGCAGGCTCTGGTGGAGGTGGATCTGGCCTGGCAGGCGGGCGCCGGGCCGCAACTCGGGTTCACCATCGGACGCTTCTCGCTGGACGACCTGGCCACGGTCGCGCTGGCCGTTGCCATGGGCGCCTCCGGCGAGCCGCTGGCCTTCGCCACGTTCCGGCCCACGGACGCCACCGGGGGTTGGGTCCTCGACCTCGTTCGCCGGCTGCCCGGGTCTGTGCCCGGCTCCCTGGAATCATGCATCGTGGAAGCGGCGCTGGGCCTGCAGGCCGCCCACCAGACCAGCCTGTCGTTGGGGCTCGCTCCGCTGTCTGGCCTGGACCCTCACAGCCCGGACCGGACCGAACGGGTGCTGGCGCTCACCGTCCGTTTGATCCGGCGCTGGTACGACGTCGAAGGCCTGGCGTTCTTCAAGCGCAAGTTCGACCCGGACTGGGAACCTCGCTACGGGGCCGTCCAACGACCGTGGCACGTGCCTGGGTTCGCCTCGGCGCTGCTGCGACTCCACCTGGCCGGTCCAGGTGGATCGCTCCTGGTTGCCGGCCGAGCGGCGGTCGACGCGGCATTCAGCTCGGTTCGGCGCTAGGCCGACCGATCGCCGAACCGTCCCGCTTCGCCGTCCGTCCCTGCACTCGATCTCCCGTACCCTTGCGACGATCAATGGAGTGAATTGCGTGTCCCTGCGCCCCGCCGCCGTCTCCCCCGTCGCCTCAACCGTCGCCCGAACCGTCGCCCGAACCGTGGCGCTCGCGCTCGTCTGCGTCGTCGCCGTCTCGGCCTGTCTCGGTGGCACCAGGACGGGACCCGGCCCGACGACGTCCGCCGGGATCCCCGGTGTTCGCGCCAGCGCAACGCCCAGCGGCCAGGCCAGCTCGGCTGGTGCGACGGACCCGGCGCAGCCGACGGTCCCGACCGGCGGTGGCAAGGATGTCCACCCGGCACCGTGGACTGGCACGCTGCCCAACCTGCGCCCGGGCCCCATCCTCGGCCCGCGGCCCGGACTGGCCGCGCTCCACCTGTTCTACCAGAGCGGGTATCCGCCGGTGGCCACGGATCCCCGGTCGAGCCTCGTGGGCTGGCGCTTGCGCCGACCGGGCCAGGCCACCGTGGCGGGCTACGCGGGCGCGGACAGCGTCCTGCCCGGCGGCACGCTCGACCTGCACCTGCGCTCCAGCGGCGGGCCCGTCCGGCTCGACGTCTTCCGGATGGGCCGCAATGACGCCCATCATCTCCTCACCGTGCGTGCCGTCCTGGCCGGGCCGTGGCCGGACGCGCGACCGGATCCGCTGATCGGATTGGTGGACGAGCACTGGCCCGTTTCGACGACCCTGGCCATCCCGGCCACCTGGCGGTCCGGGGTCTACCTGGTCAAGCTGACCGCGCAGTCCGGTGCCCAGTCCTACGTCCTGTTCGTCGTCCGGACAGCAGATCCCAAGCCGGTGCTGGTCGTGCTGCCCACCCTCACCTATCAGGCCTACAACCCGTGGGGCGGGGCCAGCCTGTACGGCTGGTCCGGCGCGCCGGCCGGCCGGGCCTACCTCGTCGGTTTCGACCGACCGTACAGCAAGGGCTGGGGCGCCGGGGGCTTCTTCAGCCTCGACTTCCCGCTCATCGTCTGGCTCGAGGATCACGGCTACACGCCGGCCTACGCCACGGACGTGGACGTCTCGAACGATCCGGCGCTCGTCACCGGGGCCCGGGCCGTGATCTTCAGCGGCCATGCGGAATACTGGACGGCCGCCCTGCGCGACGCCATGGATGCGGCCCAGGCGGCCGGCGTGAGCCTGCTCAACATGGGCGCCAATGCGGCCTGGTGGCAAGTGCGTCTGGAGCGCAACTCGGAGGGCGCGCCGGATCGGCAGATCGTCGGCTACAAGAACTCGCGGGTCGACCCGCTTGCTCTCACCAACCCGCAGGCCGCCTCGGCCCGGTTCATCCAGCTGCCTCACCCACGTCCCGCCAGCGCCCTGTTCGGCGAGGACTACGGAGGCATCGTCCTGGGGGTGCAGCCGCTCGTGTTGGGCCCGGACGTGGCCCGCTTCGCGCCGCGCAGTGGCCTCCATCCGGGTCAGCTCCTGCCGGGCCTCATCGGCGACGAGATCGACACGGTCTCCAGCCAACCCGGTGCGACGCTGATCGGGGTTACCCCAGTGCTCGTCCGGCACGGCAGCCAACCCCTGGACCGGGGCATCGCCGGGGCGAGCGCCTGGCTGACCCCGTCCGGGGCGCACGTGTTCGATGCCGGTACGTTCGACTGGTCGTGGGGCCTCGATCCACGCTACGCCGCCGCGCTGCCCGGATTTCCAGCCAGCGGATTCGCCCAGCTGAACGCGGCCATCCTGGCCTGGGCCGGTGTGCTGCCCACGGTCCCCGGTCCGCGCTAATCCCGCCCGGCTCCTCGCCCCTGGTGGGTCGGCTACCATGCTGGCCATGCCCAAGCACCGTACCGGCCTGACCGCCGCGAGCCCCCGATGAGTCGCCCGCCGCTGCGCGTGGCCGTGCTCGGCGCGGGTACGGTCGGGCGCCATGTGGCGGCAGCCTTCCAGGCCATGCCCGAACGACTGGCACCGGCCGACGGCGCGGGCCTGGTGCTCGCCGGCGTGGCCGTGCGCGACGTGGAACGTGCCCGGGAGCGTGGCATCGCGGCGGATCTACTGACCGACGCCCCGGCGCACCTGGTGGCTTCGCCCGAGATCGACGTCGTGGTCGAGCTGCTCGGCGGCGACGAGCCAGCGCGTACTTTGATCGCTGCCGCGCTCGGGGCGGGCAAGCCGGTGGTCACCGCCAACAAGCATGTCCTGGCCCACCACGGCCCGACGCTCGAGGCGATCGCCCGACGCGCCGGAGTCGCGCTCCGCTTCGAGGCCGCGGTCGGCGCTGGAATCCCGGTCCTGGGTCCGCTCGCCGCCGAGCTTGCGGCCAACCGCATCGAGTCGATCCGCGGGATCGTCAACGGTACGACGAACGTCATCCTCAGCGCGATGGCCGAGCACGGTCGCACCTACGCAGAAGCGCTCGCGGCGGCGCAGCGGGCCGGCTATGCGGAGGCGGACCCGAGCGGCGATGTCGATGGCGACGACGCGGTCAACAAGCTGGTCATCCTGGTCCGGCTGGCCTTTGGGGTCTGGCTCGAGCCGGCCAGCATCGAGCGCTGCCCGCCGACCGTGGCCGGCCGTGGTCAGCCCGGGATCAGCGGCGTGCGCGCCGATGAGGTGGCCGCCGCGACGGCGCACGGCCTCGCCCTGCGGCTCATCGCCAGTGCCCGGCGGGGGCTCGATGGGGCGATCATCGCATCCGTCCTGCCGACAGCCGTGCTGGTGGCCAGCTCCTTCGGCCAGACGTCCGGGGTCCTCAATCGGATCGAGATCAGCGGGTCGCCGCTCGGTCAGATCGCCCTGGTCGGCCCTGGCGCAGGGGGACTGTCGACCAGCAGCGCGGTGCTCGGCGACCTCATCGCCGTCGCCCGCAGCGACGCGAGCACCTGGGCCGGCCTCGCGCCAGCCATCGGTCCAGCCATTCCGGCCGCCGCCGATGAACGACCCCGCCGGCGCTTCTTCGCCTCCACGCTGCCAGATCAGCTGGTGCGTGACCAGGTCGAGATCGAGGTCGCCCGGGCCGGCGGCTTCATCACGACGGCGCAGCCCCTGGGCGAGCTGCGTGCTGCCCTCGCCGCCGCCGGCGTGGACGCCACTCTCTACCCGATCGACGGATGACCGCCAGCCTGGCTCGACCCCGCCTCGTCGAGCGCTATCGCGCGTTCCTGCCGGTCACCGAGGCGACGCCCGCCCTCAGCCTGGGTGAGGGTTTCACCCCGCTCCTCCATGCCCACAACCTCGGTCGCCAGCTCGGCCTGCCCAACCTCTACCTCAAGCTCGAGGGGGCCAACCCGACTGGCAGCTTCAAGGACCGCGGGATGGTCGTGGCGGTGAGCCGGGCCATCGAGGCGGGCGCCCGCTCCATCGTGTGCGCCTCGACCGGGAATACCTCAGCCTCCGCTGCGGCGTACGGCGCAGCGGCCGGGCTGGAGGTGGTGGTCGTGCTGCCCAAGGGCCGGATTGCCCTGGGCAAGCTGCTCCAGGCGTTGGTGGCGGGCGCCCGGGTGGTGGCTGTCGACGGCAACTTCGACGCGGCGCTGCGGATCGTGCGCGAGCTGGCCGCGCAAGGCGAGCACCCGGTGACCCTGGTCAATTCGGTCAATCCGGACCGGCTCGAGGGTCAGAAGACGGCCGCCTTCGAGATCTGCGACGACCTGGGCCGGCCGCCGGACGTGCTGGCCATCCCGGTCGGCAACGCCGGCAACATCAGCGCCTACTGGGCGGGCTTCCGCGACTATCGCAACGCCGGGATCATCGACGCGTTGCCGCGGATGTACGGCTTCCAGGCCGCCGGCGCCGCGCCGCTGGTGTTGGGTCACCCGGTCGACGAGCCGGACACGATCGCCACGGCCATCCGCATCGGCAACCCGGCCAGCTGGTCCAAGGCGATCGCCGCGCGGGACGAGTCGGGCGGACGGATCGAGGCCGTCAGCGACGACGAAATCCTGGCCGCCTACCGCGACATCGCCCGGCTCGAAGGTGTCTTCTGCGAGCCATCATCCGCCGCCAGCCTGGCCGGGATCGTGAAGCTCGTCGGGCAGGATCGGCTCGGGGTGGACCGCGCTGCGACAATTGTGTGCGTGCTGACCGGCAACGGCCTCAAGGACCCCAGCACGGCAGAGGCGCAGGTAGGCGGTGGGTTCCTTGAGGCGGGACCGAGCACGGACGCCGTCCGCGCCGTGCTGGGCTGGTAGGAGGGCGTGGTGCAGAACTGGCTGGCTGAGCTCGACGGTCGACGGATCGCGGTGGAGGTGCCCGCCAGCAGTGCCAACCTGGGGGCCGGCTTTGACTGCCTGGGACTGGCGCTCGACCTGACCAACCGGATCGAGGTCGAGGTTCGCGGTTGGAGTCGGGGCGAGATCGAGCTGTCGATCGAGGGTGAGGGCCAGCTGGAGCTGACTGAGGACCGCGACAACCGGTTTGTGCGCGGCCTCGAGGCGGCCCTCATCGCCGTCCGCGGTGCGCTGCCAGATGGCGTCGGGTGGCGGATCACCATGAACAACGGCATCCCGCTGGCGCGCGGCCTCGGGTCGTCGGCGGCGGCCACGGTCGGCGGCCTGCTGGCGGGCAATGCCCTGGCCGGCGACACGCTGACACCGCGCGACCTGCTCCGCCTGGCGGCCGAGATCGAGGGTCATCCGGACAACGTCGCGGCCGCGCTGCTCGGCGGTTTCGTAGTCAGTGCCGCGACGGACGATGGGATCGAGACGGTGCGCTTCGATACGCCGCGGGATCTGCGCTGCGTCGTGTTTATCCCGGACCTGCGTCTGTCCACGGAGGCGATGCGCCGGGCCCTGCCGGAGACCGTGCCGCTGCGCGACGCGGTGGCCAACCTGGGCCGGGTGGCGCTCGGGGTGGCCGGTCTGGCCGGCCGTCGCACAGACCTGTTCCGGATCCTGACCGTGGACCGACTGCACGAGCCGTATCGCGCCGCCGTGTACCCGCAGCTGCCACGGCTGGTCCAGGCGGCGCGCGAGGCCGGTGCGCTGGGGGCGTGTCTGTCGGGCTCGGGTTCAACGGTGATCGCCTTCACCAACCGGGTCGGGGCCATCCACCGTATCGAGGCCGCGTTCTCGGCAGTAGCGGCCGACACGGACCTGCCGGGTCGGGTGGCGGTGGTCGCGCCACGAAACGCCGGCGCCACGATCGTCGCCCGCGGCTGACCGAGCTCGACCGGCGCCCGCGGCTGACCGAGCTCGGTCCGGCGGCCGGCCGGAGAGCCGCTGGTACAA
The DNA here is from genome assembly GCA_031370565.1 of Chloroflexota bacterium. GTDB lineage: Bacteria > Chloroflexota > Limnocylindria > Limnocylindrales > CSP1-4 > Chersky-267. Next base: position 9,118 of record JANMQO010000210.1, read on the forward strand.
TCCAGCCGTGTCAGCCCCCCTCGTCGTCCAGAAGTTCGGCGGCTCGTCCGTTGCCGACGCGGACCGGATCAAGCGCGTCGCCCGGCGGATCGCCCGCGAGCGCGCAACCGGCGCTGCCCTCGTGGTGGCGGTCAGCGCGATGGGCGACACCACCGATGAGTTGCTGGCCCTGGCCGCCGCCGTCTCGGACGATCCCGACTCGCGTGAGCTGGACATGCTGCTGGCCACCGGCGAGCACCAGAGTGCCACACTCGTTTCGATGGCCCTGCATGCCCTGGGCATCCCGGCCATCTCGCTGACTGGTGCCCAGGCGGGCATCCGGACGGACGGCCAGTACGGCCGGGCCCGGATCGCCAACGTCGATCCTGTTCGGGTCCACCAGGAACTGGCTGAGGGCAAGGTGGTCATCGTGGCCGGCTTCCAGGGCCAGGGCGGGCTGGACCCCGACAAGGCCGAGACGACCACGCTTGGACGCGGCGGCACGGATACCACCGCGGTCGCCCTGGCGGCCCGCCTGGGGGCGAGCCGCTGCCAGATATTCACGGACGTCAAGGGCATCTACACGGCGGACCCACGGATGGTGCCGGCCGCCCGTCAGCTCGACGTCATCGGCTACGAGGAGATGCTCGAGCTGGCCCACCAGGGCGCCCAGGTCATGCACGTCCGGGCGGTCGAGCTGGGCTGGGTCAACAACGTCGTCATCGAGGTCCTCAGTTCGTTTGAGGACGCGCCGGGAACGCTCATCACGGAGGATCCGCTCGTGGAGCAGCGCAACAAGGTCCGCGGACTGGCCCACGACCGGAACGTGGCCAAGGTCACCGTCGTCGCGGTGCCGGACCGACCGGGCATCGCCCGGGCCATCTTCGCGCCCCTGGCCGAGGCCGGGATCAGCGTCGACATGATCGTCCAGAACGTCAGCCACGGGGGCATGACGGACATGAGCTTCACGATCCCGCGCAGCGAGCTGGCCCGGGCCAGGCGGATCCTCGATCCGGTCGCCCGCGAGATCGACGCCCGCGAGATCACCACCGACGCATCCGTGAGCAAAGTGTCCATCGTGGGCGCCGGCATCCAGAACGCACCCGGCTATGCCGCGCGCATGTTCGGCACGCTGGCCGATGTCGGCGTGAACATCGAGATGATCACGACCTCGGAAATCCGGATCACCTGCATGATCGCCGAGGACGACCTGGAGAAGGCGTTGCCCGCCCTGCACGACGCCTTCGAACTGGAGCGGCCGGAGACGCTCGACCCGTCGGCAGGGGCAGCCGCGCCGGTCGCCCGGGCCGGCTGACCGGGCCCGTGATCGAGGCCGCCTTCCTTTCTCGCACCGAGCGCTTCCCGAGCGTCCCCTCGACGAACGACGTCGTGCGCGGCTGGCTCGACGCAGGCACCGCCGAGGTCTGCCTGGCCGTGGCCGACGAGCAAACCGCCGGTCGAGGCCGGGCGGGCCGGCGCTGGCACGCTCCGAGCGGCGCCGGGTTGCTGTGCTCCCTCGGGTTCCGGCCGAGCTGGCTCGCGCCGGAGCGCACCTGGCGGCTGGCCGCCATCGTCGCGCTGGCCATGGCCGACGCAGCCGAGGAAGTGGCCGGCCTGGCCGATCGCGCAGTGCGCCTGAAATGGCCCAATGACCTGGTCATCGAAACGACCCCCGGCGAGGTCCGCAAGCTGGCCGGCGTGCTTGGCGAGACGAACGGCCTGGGCACCGACGATCCGCGCACGATCGTGGGCATCGGGCTCAACGCGGACTGGGCCGCGGCGGATTTCCCGGCCGAGCTGACCGCCACGATGACCAGCCTGCGCGAGGCCTCGGGCGGTCGTCCGATCGACCTGGCGCTGCTGCTCGACGCGTTTGTCAGCCGGCTCGAGGTCCGCACGCTCGCGCTCCAGGCCGGCCATTTCGATGTCGCCGACTGGATCGAGCGCCAGTTGACCAACGGCCGGCCGGTTCGACTCGACGCCCCGGATGGTTCCTCGCGCGTCGTCCGTGCACTCGGCGTCGATGTCGCGAGCGGCGGCCTGTGCGTCACGGATCTGATCGCCGATCCCGCGTCGCCCGCATCCGAGCAGATCATCCTGAGCGGCGAGATCCAGCACCTGCGCCTGGTCGATACCCGGGCCGGGCTGTAACGCGGTGGCTCGACCGGTGTTCAGGAAGGTAGCGGCGGGGGAGGACCGCCGGCTCGTCCATCTCGATCGCGATCGACCGCTCGTCGAGGCCGCGCTGCGCGACCCGGCACTGTTCGACGCCCTCTATCGGAAGTACCTGGCCCAGGTGTACAGCTACGCCTACTACGAACTCGGCGACCATCACGACGCCGAAGACGCCACCGAGCGGACCTTTCTGCTCGCCCTGGACGCGCTGCCGCGCTTCGAGGAGCGCGCCCGGCCAGCCGACGGGGAAGGCGCCTCCACGTTCCGGGTCTGGCTCTTCCAGATCGCCCGCAACGCCGTGGCCAACCTGCGCCGCAACCGACGGCGTCACCCCCAGGTGCCCCTGGAGGCGGCCGCGCCGCTGCCTGCTGCGCTCGATATCGAACTAGGCGCGGTACGCCGGGACGAAGCTCGCGCGGCCTGGGCCGCCGTCGCCCGCCTGCCTGACGACCGCCGCCGCGCGCTCGTTCTGCGGTTCGTCGAGGAGATGTCCACGGCCGAGATCGCGGGCATCCTCAGCCGCTCCGAGGGTGCGGTCCGGGTACTTATCCACCGTGGGCTGCGGGCGGTCGCGCGCGACCTGGACCGGCGTTCGTGATGCTCGGGCCGCGCGACGCCGCGGAGGTCGAAGCCCTGGTCACCGACCGCTACCTCGAATCGCTGCTGGCCAGCCTTGATCGGCGCAGGCTCAACCCGCCGATCGACCTGGACCTCGATCCCCGCGTGCGCCTGGCCGGCGCTCGCCTGTCCGTCCAGCTCAGCCGGGTCCATCCGTCGTTCCGCTTCGAGGAGCGCTTGGCGACGCGCCTGGCCGAACAGGCCGCCAGACTCAGCCGCGCCCGGCAGGTGCCAGCGGCGGAGGCAGCGTCCGGCCGATGGCCCGACCCGCTGCCGCTTCGAGCGGCCGGCGACCTCGAGCCGTTCGACTCGCTCCAGCCGTTCGAGCCGCTCCGCCTGAGCGGACCGGCCAACGTGGTCTGGGCCGTCCGCCGACCGCTCGTCATCGGCGGCACGATTGCGTCCGCGGCCCTCTCGATCGCTGCCGGCGCGGCGTTCCTGGCCTGGCGCCTCCGACGGCCCAGCCACCCGATGACCCGCGCCGTCCGGATCGCCCATCTCCGAGCCGATCGCGCGAGGTTAGCCTGATGCCGATCAAACTGCCGTCGTTCCGGGCGCGCCGGGACGCCTACCCGACGGACCTGTGGACCAAGTGCCCCACCTGCGCGGCGCAGCTGTTCAATCGCCAGCTCGACAAGAACCTGCGGGTCTGCCCAAATTGCGGGCATCACTTCCGACTGGCCGCGGCCATCCGGCTCGAACTGCTCGTCGACAAAGGTTCGTTCGAGGAGCGCGACGCCGGCCTCGAATCGGTCGACCCGCTCGGCTTCGTCGACTCGAAGGCCTATCCGGATCGGGTCGAGGCGGCCCAGCTGGCGACGGGCATGCGCGATGCCGCCATCTGGGGCATGGCCACCATCGATGGCCATCCGGTCGCGATCTCCGTCATGGATTTCGGGTTCATGGGCGGTTCCATGGGCGCGGTCGTCGGCGAGAAGGTGACCCGGGCAGCCGAGGCGGCGCTCGCCGCGCGAGTCCCGCTGGTGACCGTGGCAGCCAGTGGCGGCGCACGGATGCAGGAGGGCACCCTCTCGCTCATGCAGCTGGCCAAGACCGTGGCGGCCGTTGAGCGGCTGCGCGGCGCCGGCGTCCCGTTTCTCTCGATCATGACCGACCCGACGACCGGCGGCGTGTTCGCTTCGTTCGCCGCGCTGGGCGACGTCAACCTGGCCGAGCCCAGGGCGCTCATCGGGTTCGCCGGCGCTCGCGTCTCGGCCGGCACCATGGGCGACGAGCGGCCGGAGGGCTTCCAGCGTGCCGAGTTCCTGCTTCGGCACGGGTTCGTGGACCGGGTGGTGCCACGCAGCGAGCTTCGTGCAGAGGTTGCGGCGCTGCTGGCGTTCCTGCGGCCGGCCCGCGCCGCGGGCGACGAACCGATCGAGACGATGACCGTGCCCGCCTTCCGGCCGCTGTCGTTCCTGAGCGCCATCGCCGAGCGGGTGCTCCCGGACGCGGAACCGCCGGCCAGTGCTGCCACGACCCCCGCCGGGGAGGGCCGCAGCCGTGGTTGAGCGCCTCCTCGGCAGACACTCCAGGGACGGCCGCGCTCAACGAACGGAGGGTGGGTCCGGCCCGCTGGCGGGTGCCGAGCCGGTAGACGCGACGGCGGCGGTCTGGGCGCGCGTCCAGCTCGCTCGCAACCTGGGCCGGCCGCGCCTGCTCGAACTCATCGCCCTGCTCGGCGACGAGTTCATCGAGCTCCACGGGGATCGGCTGTTCGGGGACGACCCGGCGATGGTGGCAGGGTTGGCACGGATCGGCGGTCGGCGACTCGTCGTCATCGGGCAGCAGAAGGGCGCCGAGACGGACGAGAATATCCGGCGCAACTTCGGGATGCCCCACCCTGAGGGCTATCGCAAGGCGATCCGGCTGATGGAGCTGGCCGAACGACTGCGCATCCCAGTCGTCACCTTCATCGACGTCCCCGGTGCCCATCCGGGCACGGAGTCCGAAGAGCGCGGGATCGCCGAATCGATCGCCAGCTCGATCGCGCTGATGTCCCGCCTGCGCACCCCGATCGTGGCCATCATCACCGGCGAGGGCAGCTCCGGTGGTGCGATCGCGATCGCCGTCGGGGACGTCGTCATCGCTTTGGAGAACGCCGTCTACGCCGTGATCAGCCCCGAAGGCTGTGCCGCCATCCTGTGGCGCAGCGCGGACCAGGCCCAGGCCGCCGCCGTGGCGATGAAGATGACCGCGGCAGACCAACTCGAGCTCGGCGTGGTGGACATCGTCGTGCCCGAACCACCCGGCGGCGCCCATGCCGACCACACCGAGACGGCCAGGCGACTCAAGGCGGTACTCGTCGAGCAGCTAGATCTGCTCGAACGGCTTCCGCTCGATGATCTCATCGAGGCGCGCTATCGACGCTACCGGACGATGGGTCCGTTTACCATGGCCGCTCCCGTCGAGGCCGCCCCACCGGCAGAGCGGCCTGGCCTGACCGATCGGCTGCGCACCTTCATCGGCGGCGGCCGGACGGGTGTGCCCGGTAGCCTGCCGGGACGTTCCCGGGACGAGCCCCCTGCGCGTGAGGAGGTCTGACGGTGGGATCCCGGGAACGACGTGACCACGACCGCGCCCCCGCCGAGCGACTCGCCGACCACCGCGAAATCGGGCGCCTGGCAGATGAGCTCATCCCGGCGCTCATCGCCCGCCTCGGGGCCAGTGGTCTGGGCGAGGTGGAGGTGCGCGAGGGCGACTGGAAGGTCCGCCTGCGCCGTCCAGCCGACGCCGCCCCCGGGTTTGGGCGCCGGCTGACGGACCGAGGCGGCCGGCCCGCTGGCAACCCCGCTCGTGCAATGCCGGGCGAGCCGGGCGCAACGACCGACGGTCAGGACCCGTACCGCGCCGCGGCGACCTCACCGGCAGTCGGCTACTACCAGCCGCGATCCGACGTCCGGCCCGGCTCTCGAGTCCGCCACGGCGACCCGATCGCGACGATCGATGTCCTGGGTATCCCTCAGGAGGTCGTCTCGCCGACGGACGGTATCGTGGGCGCCAGCATGGTCGAGCCCGGCGACGCCGTTGAGTACGGCCAGCCGCTGCTCTGGGTGGAGCTCCTGTCCGGATCGCCCGTGCTCGGCGACGGACTGCTCGGCGACGGACCGCCCGCCGACAGACCTCTCGGGGCCGGACTGCTCGGCGGCAGACCCCTCGGGGAGGCCTGATGTTCCGCAAGATCCTCATCGCCAACCGGGGCGAGATCGCCGTCCGGATCCTGCGCGCCTGCCGGACACTGGGCGTCGATGCGGTCGTCGCCTACAGCGAGGCCGATCGCGACAGCTTGGCCGTGCGGCTGTCCGACGAGGCGATCTGCATCGGTCCGGCGGACGCCAAGCGCAGCTATCTGTCCGCCTCGGCCGTCATCAGCGCGGCTGTGGTGACCGGTTGCGATGCCATTCACCCGGGCTACGGCTTTCTGTCCGAGGATGAGAACTTCGCGGACGTGGTGCGCGCCCACGAGATGACCTTCATCGGGCCGCCGCCCCAGGTACTGGAGCGTTTCGCCAGCAAGGAAGCCACCCGGCGGCTGCTGGGCGGCTACGGGCTGCCCACCATCCCGGGCTCCACCGGCATGATCCGGGATGACCTGCACGGGATCGAGGAGGCGGAGCGGATCGGCTACCCGGTCCTCATCAAGCCCTCGGCGGGTGGCGGCGGCAAGGGCATGCGCATGGTCCGCTCGCAGCGCGAGCTGGAGGCCGCCATGCGCGTCTGCCGGAGCGAGGCCCGGGCCGCCTTCGGCGACGACTCGCTCTACCTGGAGAAGTGGCTCGAGGACACCCGCCACGTCGAGATCCAGGTGGCCGTCGACCGGTTCGGGCATGGCGTTCACCTGGGCGAGCGCGATTGTTCGGTCCAGCGCCGGCACCAGAAGATCCTCGAGGAAGGACCCACCCCGGCCCTCTCCGCGGCTGCCCGGGCAGATCTTGCGGATCGCGCGATCCGGGCCGTGGTGGCCGCAGGGTACGAAAACGTCGGGACGCTCGAGTTCCTCATCGACGGCGCGGGCAACGCCTACTTCATCGAGATCAACTGCCGCATCCAGGTGGAGCACCCCGTGACCGAGATGCTGACCGGGATCGACATGGTGGAGACCCAGCTGCGGATCGCGGCAGGGGAGCCCCTGGGCTTCAGCCAGGCGGACGTCGAGTTCCGCGGTCACGCCATCGAGCTGCGGATCAATGCCGAAGACGCCGATCACGACTTCCGGCCCAGCGCCGGCCTGGTCGAGCGCTACCTGGCTCCCGGCGGGCCCGGTGTCCGGATGGACTCGCACCTGTTCGCCGGGTATGAAGTGCCGCCCTTCTACGACTCGCTGCTGGGCAAGCTCATCGTCTGGGGCCGGGATCGGGAGGCGGCCATTGAGCGCGCCCGGGCGGCCCTGGACGAGTTGGTCATCGAGGGGCTCGTCACCAACGTGGCGTTTCATCGCGCGCTGCTGCGCAACGAGACGTTCCTGGCCGGGCGGATGACGACCAACCTGCTCGACCGGGTGGGCAGCGCGGCTTTCGTCGCCGCGGCCGAGCGCCGATGACGTTGCGCTCCGCCCATCGTCCGTCGGCCCGCACCCCGCGACCGGGTTGGATGCATTCCTGCATGGACCGTGCGCATGCCGCCCGGTCAAGCCGTCAGACTTCCGTCCACCATCCCAGCTGGAGCCGCCCGTGACCGACCAGGCCTCCGCCGCCCCCGCCCTCGCCCTCGCCGCCCCCGCCGATTCCCGTGCCTCGGACTCCGCCGCCGAGCCGACCCCTCGGCCGGCCGCCGGCGCGGACCGCGGCACGGGCACGATCCACACGACCCGTGAGATCGAGGCGCTCATTCCGCACCGCTGGCCCTTCCTGCTCGTTGATCGGATCGTCGAGTACGACCTGGCTGCGCGGCGGATCGTCGGGCTCAAGGCTGTGACCGCCACCGAGTGGTTCTTCCAGGGCCACTTCCCGGGGCTGCCGGTCATGCCCGGCGTGCTCCAGGTGGAGGCGCTCGCCCAGACGATGGCGGTGTTCGTGGCCAAGCAGCCCGGCTTCGGCGATCGGATCGGCCTGTTCGGCGGGATCGACGAGTGCCGCTTCAAGCGCGTCGTCACCCCCGGCGACACGCTCCGGCTGGAGATCACCATGGACAAACTCGGCCGGCGCTTCGGGCGGGGTCGGGGCATCGCCACGGTCGATGGCCAGGTGGCCTGCGAGGCGACGCTCAGCTTCATCATCCCGGACGCCTCGGTGCTGCGCTGATGGCCCGGATCGCCCTGTTCGGGGACGTGCACGGCAATGTCCTGGCCCTCGACGCCGTCCGTGCCGCGATCAAGGCCGCTCGCCCGGACGCGATCATGATCGCCGGCGACCTCGTCCTCAACGGCCCGGACCCGGCCGCCACCATCGACGGCATCCGCGAGCTCGAAGCGGACGGTGCCCTGGTCGTCGCCGGCAACACGGACATCGCGGTCGCCGACTTCGACTACACGGCGGCCTTCCCGTGGCTCACCGAGAGCGTGCCGGACACCGTCCGGTTCGCCGCCGAATGGGCCCATGCCGCCATCGGACCGGAGCGCGTGGACTGGCTGCGCCGCCTGCCGGCCGAACGTCGCCTCCGGTTCGACGACACCTTGATCCTGGTCACCCACGGGTCGCCCGGTTCCCAGACCGCCGGCTTCGACCAGGCGCTCGATCCCGGCGTGACCATCGAGCGCGCCGCCCGGACGGACGCCCGGATCATCGCCTGCGGGCACACCCACCTGCCCGAGGTGCGCGACCTGGGCTGGAAGCTCATCGTCAACTCGGGCAGCGCCGGCTACGTCTTCGACGGCGATCCGACCGCCTCCTGGGCGCTCATCGACGTTGACGGCGACGAGATCCAGGCGGAGATCCGGCGAGCCAGCTTCGATGCGCTGGCGACCGCCAACGCGATCTCCGCGCGCGGTCTGCCCGGCGACGTCTACCGGGCGGCCACGGTGCGCACCGGAAAGCTCGTCCGATGACCCAACCAGCCGCCCGGCGGGTGGTCATCACCGGCATGGGCGCGGTCAGCGCCCTCGGCAACACCGTTGCCGCCACCTGGGACGGGCTGGTCGCCGGCCGGTCTGGCATCCGCACGATCGAGACCTTCGATCCATCCCGGCTGTGCTCCAGGATCGCGGGCGAGGTGCGCGACTTCGACCCGAGCGACGTGCTCGACCGCAAGGACATGCGCCGGACGGACCGCTACATCCAGTTCGGCCTGGTCACAGCCCGCCAGGCACTCGATCAGGCTGGCTTGCCTGGTCGGATGGAGGGCCTCCTCGCCGAGCGCACCGGGGTCATCCTGGGCTCAGGGCTCGGCGGCGTGACCACCCTGTTCGACAACGTCCTGCTCATGGGCGAGCGCGGTCCCGGTCGGATCAGTCCGTTCTTCGTGCCGATGGGTATCGCCAACGTGGGCGCCGGACAGATCGCGATCCAGTTCGGCCCGCTCGGACCCAACTTCGCGATCGTGTCCGCCTGCGCGACCGGCGGCCATGCCCTGGGCGAGGCGTGGGAGACGATTCGGCGCGACGATGCCGACATCATGCTGGCCGGTGGGGTCGAGGCGGCCATCCACGAGGCGACCCTCGGTGGCTTCTGCGCGATGCGCGCTCTGTCCACCCGGAACGACGATCCGGCCGCGGCCTCCCGCCCATTCGATCGCGATCGCGACGGGTTCGTCATCGGCGAGGGTGCTGCGGTGCTCGTGCTCGAGGAGCTCGAACACGCCCTGGCCCGCAGCGCCACGCCCCTGGCCGAACTGGTCGGCTATGGCGCGACGGCCGATGCCTCGCACATCACGCTGCCTGCGCCGGGCGGTATCGGTGCGGTCCGGGCGGCGCGCCGGGCGCTCGACAAGGCCGGCCTGCTGCCCGAGGAGATCGATCATCTCAACGCGCACGCGACCTCCACCGACCCGGGCGACCGAGCCGAGCTGCAGGCGATCCGGACGATCTTCGGCGAGCACGCGGCCGCGGTCAGCGTGACCGCCAACAAGTCGATGCTCGGGCACACCCTCGGCGCGGCCGGGGCGCTCGGGGCGATCGCGTCGATCCAGGCCATTCGCACGGGCACCGTGCCGCCCACCATCAACCTGGTCCAGCCGGACGAGGCGGCGGCGGGCCTCGATCTGACGCCTGGCCAGGCGGTCAGCCGGCCGATTCGGACCGTCCTGTCGAACTCGTTCGGCTTCGGCGGCCAGAACTCGGCGCTCATCTTCCGGCGGTTCGACGGATGACCGACGAGCTCGAGCTGCCGGTTGCCGCGACACCCGGCGTGACCTCGGGTGCTGCGCCTCTCGCCGCCGTGCCTCTCGCCGCCGTGCCGCCAGATGTGGCTCCGCCACCGGCCACGGACCCGGCCGGTGGCGACGGCTCGCTGCTCAGTCTGCTCGACCGCCTGACCGGCCTGCTCGAACGGAGCGACCTGACCGAGCTGGAGGTCGAGGCGGGCGCCACCAGCCTCGTCCTGCGCAAGTCATCCGCGCTCGCGCTGCTCGCCGGCCCCACGCTGGCCGCCGCCGGCCCGGGCAACGCGCCAGCCGCCGCCGGCCCGGGCAACGCGTCGGCCCTCGGCACGGCCCCGTTTCCGGCTACCTCGTCCGACGCCGCGGCAACCGCCGCCGCCGCTCGTCCAGCCGTACGCGCGCCCCTCACCGGCATCTACTACAGCGCTCCTGCGCCGGGTTCCGAACCCTATGTCCAGGTCGGCACGGAGATCGTCGTCGGCCAGGTCATCGGTCTCATAGAGGCCATGAAGCTGTTCAACGAGATCAAGAGCGATCTGGCCGGTCGAGTCGTTCGGGTCGTCGCCGAGACCGGTCAGTTGGTCAAGGCGAAGCAACCGCTCATCGAGGTGGAGCCGCTGTGAACGCGAACCAGGCGAACCATGCCCACATCACCGGCTGGGGTCGCTACGCCCCCTCGGGCGTGCTCACCAACGCCGACCTCGAACGGATGGTCGACACCTCCGACGAATGGATCCGGACCCGGACCGGCATCCGCGAGCGACGGGTCGCCGCCGCCCACGAGACGACCGCTTCGATGGCCGCCGTCGCCGCCCTGCGGGCGCTGGCCGTGGCTGGGCTGCAGCCCGACGACATCGACATCATCCTGCTCGCCACGCTCACGCCGGACTACTGGATGCCCGCGACCGCCGCGTTGGTCAAGGAGGCCATCGGCAATACCCGAGCCTTCGCCATGGACGTCTCGGCCGCTTGCTCCGGCTTCGTCTACGCCTACTCCGCGGCCCAGGCGTACATCGCCAGCGGGATGGCGCGGAACGTCCTGGTCATCGGCGCTGAGCTGCTCACCCGGTTCCTCGACTACACGGACCGCAACACCTGCATCCTGTTCGGGGATGGCGCGGGCGCCGTGGTCCTGTCCGCCTCGACCGAACCCGGTGGCGCCCTGGGTATCGAGCTGACGACGGAACCGCAGGGTGCCTACATGATCTGGCTGCCCGCCGGCGGGGCCAAGCGTCCGCCCTCCCGGGCGACGGTCGAGCGCGGCGAGCACTTCATCCGGATGGAGGGCAAGGAGACGTACCGCTTCGCCACCCGGACCCTGGCCAGCACGACCCTGGCGGCCATCGCCAAGGCAGACCTCCAGATTAGCGACATCGACCTGGTCATTCCGCACCAGGCCAACATTCGGATCATCCGGTCCGTCGCGGACGGCCTGGGCTTGTCCATGGACAAGATGTTCGTCAACCTCGAGGAGTACGGCAACACGTCCGCCGCCTCGATCCCGATCGCGCTGGCCGAGGCGGTCGACACGGGCCGGGTGCACATCGGCGACCGGATCGTCATCGTCGCCTTCGGGGCCGGGCTGACGTCGGGCGCGGCCGTCATTGAGTGGACCGCCGATCCGGCCCTGGGTGCCCGCGCCGAATCGATCCACCCGGAGGACGTGACCGTGCGCCTGCCGGCCGACTGGGACTCCGTCAATCCGACCCCGCCGGCCCTGGCTGAGATCCTGGCCCGCCCGGCGCGCCCCAGCCTCGTGCTCCACCCTGACGATGTCGTTCCTGGCGAGCCCGAGCACGCGCACGTCGGCTGACCACCCGGCCTCGCCGCGTGACCCTGCGCACGATGCGTCAGCCGTGACCGACTCGTGACCTACCCGATCCCGGCACTGGCCCAGCCGATCCCGGCATTGGCCCACGTTCTTCTCAGGAGAACAAACCGCATGCACGCACCGGGGATCGAGTCGTCTCGACCCACGGCAGGCGTCTCCCGTGCCGCCAGCGAGTCACGAACCGTGCCGAACTTGGCCAGAACGGTCCCGCAAAGGGCCCGGCCAACTCGAAACGAGGCCATCGTCGGCCCACATCCTCGCCTCGGGTGTCCGCCGAGGGTTGGGACGGCAGGTTTGTCCTTCTGGGAAGAACGACGGCTCGGAACGTCGCCCACGCCCGCGCCCACGCCGCCCACGTCGCCCACGCCCGCGCCCACGCCCACGGCCGCGCCACCGCCCACGCCCACGTCGCCGCCCGCGCCCACGCCCACGCCGCCCACGCCCACGCCGCCCACGCCCACGCCCACGCCCACGTCGCCGCCCGCGCCCAAACTCACCCCATCAACCTCGACCGAAAGGAGCCGGCCCGCATGATCGACCTCAGTGGCAAGAGCGCCCTCGTTACCGGCGGTGCCCGGGGCATCGGCCGCGCAATCGTGCTGCGCCTCGCGACCCAGGGAGCGGATGTCGCCTTCAGCTATCGCGGCAACGCCGAGGCTGCCGCCGCGACAGCCGCCGACGTCGAGGCGCTGGGCCGGCGCGTGCTGGCCATCCAGGCGGATGTCAAGGACCCCGAGGCGGCCGAGTCGGTCGTCAAGGCCACGCTGGCGGCGTTCGGCAAGGTCGACATCCTGGTCAACAACGCCGGGATCACCCGCGACGACCTGATCATGCGGATGAGCGTCGAGGCCTGGCGCGAGGTGCTCGAGACGAACCTGTTCGGCGCGTTCTATATGACCAAGGCCGTCACCCGCCCCATGCTCAAGGCGCGCGCCGGCCGGATCATCAACATCACCAGTGTCTCCGGCCAGGCTGGCCAGACCGGACAGGCCAACTATTCGGCAGCCAAGGCAGGGCTCATCGGCCTGACCAAGGCGACCGCCCGCGAGCTGGCCTCGCGCGGCATCACCGCGAACGCCGTGGCACCCGGCTTCGTCCTGACCGAGCTCACCCAGGACCTGCCTGATGCGCTCCAGGCGCAGATCGTGGCAGCCACGCCGCTGGGCCGCTTTGGCACGACCGAGGAGGTCGCCAACGCGGTCGCCTTCCTCGCCTCAAGCGAAGCGGCCTACATCACCGGCCAGGTCCTCGCCGTCGACGGCGGCCTGGTGATGATGTAGCGACACGAGGCTAGCCCGCGCCGTCCGCGCGCCACCCGGCCCACCCGCGCCGTCCGCGCTCCAGCCCCGGTCCGACACAAACGTCCGCGTGGTCACACCACCTTCGTCGGGGTGGTCGTGGACAGGGCGCTGTGGCACACTGCAACCAGCGCATCACTGGAGGCGTCCGTCATGATGCGTAGAGACGCCGCAGGGGGCCAATCCGGGTACGGGCTGACCAGCCCCGGGGCGGAGTCGGATCGCTCGGAGGACAGGTGAACGACTGGGGCAGCGACGAGCACGAGCTCGTCCGCCGATGCAGGGACGGGTCCGAGGCGGCCTACGCCGAACTCGTTCGGCAGCATCGCCCCCGCCTCTACAGCCTCGCCTTCCGCCTGGCCGGCGACCGCGAGACCGCCGAGGATGTCGTCCAGGAGACCTTCCTTGCGGCCTTCCGCCAGATTGACCGGTTCGAGCCGAAACCGTCGCTCGCGCCCTGGCTCAACACGATCACGGTTCGCATCGCAAAGCGTGCAGCCTCACGCAGCCGCTCACGCCCGAGCGCCTCGCTCGACCGGCTCATCGGCGAGGACGACGCGCTGACTGGTCCCCTCCAGCCCGTGGAACTCCATCCCGACGCCAACCCACAGGCGGCCGTCGAAGCCGCCGAACTCCAGCGCGATGTCGCCGCGGCGATCGAGCAGCTGCCCTTCAACTACCGCGCGGCCGTCGTCCTGCGCTTCGTCATGGGTCTCGACTACACGGCCGCCGCGGCAACCATGGACGTGCCGCTCAACACCTTCCGCAGCCACCTGCTGCGCGGGACCAAACTGCTTCGGGCCGGTCTCGCCCGGCAATTGGAACCGACGCCGGTCCCGACGATCGATCCGTCCCGCAACGGCCACGACTCCGCGGTCGGCCTGACCCACGGCCTCGGCGTCGGCGTCGGCCACGGCATCGCCGCGACTCCGGCCACGAGTCCGGCCACGACTCCGGCCATGAGTCCAGGCGCGGCTCAGGGGACGGCTCAGGGCACCGCCCGGGGCGTCGGGCCAGGCCCGGGCCAGGGTCAGACCAGCGGCATCGGCGCCGAGAGCCGCCGAACGCCCGTCGGCATCGCCCGCCCGACCGGCAGCACCGGAGGCGCAGTCGAACCCTAGTCAGGGTCCGCCCCACGACAGTGGACGAGGTTCGCCCCGCGACGGCGCACGCAGGCCTCGGCCGGCACCACCGGCACCTCGATCTCGATCTGGCGCATCGCCGCCACGAAGCGTCGGAAGACGGTCCGGTCCCCGATCGGCACCTCCTGCTCGACGACCAGCGACGGGGACGTGTCCCACAGCTCGACCGCGGCGCCTTCGTCGTGGGCGCTCGCGCAACGGAGGCCGGCGACCACGGGCTGAGGTCGGGGCGGCGCTGGTCGTTCTTCCCAGCAGAACAAACCGGCTCTCCCGGGCCCTCGAGCGCCCGCTGGGCGCCCGCCATGGTTCCTGGGCGCACTGATCGTGGCCGACTGCCAGCCTGGGTTGCGTGGATCGGGCGACGGCGATCACGGATGGCAGTCACGCGGCCGCACGCGACACCGATGCCGTGGGGTGAACCGATGGAATCCCGGCGTTTTGGTGCCATTTGTTCTCCGGTCAAGAACATGGGCCGAGCGCGGACGGGTGCGTCTTCGGCGGATGCGCGTCCTCGGGCTCGGGCTCGGGCTCGGGCTCCGCCGAAACCGCGTCCGGTCAGAGCGCCCCAACGAGCCGCCAGAGCGCCGCCTCGACGTTGCCCCGTCCGAACGCCGCCCCGGGGGCCACCTCGCGGGCGGGCACGACACGACACGACACGACCAGGCGACGGCCGCCTGCAACTTTTTGGCAACGGCCCGTCATTAGCAGGGTGTGACCACGAATCGCACGGGCCAGCCGCTCGACTGCACCGGCGCCTGCCAGCTCATCGACGCGTTCCTGCTCGACGAGCTGCCCGAGGGATCGGCCCAGACGCTGCGTGAACACCTCGCCGGCTGCGCCGCCTGCACAACGGAACTCGGCAGCGCCACCCGGCTCATCCAGCTGCTCGGCGCGCTACCCACGCCGGCTCCCGCGCCGGATTTCGATGAGCGAGTCCTGCTCGCTGCCCTGACCGATCGCCAGCGCCGCCGCGAGCAGCGCTCCTGGCTGTCGGACCTGCGGGTCCAGGTCTTCCGCGGCGCGATGCGCACGACCGGCACCCTCATTGCTACAATCGTGGTCGTGACGATGCTCGGCGGCGCCTTCGTGTTCGCCGCCTCTCGCTTCGTGTCCAATGTCTGGACACCGTCGGCCCGTGTCGCGGTGGTCCAGGCCACGGCAACCCCGGCCGCCACCGCGGCGCCGGTAGCCACGCCGTCAGCACGGAACCCGACACCGGCGCCCGTCGTCAGTGCCCCGACCCCGGCCGCGGCCCCCACCCAGGCGCCGACCACCGCGCCGACCGTCAGCCCGACGCCAACCCCTGCGCCGACCCCGACCGCGACGGTCACGCCGACGCCGGAGCCGACCGCCTCGCCCACTCCCACGCCAACACCTATCCCCAGCCCGACGGAGAAGCCGCGACGGACACCTCCGCCCTCGGCCAGCCCGTCGCCCAGCCCATCGCCGTAATAGCGGGGCGCGCAGGGCGCGTCTTGCCGTTCCGGGCCTTCCGGAAGGCTCACAATCAAGGCAACAGGAGGAAACCGACAGCCCGGGATCCACGAGGAGGGTGGAGCGATCCCGAACCCCCGGCCCGCGGACCGGACCTGCCAACCAACCACACTAGAGGTATCTACCTTGTCTATTCGAAGGAAAGCGATGAGCCTGGGCGGAAGCGCCCTGCTCTTGAGCTCGCTCCTGGCCAGCGTGGCGGCTTCGACCGCCTTCGCGGCATCGGCCGTGTTCACCGTCACCGGTGCCGGCAACGTGGCGACCTACGGCACCAGCGGTGCCGTCTCGATCGCCGTCACCGAGCCAGCCGCCAATGGCTGGGACAGCGGCACCAACACGTTCAAGTTCCAGATCAGCGACGCCTCGGGCGCCGGTGATCCGGCGATCGATTGGTCGGGTACCCCGGTCATCTCGGGTGCGCCTGGCTCACTGACCGGCATCAGCGCGTCGATCAGCGCCGATATC
>JANMQO010000322.1:0-2826 GCA_031370565.1 Chloroflexota bacterium
AAGTCAATCGCCTTGCTCGAGTTCCCGCTGGTCCGCGCCCGCCTGGCCGAGCTGACCACGTTTGCGCCCGGCCGGCGGCTGGCCGAGGCCCTGGAACCATCGAACGACCCGGTCATCATCGCCCGCACCCTGGACGAGACCGATCAGGCACGCGCCTTCCTCACCGAGCGCTCGGCCGTCGGGATCGGGTCCGCCCACGACATCGGGCCGTGGGTCGAGCGAGCCGCTCGCGGCGGTCGCCTGGAACCGGGCCAGTTCCTCGAGATCGCCGAGACCCTTGAGGCTGTGGCTCGGCTGAGCGGCGCCCTGGCCGAAGAACGTCGGCCGTTGCTGCGGGCACTGGCCCACGATCTCCACCCGCTGCCCGCATTGCGCTCGACACTGGCCCGCAGCTTTGACCCCGTGGGCGAACTGCTCGACAGCGCTTCGCCCCGCCTGGGCGGACTGCGCGCGGCCGTCCGCGTGGCCTACGACCGGCTCCGTCGGCGGCTGGATGCCCTGGTCCAATCCGAATCGGCTGCGGGGTCACTCCAGGAACCGCTCATCACGCTGCGCAACGGCCGCTACGTGCTGCCGGTCCGGGCGGACGCGCGGAGTCGAGTCAAGGGTATCGTCCATGATTCCTCGGGCAGTGGCCAGACGCTGTTCGTGGAACCGCTCGTCGTGGTCGAGCTGGGCAATGCCTGGCGTGAAGCCCAGGCCGCCGAACGCGAGGAGATCGAACGGATCCTCGACGAGCTGTCCGCCTTCGTGGCGACCCACGCGCTGCAGCTCCGCGACACGCTCCAGGCGCTGGCCAGGTTCGACCTGTGGACTGCCAAGGCCCGTCTGGCCGCGGACATGGACGCCGTGCGGCCGGCAACCGCAGATCGCCCTGACGTGATCCTGCTCGGTGCCCGCCATCCCGGGCTCCACGGCCGGGTCGTCCCGATCGACATTCGCCTGGGCGATGGCTACACGGCGCTGGTCGTGACCGGCCCGAACACCGGCGGAAAGACGGTCACCCTGCGCACGCTGGGCCTGTTCGCCCTCATGCACCAGGCCGGCCTGCAGGTCCCCGCCGAGGCGGGCTCACGCCTGCCGATCTTCCGTGACGTCTACGCTGACATCGGCGACGAGCAGTCCGTGGCCCAGAGCCTGTCAACCTTTTCCGGGCACCTGCGCTCGATCATCCGGATCGTGGAGGCGGCTGGGCCAGACAGCCTGGTCCTGCTCGACGAGCTAGGCGCCGGGACGGATCCGACCGAGGGTTCCGCACTGGCCCAGGCGCTGCTCGACCATTTCATTCGGGCCGGCGCCCTCGTCGCGGCGACCACTCACTATGCCGAGCTCAAGGCCTACGCGCACAACACACCAGCGGCGCGCAACGCCTCGGTGGAGTTCGATCTCGAAACGCTCAGCCCCACCTACCGGCTCTCGATCGGGCTGCCGGGCGGCAGCCAGGCGTTCGCCATCGCGGAGAGGCTCGGCCTGCCCCCGGCGATCGTCGAGGACGCTCGCTCCCGGCTGAGCGAGCACCAGCGCACGTTCGAAACCACCCTGGCCTCGATCAAGGCCGCCGAGGGCCAGACGAGCGATGCCCTCGAGCAGGCGCGAGCGGCCGAGGCACGAGCCACTGATGCACTCCGGCAGGCCCAGGAGGAACGCCGGGCGGCGCGGCGCGAACGCGAGGCGATCACCACGGCCGCGCGCACCCAGGCCGAACGACTGGTCGCCGAGCTGCGCGCCGACGTGGCCGACGCCCGAACATCCCTCGAGCGCGAGACGGTCACCGCCCGGGCCATCGACGAGGCGCTCGAGCAGGCGGAGCGTGGGCTCGCCCGGTTGCCCGAGGCGAGCACGCCAGCGGCCGCCGTGGCGGAGCAGGTTGCGGCCGAACCGCACATCTGGCGATTGGGCGAGCGGGCGCGCAGCCGGAGCCAGGGCTGGGAGGGTCGCGTCGCGGCCCTGGAACGAGGCGGTCGGCGGGCGACCCTCGAGGCGGGCGGCCTGCGCGTGACGGTCGAGACGGACGACCTCGAGTTGGCCGTCGGCGCCACCTCCGAGCGGGCTCCTGAGGAAACGCTGGCGGCGGTCTGGCCCACCGCACGAACGCTGCCGCCGGTCACGAAGCGACAGCGCTCGCCGTCACATGGCTCGGATGCTGGTCCGTACCAGTTTGCCACGCCGGCGCCGGTCAGCAGCAGCGTCACGGGCCTGCAGCTGGATCGGGCTCGGACGGTGGCGTCCTCGCTGGACTTGCGTGGCGCCCGAGTCGAGGAGGCCCTGGAGCTGCTCGAGCGCTACCTGGACGACGCTGCGCTGGCCGGTCTGGATCGGGTCACGATCATTCACGGCATGGGCACGGGAGCCCTGCGCGATGCCGTCCGCAACGTGGCCGGGGCCAACCCCTCCGTCCGCGGCGTGCGGGCAGGCGAGCGTGGCGAGGGCGGCGACGGGGCCACGATCGTCAGCCTCTGAGCACTGGGCTCCAGGGACGGCTGCGCGTCAGGGCTCGCGCCGCGCCGTCAGGGTTTCGGCGTCTTCCTGGGACCGTGGCGGGGCGATGAGCTGGGGATCGGGCTGTCGGACGGAAGCAGCGACGGGATAGGGAAGCCGGAGTCCGATGGGAACGGGTTGGGACTCGGCGACGGGCCGCCGATCGGGCACAGCCCACCGGGCGCGAACGGCGCCCCCCAGGTGGCTCCGAACGGGAAGTAGCGACCGAAGCCGAAGTAAGCCGTCGGCGTCTTCAACGGTCCGCCTCGGACGCCGACGCCCCGGCGAGCCCGATTGATCCAGCCCTGGTCAAACGTGCGCCAGGTGGGGATCGATGCCTCGACCCCG
>JANMQO010000259.1:0-2777 GCA_031370565.1 Chloroflexota bacterium
GACCCGGATTTCAGGGGTGCGGAGGTACGCCAGAATCGCGCGAAGGTCATCGTCACGCCCGATCAGCCTCGTCAACGGCGACGGCAATCCCGACCGGATCCCGACGATCTCGGTCGCGTTCGCGGATGCTCCGGCGGCCCCTCGGGCCGTGCCGCGTCGAGCGGCTATCTCGAACGCCCCGCGATCGGGGGCTTCGAGATCCAATGCATCTGCCAGGCGCCTGGCAGTCTCCCGGTAGACCGTTCTTCGGAGCCCGCGCTCGATGTCGCTGACCGTCCTGGCGCTGATCGCCGCGCGCTCGGCCAGTTCCTCCTGCGTGAGTCCAGATTCGGTCCGATGCCGCCTCAGCAGGTCACCGAGCGCCTCGCCGGAATGCCGCGCAATCTCCATCGTCACCTCCTTCCGAACTCGGTGACCAACTCGGTGAATCCTTCATGGACTGACGCGCCTGACTCAGTCAGGCTGGGTGACCAGGCCGAAGTGGCGTGACCGATCCGTGCAGCACCTAGGATAGGAGGCGATCCAGTGTCGACTGAGATGAACAAGGCGCTTGCGAGGCGTGTCTTCGACGAAGTCTTGAACGGCCGAAACCTCGATCTACTCGACGAGATCGCGTCGTCCGATTACGTCGAGCACAATCCGCTGCCCGGTCAGGGGATCGGCATCGACGGGATCAGGGACCGCTACACGTTCCTCTTCAACGCGTTCGATTTCCATTTCACGATCGACGATGTCATCGCCGAGGGCGACAAGGTCGTCCTTCGCTGGACGCATTCCGGAACGCACGTCGGCCCGTTGTGGGGAATGCCGCCGACGGGCAGAAGCTACAGAACATCGGGCATCGAGATCTGGCGCGTCGAGAACGGGAAGCTCACAGAGCACTGGGACGTGGTCGACGTGTACGGGCAGCTGCTGCAGCTCGGTCTGCTCCCGCAGCCCGGCAGCGTACCGGCGTAGAGTCCGGCGACAGTACGGCCTTCCTGATGGCTGCAACGACCCTGAGCGGTCTGGCTCAAACCGTTGCTCGCCTCGAGCCGGACCTCGTCCGGCTCCGGCGCGACCTGCATCGGCATCCGGAGCTCGGCTTCGCGGAGTGGCGGACGGCCTCGATCGTTCGCGAACGGCTCGAGGCGATTGGCCTCGCGGTGCGATCCGCCGCTGGCGGAACGGGCGTGGTCGCAGATCTTGAAGGGACCGAGCCGGGTCCGCGAGTGCTGGTCCGCGCGGACATGGACGCTCTGCCGATCACGGAGCAGACCGGACTCGACTACTCCTCGACGACGCCCGGCGTCATGCACGCGTGTGGTCACGATGCACACGTGAGTGCCTTGATCGGTACGGCGACCGTGCTCGCCGAGGTACGCGAGCGACCGGGCTCGATCCGCTTCTGTTTCCAGCCCGGCGAGGAGGTCCTCACCGGCGCTCGTCGGATGATCGCCGATGGTGTGATGGATGGCGTCGACACCGTCCTTGGCGCTCATCTCCTCTCGCCCATCCCGTTTGGCACGGTGTCGATGGCGCACGGTCCATTTCTCGCCGGCGGCGACCTGTTCGAGCTCAGGGTGATCGGAAAGGCCGGTCACGGCGGGACGCCGCAGTCCTCCATCGATCCGGTGTACGCCGCCGCCCAGGTGATCACCGCGTTCCAGTCGATTGTCGCCCGCGAAACGCGACCCGGCGAGCCGCTGGTCGTGAGCATCAATGCCATCCAGGGCGGCTCAGCCGCGAACGTGACGGTCGAGACGGTGACGCTTCGGGGGACGATCAGATGGTTCTCCTCGACCGAGCGAGAGCGCGGACTTGCCCGGATCGAGGCGATCGCCCGGGGCGTCGGCGAAGCGCTCCGGGTCCGGATCGAGTTCGAGGTCCTTGGCGGTGCCCCGGTCACGTCCAACGTTCCCGAATATGCGGCGCTCGTGGACGAAGCCGTGACCGAGAGTGGACGAGCAACGTCGGTCGACGGAGGCCCGATCACGGTCACCGACGACATCGCCTATCTGCTGGACATGGCGCCCGGCGCCTTCTTCCTCGTTGGCGCGGGCGGCCCTGACGCCGTTCCCCACCATCACCCCGCTTTCGAGATTGACGAGCGGGCAATCGGATTGATGAGCGAGATCCTCGCGCGGGCTGCGATCAAGGTCCTTCATCACGAGGCGTTGGTCATCGAACCGCGGATCGTCACCCGGTCGCGATCGTCCGGACGAAGACGTCGGTGTCCGTCCGCGGAATCGATTGGTCGCTTGGGGGTTCCCCGTCCAGGATCGCCGCCGCGGGCCGTGTGGCGCTCGAGCTAACCCTGACTCCGAGCCGGCGATGGCTTGCGCCCACCCGTCTCCGTTCCCAGGTCGATCGACCAGCGAGGTCGGCCGCTACAGATACACGCGAACTTGCCGGATGTCGCCGCACGACGATGCGGGGATCGGCTCCGGCCCAACGATCACTGCTTTGAACTCATGATCGCCTTGCGCAACCAGAGCGCCGTGCGAGCAGCGCGTTGAAGAGCAACCAAGCCGATAGGCGGAGGCTAGATGTCCGAATAATGGCTCGCACGACCGCGGGCCTCCGCTGTTTCGCCTCTCGCGATGGCCTCGGCTTCAGTTGGTCAAGACCACCAAGAAGTTCTTCCAGATCTCGATCTGCTGAACGGGACTGAAGCAGGCAAACGCGCCTGGGCCGCAAATCGGTGCGAGCGACCATCGGGCATCCACGGTGTGTTCGCCGAGCCTGGAATAGCTGATTCGTGCGGACAGCACCTATACTTGGACCGCGCCGACATA
>JANMQO010000272.1:0-2394 GCA_031370565.1 Chloroflexota bacterium
GCCACCAGCCGGCAAGGCCGGCGCCGATGAGCTGCTGCAGGCCGCCAGGGCAACCGGGGCGACAAGAAGGAGCGCGAGGAGGCTTCGTGACTTCATGGTGCAACCAACCCTCGGGCACGCGGATGAGAGCTGGGTGAGTGCGGCCTGAGAAGATCGAGGGCGAACGCAGAGCCGGCTCGTGTTTCGAGCCGGCTCGCGGATGCGTGGCGTGGATCAGCGGCCGCTTGGGGTGCCGCCGTGCATTGTCTTCAGCAGCGCAGGATTGTGGTTGCCGGTCGCGGACATCGTGGCGTGCATCGCGGACATCACCTTCAGGTGGGCGGCGTCCATCGAACCCGTCATGCCCTGGCCACTCATGCCCTGGCCACTCATCATGTCTCCGGAACCCGTCCGGTTCGTCCCCGGTGATGGCGTCGGGTCCTGGGCAAGAGCCATGCTCGCCGTCCCGAGAAGCAGGGCTCCCGCGAGGATCCCTCCACCGATCTGGCCTACGCGTTTGGTCGTCATCTCGATCTCCTACTTGATCCCGAGCACGCGTCGTGCCTGCTCGTACTCTTCCGGGCTGATTTCCCCCCGAGCGAAGCGGGTCCGGAGGGTCGCCCCGGCGTCTTCCACCGGTGACCGGTCTCGTCCGGGCAGGGCCGCGATGAACCAGATGATCGCCACGACGATGACGACGCCCAGGATCATCCAGATCCCACCTGCTGCTCCCATCCCCCATCCGATGCCTGTCATCACTCCGCCTCATTCCACTTGACGGTCGGTCGCTGTCTTCGCCGACACCACGAATCCTGGACGGCGACGTTCAACGCGCCATGCCTGTCGCCGTCAAGTTCTCGTCAAGCTTCTGGGGCCGCCGGCCGATGACGGACATGTCGCGACCGCTTCCGGTGGCCAGGCGCGAAGGCTCAGCCCATTCCCAGCGCACGCTCAGGTGTGGTTCAGGCGCGGCCCGGATGCTGAGGAAGCGGTCCCGTCGGACCTGAGCACGGAATGACACCAGGAGGACGAGATGAACGAGCTGATGCTGGTCACCGACCCGGTCTGCGGGATGACCGTCGACACTGCCACGGCGATCCAGATCGATGTCGACAGGGTTTCATACTACTTCTGCGAGTTGGCGTGCGCGGACACGTTCAGCGACGACCCGCCGCGCTGGATCGAGGCCACGGCAACCACGTTGGAACCCGCCTGACGTCGGAGAGGCGCGCTATCCGGCCCGGGGCATCGCCACATGGAACGTCGTACCGTGCCCTGGACCGGGGCTCTCGGCCCAGACGCGACCGTCCATCAGGTCCACCAGGGCCCTGACGATGGCCAGTCCGATGCCTGACCCGCCGAGCGAGCGCGATCGCGACGGCTCGACTCGATAGAAACGCTCGAAGACCCGCTCCAGCTGATCGGCCGTCAGGCCCGGTCCCAGGTCAGCCACCGAGACGACCACTTCCCGATCGTCGCCGACGGACGCGAGCGTGATCGCCGAGCCGACGTCCGAGTACCGGATCGCGTTGCCGATCAGGTTGTCGAGCACCTGGGCGAGTCGCTCCCGGTCGCCTCGGATCGCGGTGGGCCCGACCGGCGGCTTGACCGCGATGGCGACCCGACGTTCCGACGCGAGCGGTTCCAGCCGATCGGCGGTCGCCTTCAGTAGTTCGTCCACCCGAACTATTTCGATCGTCAGTGGCACCTGCCGCGCTTCGGCGCGCCAGAGCTCCTGGAGGTCGCTCACCAGCCGGGCGAGCCGGTGCGTCTCGCCACGGAGCAGCGCCCAGGTCGCTGGACTCGCCTCGATCACGCCGTCTTCGAGTCCCTCGAGGTAGCCGTCGAGCGTCGTCAACGGCGTCCGAAGCTCGTGCGCCATGTCTCCGACGAGATCCAACCGTCGGCGCTCCGTCGCCTCCAGCGACGCCGCCATCGTGTTGAACGACGCCGCCAACTCGCCGAGCTCATCGTTGCCGGTGACGGGAACCCGCTCTGCGTAGCGGCCCGCCGCGATCCGCCGGCTTGCCGCCGCCAGCCTCGCGACGGGACGCGCGAACCGCGCTGCGAGAGCGAGGCTGGCGGCGACCGCGACGGCCGTGGCCACCACGGCCGCGATGGTGAGCGCGGTCTGAAGTGCGTCCTGCAGCGCGGCACGCACGAGGCCGCGCATCATCTCGTCCATGCCGTTGGGTCCGCCCATCGAGTGGCCCATGGCCGCGTCGAACGCCCGGGGAGCGACGAACCCGACCGCGAGGAACAGCGTCGCCACTCCGACTGCGACGACGAGCAGGTGGGAGGCGATCAGGCGGGTACGGATCCGCGGACGCCGCAGGGCGGGCATCAGGGATCCTCCCGGAAACGGAATCCCGCCCCGCGGACTGTTTCGACGAAGCGCGGATCGGTGGCGTCGTC
>JANMQO010000304.1:0-7495 GCA_031370565.1 Chloroflexota bacterium
GCCTGCCGGGCCTCGTCGGCGACATCTACGTGAACGACACGCTCGTAGCGCCACCCGTCTTCTCGGGCTCGAATGGGGCCGCGGCGGTCTTGGCGGAATCGTCTGCCAACCCACCGGAGTTCCGTTTCTTCCGCACAACGAGCCGTGGCCTCTCGTGGGTGCAGGTGGCCAGCATCGCCCAGAACGAGAACGGCTCGGTTGCCGTGGCCGTCATTGACGCCACGCACTTCGTCGCCGTGGACCCGGCGGCCGGCGTGGTTCGCGGGACCAACGACGGCGGTGTGACCTGGCAGTCATCGCCGATGAGCGGCTTTGGCATCGCGAGCCGACTCCGGTTCTGGGCTCCAGAGTACGGCAGCGCGGTCGTCTCACATGGAATTATCCGGACGACCGATGGTGGCCGGACGTGGATGCCCGCCTATGTCCCGGCCGTACCGTGAAGCACGCGGCGCACGCGGCGCACGCGGCTCCGGGCGGTGTCCGGAACTCGAAGCCGACCGTCGCCCGGGCACAAAGTCTGGGGCGTCGGCGCAGAAGCGGCACGCTCGCGTGGCATCGAAGCCACACCGGTCGTCAACAGGTTTCGACGATGCGTACCACCCGGCACTCTGTCCTCCTCGTCGCTGCAGTGGCCAGCCTGGTCCTCATGGCCGGATGCGCGCCCGCCTCCTTCTCGAGCTCGACAACACCGCCCTCCAACTCGGCCGGGTCGGTCAGCCAGAGCCCTTCGCCGTCCGACTCGGGCGATCCACGATCCTCCGTCATTCCGGGTGTCGTGCCCGCCCCGCACTGGCCGATCCCGGGAATCGATGCGGGCAATACCGCGACCCCGTCGCCAGGCTCCAATGGCGCAATCGACATGGCCTGGGGATGGGGCAGTCTGGGCTGGTCTCCCGACGGGACAACCTTGGCTGCTGCAGCAGAGTCACAGGAGTTGGGCGAGGGGCAGATCCATCTGTTCGATCGGACCGGGCATCCCGAGGGGGCTGTGCCCGGCTGGCAGGCCGTCTGGATTGACGACCATGATCTGATGACCCTCGAGCGCAACGTCGACGGCACGAGCTACTCGGCGTGGAGCTGGTCGAAGGACGCGAAGACGTCTGCGCTGGTGACCTCGAACGCGATTGACCTGCTGGCGAGTTCGCTTGGTGCCGTGGCGATCACGCAGCCGTCTAGCGCGATCGGGCGGACCTTCCGCGTCTGGAACAAGCAGGGGCTGAGCGAGGCGCTGCCGGGAACCCCGGTCGACTGGTCGGCCGATGGGCGCAGGCTCGCCGTCTTGCGCGACGCGAGCGGGGCCATCGGATCGACCTCTCCCGGCGTGATCCTCGTGGCCGGCGGCGCCGGTCCGATGTGGCTCCAGGTGCTCGATGGCTCGAATCGCCACCAGCTCGCCGCGTTTCCCCGGTTCCCATTCGACCCGCGCACGCGCGTCCTGTTCGACCTGTCCGGGACCTTGATCGCCACCAGCGCCTTTGTGTTCGACCTCACTGATGGAGCCATACAGGCCCTCCCGGCGCGCCGCGAAGCCGTCGCCTGGGGCACCGACCGCAGGCTCATCCTGGCCTCGTTCGATGACCACACCGTCGCCGCGTGGGACCCAACGACGCACACACTCGGCGCGACGTTCGTGCCCGGGACGCGGCTGAGGACATCGGACCATCAGCTGGTCACGGTGCCGACGCGGACGGGCGACCTGCCGCAGCAGCTGGTCCCACCCGGCGTCATGTCACCTGACGGAGCGCTCCGGGCTTGGTATCCGCTCGGGAACGGTACTGACCCAACTGCACTCTGGCTCGTGTCGGAGTCGGGCGCGGGGCCGTGAGCGGTTGGCGGCAGGCTCCTGTGCTACCCGATCAGGAGGCGAACGCCGACGAACGTGCCAATCACGATGATCGCGAGGCGCAGGACGCTCATCGGCGGGCGGTCCTCGCGTGACCGGGGAGGTGCTTCGTATCGTGCTCACCCGGGTAGTTTGAGTGGAGCGGGGTGGACGGCCGCGTCAGGCCCGAGCGTGGCCTCGCCAGCGGAGGAGCAGAACGATCAGGGAGTACAGGTAGAGAAGGAACATGACGAGGACGACGATCAGCCCGGTTCCCGCGGCGTTGTCCGCGCCGGCGACGTCACCGGCGGCCTGCATGCTGCCGGTGAGGCCGATCAGCAGGAAGGCACCGAACACCAGCGAGTAGAGGATCCCCAGGACGCGGCCCCAGGTCTTGCCGAACAGAGCACCGAGTCCCCCGAGGACCTCGACGATCGCGAGGACGAGGATCACGATCCCGAGCCCGGCGATCACGCCACCGACCACGTTGCCGGCCGTGGCGACATCTGTCGTATCGGTGTTGAGCAGCGAGAACCGGTCGGTCAGGAAGTGGAAGGCCGTGCCACCGACGACCAGCAGGGCGCCGATCGCGCCCCAGACGAGGCCGAGGAGCAGGATGAACAGGCCGGCGATCCGGGCGAGGATGGTGACCGGTCCCTTCGTCGCGACCGGCTGAATCCAGCCCGGCGTTGGCTGCGGCTTCGCCAAACCGACAACCGGCGCTTGTGCCTGCGGCTGGCCCCAGGCCGGCCCCGGAACGGCGGCGAGAGCCTGCGGCTGCACCCAGGCCGGTCCCGGAGCGGGCGGCTGGGCCGGCGGAGGTGCCGGCGGAGGCTCGACCCCGCCGGCACCCTCGACGGACTGCGGTGGGGCTTCCTCCGGGGGCAGGTTGGCGGCTGCTCCGGCGCTCGGATCCTGCGGTGGCTGTTCTTCGGTCATCGCGGAGGCCCTCCTTGAGCGTATTCCCGTGCCTCGGGTCGCTCGGATGATTGTGCCCATTCGGCGCCGCCCGCGGAAGGGGATTCGGGCAAGAAGATTCGAGCAAGCTCGAACGCCGCGGTCGGCGCCGGCGCGACCGTACAGGCCGCCACCGACCTACCCACCCGGACCAGGGGGATCGAGACGCCGCCCCGTGCCGAGCGTGTCGTGCACAGCCTGGGCCAGAGCCTCGGTCGTGAATGGCTTGGGCAGGTAGACCATCTCGGCGCTCAAGGTCAGCGAGTGCCCGAGGCGGTTCTCGGCGTAGCCCGAGATGTACAGGACGCGGATGCCCGGGCGCTCGGCGACCAGGCGCTCGGCGAGCTCGGGACCGCTGACGCGGGGCATGATCACGTCGGTCACGAGCAACTCGATCGGACCGGGGTGAGCCAGCGCCAGGGCGAATGCCGTTTCGGCATCGGGCGCCTTGAGGACGGTGTAGCCATGATCGGCCAGGACGCGAGCGGCGAAGTCGCGTACCGTCGGCTCGTCGTCGACGAGCAGGACCGTCTCCGTGCCGGACAAGGATGGCGACGCGGCGGTGGTCTGCGCGACGGTCGCCGCCGGCTCCTCGATGACCCGGGGCAGGTAGATCGTGAAGGTCGCGCCCCGCCCCGGCTCGCTCTCGACATAGATGAAGCCACCCGACTGCTTGACGATCCCGTACACGGTGGCCAGACCAAGGCCGGTCCCTTCGCCGGCCGGCTTGGTTGTGAAGAACGGCTCGAAGATGCGGGCCTGGATCTCGGGGTCGATTCCGCTCCCGGTGTCCGATACCGTCAGGGCGACGAAGGAACCGGGAGTCACCTCCGGATGGGTCCGCGCGAACTCGGCGCCGAGCTCGACCGGGGCAGTCTCGATCGTCAATCGTCCGCCGCCGGACATCGCATCACGGGCGTTGACTGCGAGGTTGATGATCACTTGCTCAAGCTGGGCTGAGTCGGCCTTGACGCAGCAGGCGTCGCGGCGCGTGGCCGCAGTCAGCTCGACCTGCTCGCCGAGCAGGCGCCGGAGGAGCGGGGCGATCCCCTCGACGATCGCCGCCGGATCGACGACCCGCGGCTGGAGGACCTGGCGGCGGCTGAAGGCGAGCAGCTGGCGAGTCAGCTCGGCCGCCCGGTCGGCGTTGGCGATGACCTCGTCGATGTCGGCCCGGTTGCCCTCGTCGTCGACCGGCAGTCCCCGCCGGACGAGCTCACCGTATCCGCGGATCGCCGTGAGCAGGTTGTTGAAGTCGTGGGCGATCCCGCCCGCCAGCTGACCGACCGCCTCCATCTTCTGGGACTGGCGCAGCTGGGCCTCGAGGGTGCGTTCGCGGGTCACGTCGCGGTCGGTCTGAAGGTAGCTCACCACCTGGCCGGAGGCGTCGCGGATCGCCGAGATGACGGCCTCGACCTCGACGGACGTGCCGTCCTTGCGGCGGTTGACGATCGAGCCCGTCCAGGTCTTGCCGGATGCCACGGAGGCCCGGATCTCGGCGAAGAAGGCGGGCTCGTGGCGGCCGCTGTCCATGACCCCCGCATAGCGGCCGACGATCTCGTCTGGCTCGTAGCCGTAGAGACGGGCGAAGGATGGGTTGGCGTAGGCGATCGTCCCGTCGAGGTGCTCGATCCAGATCGAGTCGCCGGTCTGCTCGACGGCCGAGACGAGCCGGGTTCGCTCCTCCTCGGCCGCGACCCGCTCGGTGATGTCCTGGATGATCGCGACGAAGGCCCGCGGCGTCTCCGTGGCGAGGAGATGGACGCGCACCTCGACGGGGTACGTGGAGCCGTCCTTGCGGCGATGCGTCGTCTCGAAGGTGACCTGGTCGCGGGTGCCGGTCCGGAGCGGGGCCAGCAGCTCCGCGAACGAAGCTTGGGTATGCTCGGGCTTGAGGTCGAGGGGCGTCAGCTCGCATAGCTCGTCGAGCGAGTAGCCGACGTTCCGGAGGGCGCCGGCGTTCGCTTCGGTGAAGCGCAGGGTATCGGCGTCGAAAACGTAGATCTCGCTGCTGAGTTCATCGAGCAGTCGGGCCAACCGCGTTTGCCGTGCCTCGAACTGGACTCGCTCGGTGATGTCCTGGACCGTGCCGACCATCTGGACCGGATGACCCGACGCGTCGCGGATCGTCTCGCCCTGTTCGTGCACGAGCCGCACGGTACCGTCGGGTCGGACGACCCGGTAGTCGAGGGCATGCTGACCGCCGTCGCTGATCGCTGCCCGCTCGGACGCCTCCACCCGGGCCTGGTCGTCGGGGTGGACGCATGCGAGGAACGCGTCGGTCGTCCCGGGGATCGTGCCCGGCTCGACGCCAAAGATCCGGTGCAGCTCGTCAGACCGCTGCGCCAATCCCGTCACGAGGTCCCATTCCCAGCTCCCGATGTGGGCGACCCGCTGGGCCTCGGCCAGGTTGCGCTCGCTCCGGCGGAGTCCCTCTTCGAGCCGCGTCCGCTCCTTCTCGACCGCGACCCGCTCGGTGATGTCCTGGGTAGAGCCGACATACCGGACTGGCGCACCAGTCGTGTCGCGGACGACCACGGCCTCCTCGTGGAGAAGCCGCACGGCGCCGTCGGGTCGAACGATCCGGTACTGGGTGGTTCTGGAGTCGCCGGCCGCGAGGTCCGCCAGACTCGATGTGGCCTTGCTCCGATCATCAGGATGGACGAACCTGAGGAACGCTTCGACCGTCCCCGCGAACGTGCCCGGCTCGACCCCCAAGATCCGGTGTGACTCGTCCGACCAATGGAGGGCGCCCGTGGCGATGTCCCGCTCCCAGCTCCCGATATGGGCGATCCGCTGCGCCTCGGCGAGGTTGCGCTGAATCGCTTCGCGCTCGCTGGCATTCCGCTCGAGCGTGCTCTCCAGCTGTCGTTCGGTGGTCACGTCGCGCTTGGTCGCCGCGTAGTGGGTGACCAGGCCCGCCGCGTCGCGGATCGGGCTGATGACCTCCTCCTCCTCGAACAGCGTACCGTCCTTGCGGCGGTTGACGAACAAGCCGGACCACGCTCGACCTTGGCCGAGGGTGGTCCACAGGTCGTGGTAGAACGCGTCGGTCTGGACGCCGCTCTTGAGGATCCGGAGGTTCTGTCCGATCACCTCGTCCCGGGCATAGCCGGTCACCCGTTCGAACGCCGGGTTCACGTACTCGATGGTGCCCACGACATCGGTGAGGACGATCGACTCGGAGGCCTGCTCGACGACGGCCACGAGCCGATCCCGCTCCGTCTCCACCCGGGCCAGGGTCCGGGCGCGCCGCCCCAGGAGGGCGAACAGGACAACCGAGGTGGCGGCCACGAAGGCGAGGTCGGGCAGATCGACCTGGCTGGCCGCACCGCTGATGAGCGGATTCACGACGCCGATCCAGAGGACCGCCCCGAGGGCGTAGGCGAGGACGAGCCGGACCGGCGAGAACTCTACGCCCCGTGGTGCACGTTTCACGTCGCTGGCTCCAGGTCGACTGGGAGGCCGGGTCCGACCAGGTTGCATGGCTGCCGGATCCGCCCGTCGAGGTCGAGGATCACGATCTGGTCGTCGACCACGATCCTCCGCCCGCAAGGAGTCGTACGAAACGCCGTCTGTTCGCAGCGTACCCGATCATTCCTGCGAGTGACGGTATCGAGACGCGACCGGACAACAAGGGTACCAAAGTCGTCCCCGGGCCATGCACGAACCGGGCAGCGCGTCGGCATCCGGGGGTATCCTCGGGGCTCGTGACACGAAGAGCGATCGGGTGGCTCCCCGCGACAACATGCACCGAGCACGAAGGGGTCGATGATGGGACGACGGATCGGAATCGAGGGCACCAGCACGGCACCGACGCGGTCAAGCGTGGGCGGTCGGACCCGGCGGCTGACGGGTGGGGCGGCCATCGTCGCGCTGCTGGCAGCGATCGGCGCCTCGTTGGGCATCGCCAGCGTGGCGGCCGCGAGTTCGCCGCCGCGCTGCATCGGGAGCCAGCTGAGCGCGCGGATCGTCGACTGGCAGGGCGCCGCCGGGAGCCGAATCGCCGACGTCGAGCTCGTCAACACATCGTTCTCACCATGCACGATCCGGAACTACCCACGGCTGCGGCTCGTCAGCGCCCACGGGGCGATCCTCATCGACGGCCACGCGGCTTCGCTGACCGGGGCGGTCCACGTCCTCGCCGGGCTGGGCTTCCTCAAGACCGAGGTCGCCGACAGCAACTACTGCGGGCCGTCGTACACCAGACCGGTGACGCTCGTCTTCGTCCTGCCGGGCACGCTCGGCCGCGTCGTCGCGATTCCGGTCTCGGCGATCGATACCGCCGGTGTCCCACCGTGCCTCGGTGCCCCGGGGTCAGCCGGGCACATCTCCATGCACGCCTGGCACACTTGATCGGCTGATGCGCCGGCCGAGCCGCGCCAGGACCCGCGAGCGATACCCGAGGATCGAACACCATCAGCTCATCGTGCCGATCGTGGATCGGCTCAACTCATTCGGGTAGCGCGAAGCGGAGACGGAACAGGGATCGGCGCTGGTGCTCCCGGCAGACCGAGCAGCTCGGGCACGGTGACGAACCGGAACCCGAGGTCACGATATCGGGCGATCACCACGGGCAGGATGAGCGGCGTGAGTGCCGGACCCCCGTGGGCCAGCAGCACCGAGCCCGCCTGTCCGCGAAGGGCTGCAGCGATGAGCTGCTCAGGCGTCGCCTGTCGCGATGTGTCCGCATCGGAGGTGTCCCACAGGAGCACC
>JANMQO010000311.1:0-6518 GCA_031370565.1 Chloroflexota bacterium
AGTGCGGACGACAGGGCCCGCTCGTGCAGCTCCGCCCGGTCGGCCGTGTCGCTGGTGACCTCGAGTGCCTGCTCGAGGAAGTGCAGGGCCTGCTCGTGAGAACCGAGCGTGGCGGCCCGCTCCGCCGCGCCACGGAGGGCAACCCGCGCCTGTGCCGCCAGGGTGTCGGCCTCCGGTCCGTCGCCGGCCAGCCGCTGGGCCGCCAGGTAGTGACCGGCCAGCCCACCCGCCAGCTCGTCCGTCCCCAGGCTCTCGATGTGTCGCGCGGCGGCCAGGTGGCGGGTCTTGCGGTCCTTCCTGGACAGCGTGTTGTAGGCGACCTCACGGATGAGCGCCTGGACGAAGGCGTACTGTCCACGTCCGGCAGAACGCGGGTCCACGTCCTGGATGAGCAGCTCCCGGCGGACCAGTCCGGCCAGCCGGGTCTCGAGCACGGCGGGTTCGACCCCGGAAACGGCACCCAGCGCCACCGGCGAGAAGCTCTGGCCGAGGACGGCGGCGTCGGCAATGAGGCTGCGATCCGCACCATCGAGACCGTCCAGGCGGGCCGCGATGAGCGCGGTGAGCGTCTCCGGCACGGCGATGTCGTTCAGGTTGCCGGTCGGTCGGTAGACGCCATCACCCAGCGCCAGGCGGCCCTGGGCGAGGAGCATCCGGACCGTCTCGACCGCGTACAGGGGGATCCCGTCGGCGCGCGCCACGATGGCGTCGGTGGCTCGATCGGGGAGCCCCGGGACGAGGCCCGCCAGCAGCCGCCGCATCGCTGGCTCTGGCAGTGGCTCGAGATAGATCGAGTTGAAGCTGCGCTTGCCGGCACCCCAGGTGGGTCGCCGGTCCAGCAGCTCTGGTCGGGCCAGGGTGACGATCGTGATCGGCGCGCTGCGGCTCCACTCGAGGACGTGGTCGATGAAGTCGAGCAACCCGGGGTCGGCAAAATGGAGGTCTTCGAAGACCATCACCACTGGTGACTTCGCCGCCAGTCGCTCGAAGAACGTGCGCCAGGCGGCGAACAGCTGCTGGGGGTCCACGCCGGACTCGAAGCCGAGCAGCGCAAGGAGTGCCCGCTCGATCCAGGTCCGCTCCTCGTCGTCGGCGATGTGCTTGTCGAGGGTCGTGGTCAACTTCTGGCGAGTCGTCGCCTCGTCGTCCGACTCGACCAGGCCGGCGCGCCCCCGGACCATCTCGCCGAGCGCCCAGAAGGTGATCCCGTCGCCATAGGCGGGGCTTCGGCCGGCGTGCCACCAGACGTTCTCGACGAGCCCGTCGATGTACTTGAGGAACTCCCAGGCCAGGCGGCTCTTGCCGATGCCGCCCGGGCCGATCACGGAGACGAGTCTGGGCCGACCCTCGCGATTCGTGGCGTGGAAGAGGTCCTTGAGCAGGCGCATCTCCAGGTCGCGGCCGACGAACGGGGCCTCGAGGGTGTCACTGCGGCCCCGACCGCCGCGCTGAGCCACGATCCGCACGGCCCGCCAGGCCGATACGGGTGCCTGCTTGCCCTTGAGCGCCTGTTCACCGGCCTCCTCGAAGACGATGGCTCGCTGTGCTGCCCGCTGGGTGGCTTCGCCGACGAGGACCGTCCCCGGCTGGGCAACCGACTGGAGGCGAGCCGCGGTGTTGACCAGGTCTCCCGCGACGAGGCCCTGGTTGGTGGCGCCGACCGTCACGGCGGCCTCGCCGGTAAGCACGCCGGCCCGGGCCTGGATCGTGGGACCCAGGCTGCCGACCGCGTCGACCAGTTCGAGGGCGGCGCGGACGGCTCGTTCGGCGTCGTCCTCCTGGGCCGTGGGCGCACCCCAGACGGCCATGACCGCGTCACCGATGAACTTCTCGACCGTGCCGCCGTAGCGGGTGATGATGTCGCTGGCGAGATCGAAGTAGCGGGTCAGGGTCTCGCGGACGTCTTCGGCGTCCCGTTCCTCGGCGAAGGGCGTGAACCCGACGAGATCCGCGAAGAGGATGCTGACCAGGCGCCGCTCGGCACCGGAGTCCGCGGGCGTCGACCTTGATGGCAGCGCCGCACCCGACGGGGCCGCGAGGACCGCTGGTGTGGCGCGTCCTGCCGCAGCGCCGGCAGCCGCCCCCAGCGGGGTTGCGCACTCGGAGCAGAACTTGGCGCCGGGCAAGTTCACGAAGCCGCACGATGGGCAGCCTGCCGGGAACGGTGCAGCGCATTCCATGCAGAATCGGGCACCCGCCAGATTGTCCGTTCCGCAGATCCCGCAGCGCATGCCGACCCGTCCTCAGCTCCTCACGGCATGTCCACACCGTTGCGAGAGGATAGCGGACCGGGAGCGGACCCTCATCCCTGCGGACGGGGTGAGCTCCGGACTCGCGCCAGCACATCACTGAGGCTTGCGGTGGCCGCGCCGATGACCGAGTCGGCCACGGCGTAGTAGAGGCTCAGCAGATCGGCAGGCCCGTCGAGGACCCAGCCGCACGGGCAGACCACGCGGCCAACGTCGCCGGACAGTTGGTAGGGTTCGAACGGCCCGAACACCCACTCGTCGGTTCGGTGCAGCACGATCCGCGGATCCTCGAGGTCGAGCTGCACCAGGCCGACCCGCTACAGAGGTCCGTCGGCAGTGGCGTGCACGCCGTCATACATGACCAGCCAACCCTTGGCCGTCTCGAGCGACGGCGGGTCCGCAGCAGCTCAGGCAGTGACCGCGACCAATTGTGTCGGCGACTGCGGGATGTACAGATTGGCGGCCACTCGCGCCAACAGTCGCCGATATTCGGCTCCCACCTCGGACCAGACCATTCGCCGGGTGTACTCGTACGCTCGCTGGCCGATCGCCCCTCTCAGCTCGTCGTCCTCGAGCAGGCTGTTCAGCGCAGCCGCCAGCGCCTCGGGTGAGCCGGGCGGCACGAGGAGGCCGCGGCCGTCGGCCAGCAGCTCGGCGGCATACGTGTACGGCGTGGACACGACGGCTCGGCCCGCGCCCATCGCATAGGACAGCGTGCCGGACACGATCTGGTCGAGGTTGGGATAGGGCGTGACGAACATGTCGGCTGCCTCGAGCCAGCGGGTGAGCTCCACCCGGCCGACGAACCGGTCGACGAACCGCACGTGATCCGTGAGGCCGAGCCGCTTCACGAGATCGATCAGGGACGCTCGGTATGTCTCGCCATCGAGGCGGACCAGATCGGGATGGGTGGCACCCACGATGGCGTAGCAGGCCGCCGGATGTTCGGCGACGACGGCCGGCAGCGCCTCCAGGGTGAGCTCATAGCCTTTGTCCGGGCCGAGCAGTCCGAAGCTGAGGATCACATCGCGTCCGGCAAGGCCAACGGCCGCCTTGGTTGTCTCCGAACGCACCATCGGGAGGTCCGGGACCCCGTGCGGGATGATCTGGATCCCGCTGGGATCGACGCCATAGGCGCTCGTCAGCAGTATCGCCGCGGATTGCGACATGACGACCGTGGCCCGCACGCTCTTGGCGAGCTCGACCAGGATCGCGCGCTGACGAGGCGTGGGTTCCTGGAGCACCGTGTGGAGCGTCGCGATCGCCGGCACTTCGAGCGAGCGGACGAAGTCGAGCACGGCCTCGCCGTCATGGTCGCCCCAGATCCCGTACTCGTGCTGGATGGCGACGACGTCGACGCAGCCCCCGAGCGACCGGGCGGTTCGGGTGTAGTCGCCGGGCTCGTCACGACGGATGCGGTGATGGACCTCCAGCGGGTAGGGCGCCGCCTGCTCGGGCGGATGGATGGCCACGATCTCCCGATCTCCCATCACCCGGCCCAGATCGCTCGTGAACGTGGCGATCCCACAACGACGGGGAGGGTACGTCGAGACGAACGCGGTGCGGGCCATGGCGTGCTCCGATCGAGCGGTGGGCAGTAACGTTGCGCCGAGGGGGGTTGGAGCGACGGAAGGCTCCCGGCCGCCAGGCGACCGTGAACGGCCCGTCCATCGGACGGGCCGCACCTGCGTTGTCAGGCCGCGCTCACCTTTGTGGCACGCGGACCCTTGGGGCTGGTCTCGATCTCGAATTGGACGCGCTCGCCGCCGACGAGGCGGTCGAAGTCGATCGAGGAATCGAGGCCGTCGCGATGGAAGAAGTACTCCTTGGCATCCTCGGCGGCGATGAAGCCAAAGCCGCGATCGGCAACGATCTTCTTGATGGTGCCGCTGGTCATGATGACCTCCAACGCTTCCCGAACAAGGGATCGCAGAACGCACGGCCCATTCGAGAAGGGGGGGTGACCACGCGGAGCATCGCCACTGATCGCGGCGAACAACGAGCCTAGCACAGCTGTTCGAACAGGGCGGTCGGTGCGCGAGGAGCGGAGGTCTGCGCGGGCTTGCCGGCGTGGGTTCCACCACGGCTACCGACGTCTCCGAGTGTCCAGTAGACGACAGGTTGGAAGTCGGGGATAGGTCATCCTGAGCTTGACAGAGGCATGACAATGGCCCGATCGGAGGGGGCACGGGAGCGAGGGTCCCACCAGCACACCGTCCTATCCGGTCGCCACATCGGGGTGCTGGGCCAACGGCGAGACCGACTCTCTGGTGTCGGGTGTGCACGCCCGGGAGGATTCGTCGATGGCTGATCTGCCTATCCCTCATTCGCGCCGGCTCGGGTTGCGTCCGATCGGCTCCCTGATCGCGGCGGCCGCGCTGGTCACCGCACAGCTCGGCATCGCCGCCGCACCGGTCCTCGCGGTCGCGCCCTCACTGGTCGTCACGGCCGACAATCCCGCGGCGGTCCCAGCCGGCCACAACTGGTCGTTCAACGACTTCTTCCCCCGGGTCCTGAGCGTTCCCCAGGGATCGACCATCGGCTTCGCGATCGAGGGCTTCCACACCGCTACCCTGTTGCCCGCCGGAACGACCGCGGCGCAGGATCTCATCGCGCACGGCATCGCCCAGGCCGACGCCGACGACACAACCCCGAACCTGAACGGCTCCTCCCACATCGTCGAAGCCATCCCCAATGTCCTCCCGATCCCGGGTGGCTGTGGGACGGCGACGACCCCGTGCGCATTCGACGGCTCCGGCGTCGTCAGCAGCGGCGCCCCGTTCGGCCCGCCGGCAGGGCCGTTCCTCGTCACCGTGACGGCTGCTCCCGGCACCTATGTCTTCCACTGTCGTGTCCATCCTGGCATGAACGGCACGCTCACGGTCGTCGCGTCGACGAGCGCGGGCACGACGCCGGCCGACCTCGCGAGTGCCGTCGCGGCACAGACGACCGCGGATGTCGCCGCCGGCCACGCAGCAGAGGCGGCGGCCTCGGCCGCGGGCGTCCACCACAACGCCGACGGGACCACGACCTGGACACTCTCGGCGGGCACGTCCGATCCGGACGGTCACGTCGCGATCCTCGAGATGCTCCCGAGCAACGTCACGGTCAAGGCGGGCGACACGGTCAGCTGGCGCTCGAGAACCGTGAACGAGCCCCACACCGTCACCTTCCCGACCGACCCTCACGCGGCTTTCGTGCCGTTGTGCGAGGCGGGCGCGATCGACACGCCGGCCACCCCGACAGTCATCCCACCGACGAGTCCGCTCGACTTCGCCTGCGGCACCGGGCCGGCCAACGAGGTTGAGGCGGGCGGCGGCAACGGCATCACCACCGTGACGACGCCGAGCACCGTGTCCGACTCCGGCTTTATGGCCGCGTCGAACGTCTTGGATGCCTTCGGGCTGCCGGCAACCGCCGCTTCGGCGACCTGGAGCGTGCGGTTCACCGGCGCCGTGGCAGGCACGTACACGTATGTCTGCCAGATCCATGACGGTATGAAGGGTACGATCACCATCGCCGCTCCGAAGCCACCGACCCCAGTTGTCACCCCGCCGCCGACGACGACCGGTCCGATCACACCCGTCGATGGGTCCACTGGCCTCGGCTCCTGGGCCTTGGTCCTGGTCGCGACGATCGGAGGCCTGGTCGCCACCACACTGACCACCCGGCGGCGCTCGCGCCGATAGTCCCTACGCGGTGGGCGCGCACGCTGCTCACCGGGTGTTCCTCGCAACGGCCGCTCAGAAGAGCCCCGACTGGCCAGTCGGGGGCTCTTCTCTTGGTTGCACCCTGTGGTCAATCGCCGAGCGGGGCCGCGACCCCTGGCGGCGAGGCCCCGGTCGCGTGTATCGTGCGGACCATGACCGCGGCCGACAAACTCTCTCCGGATCACGTCCGTACGACCGGTGATCGGATGACCGCCCGGCGCTTCCTCGAATGACCAGGCCGACCAACTCTGGCCCAGACGACCGCGGCGTGACTACCGAACCCCGGGTCGCTGCCAATCGGCCGGTCGATCCGAAGATCGCCGAGCTGAAGACCGAGAGGAACCCGGTCAAGCGGTTCTTCAAGGTGCTCGGGCCGGGGCTCGTGACGGGTGCCTCGGACGACGATCCCTCGGGGATCGGGACGTATGCGCAGGCTGGCGCGAAGTATGGCTACGCCATGCTCTGGACCACCGTCGCGATGTTGCCGATGATGGTCGCCGTCCAGTACATGTGCGCCAAGATCGGCCTCGTCAGTGGTCGCGGCCTGGCCGGGGTGCTG
>JANMQO010000329.1:0-7954 GCA_031370565.1 Chloroflexota bacterium
ATCAGAACATCATCGACAATTGCCGCAGTAGTTGCCGGTACGGCTGCCGCTCATGTTACCGGTCCTGTTTCCTCTGTCAAGCTGGCCACCTGGGCAACGGTGACGACTTCAAGAGCCCGACCGGCATCGAGATACCAATCCTGCGCGAACGTGCGTTCCAAAGCCAAGGGCGCTACCGTTGACCCAACGGAAGAGATTTGCGCGACGCTGGAGACACAATGGGGATCCGCCGATGCCCGTGGCCATGAGAAGGTGGGTGGATTCCGGCGGTCGTCGCAACACAGGGCGACTATGGGACTGACGCGAGGAGTCTATCGAGCTGCTGGGAGGGAGTCTCCCAGCCGAGGATCTTGCGGGGTCGAGCGTTGAGTTCGGCGGCGACACTGGCCAGGTGGGCGGCGGTGTGCCCGCGCAAGTCCGTGCCCTTGGGGAAGTACTGGCGCAGCAGCCCGTTCGTGTTCTCGTTCGTGCCCCGCTGCCACGGACTGGCACGCTCGCAGAAGTAGACCGCGACGTCCGAGGTTCGGGTGAACTCGTCGTGGCGGCTCATCTCCACCCCCTGGTCCAAGGTCAGCGAGCGTCGCAGGCGGGAAGGCAGCACCGCCACCGCGTCGACGAGGGCATCACGGACCTGCTCCGCGCCGTGGCCGTCCGGCAGGTGCAGCAGCAGGAGATAGCGCGTGGTGCGCTCGACGACCGTCCCGATCGCAGACCGGTTGGCGCTGCCGGTGATCAGGTCGCCCTCCCAGTGGCCCGTGCGTTCGCCAGACCGGCGACGTCGGCCGGGCGCCTGTCGATCATCACCATCGGCGCAACGAAGCGGCCCGTGCGTTCGCCAGACCGGCGACGTCGCTTGCGGTGGACGCGCCCGCTGCGGAGCAGGCGTACACCGTCCCGGTGGAGGCGGTCCGGTCCCCGCCTGTAGAGCGCCTGGTAGATCGTCTCGGGCGCCACCCGCATCTCGGGCCGGTCACGAAAGAGGCTCGGCAGCAGCCGGCTGATCTGCTCCGGGCTCCAGCGGCGCTCGAGGTGGTCGGCCACGACCGTCCGGAGCTCGCGCGTGCACCCGAGCTTCCCGCGCCGGTGGCGGACCCGGCGACCAGCAGCCCGACGCTGGGCCCGATGGGGGTGATACGCCCTGGTTCCCGCATCCCGGTTCCGCCGGATCTCCCGGCTGATCGTGGACGGCGCGCGACCGAGTCCGGCGGCGATCGCACGGACGCCGAGACCGGCGACGTCGGCCGCTTCCGTTCGCCCGATGCGTTCGCGGCGCTCGCCGGGGTCGCCCCGATTCCGGCGAGCTCGGGGCAGATCCAGCGGGTCCGACTGTCACGGGGCGGCAACCGCCAGCTCAATCGAGCGTTCTACGTGATCGCCCTGACCCAGGTCTGGCACCACCCGCCGGCCAAGGCCTATGTCGCTCGCAAGCGGGCCGAGGGTAAGACCTGGCGGGAGGCGATCCGCTACCTCAAGCGTCAACTCGTCCGACCGGTCTTCCGGCTCCTCCAGGAGGGCCAGCTCGGGCTCCAGGCCGCGGCTCGACAACATAGGAGCCTGCCCTGTCGCAAAACCGAATGAGTCTGTTGCTCTATCTGGGCGATCCCGAGTCTACCGCGGCGTCTCGGGCCACGGGTCCGTGCCAACATGGCAAAATGAGGGTGTGGGCCGGCAGGTCAGACGCGCAGGTCTCCACAGGGCCACGGCAGGATCCAGCTCGGAGGGACACGATGGTCTCCGTTCTCGCAGTGATCGGAGCTGTAGTGGGATGGCTGCTGGGCTTGGCCATGGCGGTCCATTGGGGCATCGCGGACGCGCCGGAGGTGCCGGGCATCTCGCCGCTTGCCCGCTGGATGCAGGCCGCGGTCCCGGTTGAGGAGGCGGGCCGGCTGTATTTCGCAAGCATGCTGCTCATCCTGCCAGTGGTCTGGCAGGTCACCGGTGCCGTGTCGACTCGCGCGCGCCGGGTCGTCGTCG
The DNA here is from genome assembly GCA_031370565.1 of Chloroflexota bacterium. Lineage (GTDB taxonomy): Bacteria > Chloroflexota > Limnocylindria > Limnocylindrales > CSP1-4 > Chersky-267. The sequence goes on from JANMQO010000329.1 coordinate 1,975, forward strand.
GGGCGGTGTCCGTGGCGGCGGTCGCGTTCGCCCTCGAGTACAACGGCGCCGAGGGCTACGGATGGCTCTTCGATCTACTGGCGCTGTTGATCGCCCTCGCGGGAACCCTCGTCACTGGGGTCTTGGGTCTCCGCCGTCATGCCATCCCTGCGAGCGTAGCGGTGGCGTTGATCGCAGCCGTGCCGATGACCCCGCTCGCCGCGTTGCTCGTCCTCGGCTATATGGCGCCCGCGGCCGCGATGGGTCTCCTCATCGCGTGGGCCGTCGCGTCGGTCACTTGGGTTCGATCGTCCCGCGTATTCGCGATGGACCACGAATCGGTACGCGCCGGCGACGAGGCGCAATAAGGTTCGGCGCCGCAACGGAGCCGGTCGGGATCGTCGCGGTGGCGCTTCTTCGTCGGTCATGGTTCCCTCCCGCCCATGCGCGGGCGGCCGTGCGCGGTACGACGCGGCGACCACGGTGGGACGACGGTCGAGATCATGGACCCGCAGGCCGCCCTGGGCATCGACGGCAACGAGGCGGTCGCGTTGGTCGCGGCCGGGGACAACGGTGTGAACATCCAGCGATCGAGCCCCGCGTGACCAGGAGGAGCCACGGTGACTGACACCCGTCGACTGACCCTGATCCAGCAGAACGATACGCACGCCCAGATGGAGCCCCATTGGGAGCACTTTTGGCGCAACGGTCGTCCCGAATACCGACGCGCCGGTGGCTACGCCCGGGCGGCGACCCTCGTTGCCCGGATCAAGGAGGAGACCGATGGCGCGAGCATCCTGGTCGATTGCGGCGACACCCTCCACGGGACGGGTCCAGCGCAATGGACCATGGGCGCGGCTGTCGTCCCTTCCCTGAACGCCATGGGTGTGGAGCTCATGACCCCCGGCAACTGGGACTTCGGGTTCGGGCCGGAGGTCCTTCGCCAGCGCGGTGCCGAGATGGCCTTCCCGCTCATCGCAAGCAATGTCGATGACGCCGAGTCCGGCGAGCCGCTGTTCGCCCCGACGGAGGTGCGCCAGATCGGCGGCGTCCAGGTGGGATTCATCGGCGTCACCCTGCCGTCCATCCCGGACACGATGCCTGCAGCGTTCAGCGCCGGCCTTCGGTTCACGTCGGCGGTCGGACCGGTCCAGCGATCGGTCACCAGGCTGCGCCGCGGCGACGGGGTCGACTTGGTCGTCGTTGTCTCGCATATGGGGTTCCCGCAGGAGGTCCAGCTGGCGAAGGAGGTCCAGGGGATCGATGTCCTGCTGAGCGGTCACACCCACAACCGTCTGGCCGCGCCGGTCCGGATCGGCCGGACCGTGATGATCCAGTCGGGCTTCAGTGGGTCGTTCCTGGGGCGACTGGACCTGGAGGTCCGGGCCGGCCACGTGTGCGGCGTGTCCCACGAACTCATCGAGGTGGTGGCGTCGATCGAGGACGATGCGGCCACGAAGCAGGCCGTCGACGAGCAGCTCGAACCCTTCCGGGAACGGCTCGGCGAGGTCGTCGGTCAGACGGCCACGGGGCTCAACCGGATGACGGTCCTGGAGTCGACGATGGACAACCTGATCACCGACGCGTACCTCGACCTGACCGGGGCCGAGGTCGCGGTCTCCCACGGCTGGCGCTACGGCGCACCGATCCCGCCAGGCGAAATCACCATGGGCGACCTGTGGCAGATGATCCCGACCAATCCCGAGATCTTCACCGTACCCCTGACCGGGCGCCAGATCAGGCAGCGCCTGGAAGTGAGCCTGGAGAGCGTGTATGCGCCCGACCCGTTCGACCAGAAGGGCGGCTTCGTGCTGCGGGTGTCGGGGCTGAACGCCGTTGTCCGCCTCAACAATCCGAAGGGGACCCGGGTCGAGCACCTGGACATCGCCGGCGAGCCTTACGACCCGGAGCGTTCGTACATGGTCGCCGCGGCCGGCGAGCAGGAACTCCAGGATGTGGGCCCCAAGGAGCCGACAGGCACCCGCGCGGTCGAGGCGCTGCGGCGCCACGTCGAGCAGCACTCGCCGGTGAGCGCCGACCTGACGCACACCAAGTTCATCGCCGTCTGACGTGGATCGCGGCGGCCGCGCGCCCCGATGTACGCCGAGAGGAAGGACACATGCTGCAGTCAGTCGTTCACATCGATTTTACCGACCCGGACCGCCAAGCCCACGGGCTGCACAACATCGAGAACATCCTCCGTGATCAGGAGGGATCGGCAGAGATCGAGATCGTCTGCCACGGCGCCGGCCTCGGTCTCCTGATCAGGGACGAGTCCGCGCACGGCGACCTCGTGGCGGGGCTGATCCAGAAGGGCATCGTGGTGGTCGCCTGCGAGAACACGATGAACGAGAAGGGGATCCGTCCCGATGACCTCGTGGCGGGCGTGGGAACCGTGCCCTCGGGCGCGGTCGAGGTGATCCGAAAACAACAGGAGGGTTACGCCTACTTCAAGCCATGACGCCTGGCCATCCCGAGTCAACGTACTTTGGGTTGGACGTCAACGGCGGACCAGCCAGACGAACACAATGGCCAAGATGGCGATCACGACAGCAAGAACGACGGCAGCCAGGATCGAGCCGGCCGCCGGTCGGAACTCTGAGGCGTCGATGCGCCGCCGCTCCGCGGCGTAGTGGCCTGCCCTGCCTTTCGTGGAGTCGCGATTCTGGATATCAGACGACCGCCTCTGTCTGATGCCGAGTCTCGGACTCGACTGGGGTAGGCATGCCCAATGCTGAATGTCGGCGCTGGCGGTTGTGGTAGATCTCGAGGTACTCGAAGATCGCGTTCGCGAGCTCGACCCGGGTTCGCCAGATCCGCCGGTCAAGGAGCTCGACCTGCATCCGGCTCCAGAACGACTCGATCAAGGCGTTATCGAAGCAACTCCCGACTGCGCCCATCGAGGGCATGAGCCCGGAGTCGAGCGCTCGGCCGGTGAACGGGCGGATAGCGCTCGCAAGGCTGCGCTCGCCCGCTGGGGCAACCGCTCCTAGATTTCGTTCGGCGGTATGCGTCGTTCGTGGATTGTCGCCATGATGGACGAACGAGCGAGGCCAACCGTTCGATCTTTGGCAACTGCCTCGGGCCGACGGTGCGTTCCCGCTCGCTGCGTGGTCAAGCCTTGGCGCAACGTCGGCTGCCCATCGCGCGGTATCGCCAGCGGGGCCGCGTTCGGCAGTTGGCCGACGGAGTGAAGATTCACGGTCTGGCACTCGCGCACGAGGTTGGGCGGCGAGCCCGAACCACGCGGCTGGTCACCCGTTCCCCCGTGTCACCGCCGATGCAGCAGCAATGTGTGAGGACATGTTGATGACGGTGGTCCGCTGGCACCACCCGGGCGGATCCGCGCACCAGGCCCGCGCGATGCACTTCGTCGGCGGGTAGCCGATCAGGAAGACGGCGAGGGCAGAGGCTGCGGGCTCGACGCTGTGACCCTGCCAGCCTCGTCCGCCCTGACCTGGACCAGGATGTCCGGCCGCAGGCCCCTCATGTGGAAGATGACGTGACCGTCGTTCATCGTCGACAGCGCGCAGAAGTAGCCTGGCGGACACCAGCGGCGGTAGTCGAACTCGATGTAGGCGATGGCCGGGTCAGGCCCGACGACGGCCTCGGCCGCAGCCACCGCGTTCTCGCAGGTCAGCGTGACAGGGATCGGTGATCCCGACGCGTCCGTCCCGGCCGAGCTCGGCGCGCTATGGTCGCACACGACCTTCGGCGCAACAGCCGTGCTCGGGGACGGCGATGGCGGGTTGCTCGACGGCGATGCGGGCGATGCCGAAGGGCTCGCGGAGGGAGGGCCCGAGACCGACGGAACCGGCGTCGCACACCCGGCCGCGACGGCGAGGAGCACAGCGACTGCGCCACTCGCCCGCAAGAGAGCGCCCGTCCGTCCGTTCATGGCCTTCCCCTTCTCGCTCGCGGCATCACGAAGCATCCCTCTTGAGAGCGTCGCGTTGAGGACGTGCTCGGGTGCCGCAGTGTTCCGCGGGTCAAGTCCCAGGACGTGGTGTAACCAGGCGCTACCCTTGCGCCCAGTTCGTCAGCTCGCCATCACGGTACGCCTTCCAACGCTCGCCGTTCGCGTAGCGTTCCATTCGTTCCATGTACATGTCTGGAGCCCCCAAGCGCACGACCTAGGCGAGGAGACGGACGAGGGCGCGGACGACGAGGTAGAGGAGCGATCACATGGGCCGATCGTACCGGGGCGATCCGAGCGCGATTCGGGGTTTCCGACCCCCACGAGCATTCGGGCAGCAGATCGCCGGTGCGCAGACCGGCCGGCTCGGACAGTCGCAGCCCGGTGTCGAGGAAGAGCGCGATGATGAGCCGATCGCGGCGCGAGGCGACCGCGAGGAGTCGCTCGAGCTCGACCGGCCCGAGCGTCGCGCTGAGCCGCGTCGGCACCCGCGGGCGGGGGAGACGCCGAAGCGGATCCTCGGCAACGAGGCCCTCCGCGGCGCACCAGGCCGAGACCGCCCGGAGACCGCGAACGAAGCCCGCGACCGACGACGGCGCAAGGCCCGCCTCCTGGAGCGAGACGACGAACGCCCGGGCCTCGGCCACGCTCATTGCGCCGAGCGCCGGATCGGCGCCGCGGCTCGTCCGGCAGGCGGCGAACCGCACGCCGATCATGCGATACCAGTCGAGCGTCTTGGGCGACAGGCCCCGCGCCTGACCCGAGACGAGGAAGTCGGCCAGGCCCTGGGCGAGGGTGAACGTCGAACCTGACGGCGAGTCAGGTGACCGACCGGTCTGCCGAGTCAGGTGACCGGACGGGGAACGAGTCAGGTGACCACGAGCCATCGGAATGCCTCCACGCTGGTCGGCGATTCCGTGCTCGAACCACAGGATCTGGTGGTCTGACTAGACCGTTGCTACCAGATGTTGTGGTTTGGCTGGCGAGGAAGGATTCGAACCTTCGATCTCCTGATCCAGAGTCAAACGATCCGAATCAGGTCCGCGAGCCAATCTCTGTGCTCAGATCGACGTCCCGCGCCGTCTGTTTTGGGGAGTGTCAGGCGAACACTCCGGGGAGAGTCTTGCGCACTAGCGAGATCGAGAAAGAATCAGGCGAACTCGTTCGTGCTGGACCGATTCTACTCCTGGACCTCAGGCCAGGATCTGGAGGTTGAACATGTCGCCGCCGCTGGCGTAGCTCCTATCCTGAGCCCGGGAGTGCCGGCCGGGGTCCAGTCGATGTGGGCGAAGCTCGATGACCGGTGGAAGCGGCAGCGTCCCGGAGGCGGCACTCAGCGGGGACGACCAGAGTCAGTCGATGGTGATGATGTAGGTGCCGACGAGCGTTGCCCTCTGCTGGTCGACTGCGCCCACGCGGCGATCCGCGTGGCCCTCTTGAAAATGCGCGAAGGCTGCGGTTGAAGTGATCGGATTTACCTCGTCATCGCCATGATCGTGGAACGATACGTGCACGAATGAGTCATCCTCCAAGCGGAGCATGATGTAACTCACCGTGTCAGGCTTGGTCGCCGACAACTCGTCAAAGACACCTTCCACTCGTCGCTGGTTCTCATCCGCCGCCTCAGCGGACAGCATCGCGTAGCGCGTAACCAGCCTTTTCTGCATGGAGGACTCCTTTCAACGATTCCGGGCTCCGGGCGGGAGTTGCGCGTCACCGCCTAGACTGCCGGATTCTCCCAGACCGACACGTGCTTGCGGCTGTCGCTCGTGAACGGCTCCCGCTTCCACCCGCTCGAGCGCTCGCGCAACGTCATCCCGGCGAGCTGTGCCATCAGGTCGAGCTCCGAGGGCCAGGCGTACCGGAAGGGAACCGAGAGGCGCTCGATACTTCCGTCGACGAGAACGAAGTGATGGGACGTGAGGCCTTGGATCGCGATGTCGTACTCGTCGAATCCCCATCTGGTCTCGCTCACGTGGAAAGCGCGGATGGTCTCGCCGGGCGGGAGCCGCTGGAGCTCGGGGACACCCACCTCGATGACGAAGCAGCCGCCGCGCTCGAGATGCGCCGCGACGTTGCGGAAGC
>JANMQO010000332.1:0-3515 GCA_031370565.1 Chloroflexota bacterium
GCTGCGCAACGAGGACGTTGCCAGGCGAGGCGACCGGATCATGGAGGAGGATCGTCCGTCGATGGTGCCGACCGAACTGCGCTACACGAAGGACCACGAGTGGGTCCGGGTCGAGGGGGATCTCGCCACGATCGGGATCACCGCGTATGCCGCGGCCCAGCTGGGCGACATCGTCTTCGTCGAGTTGCCGGAGCATGGGCGAACCGTGGCCCAGGCAGCCGCCTTTGGCGTGGTCGAGTCGGTCAAGGCGGTCAGCGACCTGTTCGCGCCGGTCTCGGGCACAGTCGTCGAGACGAACGACGCGCTGACCGGCCGCCCCGAGCTCGTCAACGAGGATCCCTACGGCCAGGGCTGGATGATCCGGCTCCGCCTGAGCGACGCTGCCCAGCTCGATGCGCTGCTCGATGGTCCGGCCTACGACGCCCTGACCGCAGAGGCCTGAGCCTCGATGCCGTACGGTCCCCACACCCCGGCCGATCGTGCCCGGATGCTCGCGACCATCGGGATCGCCTCGGTCGACGAGCTGTTCGACGATATTCCGGCCGCGGTCCGGGCCAGCCGGCTGGACCTGCCCGAACCCGAACCCGAGCTCGTTCTGGCCGCCCGTCTGGAGACCCTGGCCGCCCGCAACCGGGTCGATCTCGCGTCGTTCCTGGGCGCCGGGGTGTACCGCCACTACAGTCCCGCGGCGGTCGACCAGATCCTCCTGCGCGGCGAGTGGTACACGGCCTACACGCCTTACCAGCCGGAGATCAGCCAGGGCACGCTCCAGTCGATCTACGAGTACCAGTCCCTGCTGGCTGAGCTGGTCGGGCTCGACGTCGTGTCGGCGTCGCACTATGACGGCGCGACGGCCACGGCCGAGGCGGCCCTGATGACCTGCCGGGCCACCCGCCGGGAACGGGTCCTCGTCTCGCGCGCGGTCCACCGCCACTACCGCGACACGCTGGCCACCTACTTCCAGGGCGGCGGCCTCGAGTTCGAGGAGATCCCGCTGGTGACCAGCGGACCGACCGCGGGCACAACCGATCTCGCGGCCCTCGAGCGGCTGCTGGCCGAGCCCGATCGCCCGGTCGCCGGCGTCCTGGCAGGCCAGCCCAATTTTCTGGGGCTGCTCGAGCCGATGGCCGAGATTGGCCAGTTGGCGCATGCCGCGGGCGCCCTGTTCGTGGCGGTCGTCGAGCCTGTCTCGCTGGCGGTCCTGGCGCCGCCGGGCGCCTATGGCGCGGACATCGCCGCGGGCGAGGGCCAACCGCTGGGCATCGCGCCGCAGTACGGCGGTCCCTATCTGGGCGTCCTGGCCTGCACCGAGGCCCTTGTTCGCCAGGTGCCAGGCCGCTTGGTCGGCATGACCAGCGACCTCGATGGGCGACGCGCCTTCGTCATGACCATGCGCGCCCGCGAGCAGGACATCCGGCGCGAGAAGGCCGCCAGCAACATCTGCACGAACCAGGCCCTGCTGGCACTGGCCGCCAGCGTCTATCTGGCCTGCCTGGGACCGCACGGCCTGCGCGATGTGGCCGCCCTGGGCGCTGCCCGCGCCGCTGAACTCGAGGCCGCGCTGGCGGCCGTCGGCGCACCCCGGCTCCATCCTGGCCCGTACCTCAACGAGTTCGTCGTCACGGTGCCCGATGCGCCCGACGTCCACCACCGGCTGCTCGAGCGAGGGATCCTGGCCGGACTCGTGCTGGCCACCATGGAACCCGAGGACGCCAGCCTGGCCGACGGGCTGCTGGTGTGCGCCACCGAACTGACCACCTCGGCCGAGATCGAGCGGTTCGCGGCCGCGCTGGCCGCGGAACTGGCGGTCGGCCGGTCCACGGCCGTCGCGGCGGCATCGGCGCCAGTGGCCGGAGCCGTTCGATGAGCGGTCTCGGCCCACGCCTCCAGGCGACCCTCTTCGAGAAGTCGCACCCTGGACGGGGCGGCGGCAAGATCCCGCACGCGCCGGCGACCGCCCTCGATCGCATTCCGGCCGCCGCCCGCCGCGCCACCCCGCCCGCGCTGCCCGAGCTGAACGAGCCCGAAGTCGTGCGCCACTACGTCAACCTCTCCCAGCTCAACTATGCGGTCGACACCGGGTTCTATCCACTCGGCTCATGCACCATGAAGTGGAACCCCAAGCTCAACGAGTGGGCGGCTCGCTTGCCTGGCTTCGCCGGCCTGCATCCGCTTGCCCCGGACTCCACGGCACAGGGCACCCTGGCCATGCTGTGGGAGCTCGAGGCGGCCCTCGCCGAGATCAGCGGCATGCGCGCGGTGAGCCTGCAGCCGGCCGCCGGCGCCCAGGGCGAACTGACCGGGATCCTCATGATCCGGGCCTACCATCGCAGCCGCGGCGATCTCGGGCGGACCGAGGTCCTCGTGCCCGACAGCTCGCATGGCACCAATCCGGCGACCGCCACGATGGCCGGCTGTAGCACGATCACCATCCCCTCGGCACCCGACGGCGGAGTCGATCTCGACGCGTTCCGGGCCGCCCTGGGGCCACGCACGGCCGCGGTGATGATCACCAACCCGTCCACCCTGGGCCTGTTCGAAGCCCGGATCGGGGAGCTCCTCGAGGCAGTCCATGCCGCGGGTGCCCTGGCCTACATGGACGGGGCCAACCTCAACGCGATCCTGGGCCGGTTCAAGCCCGGCGAGGCTGGCTTCGACGTGATGCACTTCAACGTGCACAAGACGTTCAGCACGCCCCACGGCGGGGGCGGTCCCGGGGCGGGCCCGGTCGGGGTGGGGGAGCGCCTGGTGCCCTTCCTGCCCGCGCCGCGGGTCCGGCGCGACGAGGACGGCTCGTTTCGGCTCGAGCGACCGGGCGAACGGCCGACCTCGATCGGGCGGATGCGCAGCTTCGTGGGCAACACCGGCGTGCTGGTCCGTGCCTACGCCTACATCCGCGCCCACGGCGGCTCGGGTCTGCGCGAGGTGAGCGAGGACGCGGTCCTCGCCGCGAACTACCTCAAGGTGCTCCTGGCCGGCACGTACGATGTGCCCTTCGAGCGCCACTGCAAGCACGAGTTCATCGCCTCGGCGGCAACGATCAAACGGGCAACGGGGGTGCGTACCCTCGACGTCGCCAAGCGGCTCATCGACAAGGGTTTCCACCCACCGACGATCTACTTCCCGCTCACCGTCGACGAGGGGATGCTCATCGAGCCGACGGAGACCGAGTCGGTCGAGACGCTCGATGCCTTCGCCGCCGCGCTGATCGAGATCGCGAGCGAGGCGTATCAGACGCCGGAGCTTGTCCGCGAGGCACCCCATGTCGCGCCAGTGCGCCGTCTCGACGAGGCGACGGCCGCACGCCAGCCGAACCTGCGCTGGCGGGCCATGGCGGGGGCGGAGACACCTTGCCCGGATTGACCCCGCTGCGCCCGGCGATATCGATCTGGATTGGTATTTGACACCGCAGCAGGGCGTCCGCATAGTACCGCCAGTGCAGGGACGCCGTACACCCCACCGCTGGCTGCCTGACTCCTCCCCGACCCGATCGTTCGCGCGCCTGCGCACTGCGA
>JANMQO010000181.1:0-2130 GCA_031370565.1 Chloroflexota bacterium
CTTCCATCCGGGCCACGCCCAGCCGCTCCATCGAGCGGAACGCGAGCCGGCGCGCCTGGCGGAGCCAGTCCGCCTCGGCCGGGTCGGCGGCGATGATCGTGGCCGTGGCACCGGTCGATTCGCAGGCCGCCGCGGCCGTCGCGAGGGCCGCGACCGCCGCCTGGCCCGGCAGGTCCGATTCCACCAGGAGCATCGCCGCAGCGTCCCGGTCCAGGCCGAGTTGATGGTCGTCGTCGACCGCCCGGATCGTCGTCCGGTCCAGCAGCTCCAGCGTGCACGGCTCGACGCCAGCGTCGGTCATCGCCGAGACGGCCCGGCCGGCTCCGTCCAGGTTGGCGAAGAACGCAATGAGGGTGGCCTTTGGTGGCGGCGTCGGCCGTAGCCGCAGGGTCGCCTCGGTGACCAGCGCGAGCGTGCCCTGGCTCCCGACGATGAGCGGAATCAGCCCGTAGCCAGCCACATCCTTGACCGTCCGGCCGCCCAGCCGAACGACCGAGCCGTCGGCGGTCACCACCTCCAGGCCGATGACCGCATCGCGGGTGACCCCGTACTTGACACAGCACAGCCCGCCCGCGTTCGTGCCCAGGTTGCCACCGATCGTGCACGTTTCGTAGCTCGCCGGATCCGGCGGGTAGAACAGACCCTCGGCCGCGACCGCCTGCTTGAGATCCGCGTTGATGACGCCCGGCTGGGTCACCACGACGAGATTCGCCCGGTCGATCTCGAGCACTCGGTTCATCCGGGTGAAGGCGATGGTCAGGCCGCCCTCGACGGCGATCGACCCGCCGCTCAGGCCCGTGCCGGCTCCGCGCGCGACGACGGGCACGCGGTGGGCGGCCGCGAGGCGGACGAGTTCGGCGACCTGGGCCGTCTCGGTCGGCAGAGCCACCGCGAGCGGCAACGGCGGCTCGAGATAGGCGGTCTCGTCGCGCCGATACGACTCGCGGTCCAGCTCGTCGGTCAGCAGGCGCAGGTCCGGCAGACGCGTCTCGATCGCGCGCAGGAACGCGGCGCGGGTGGCCTCGTCCGGGACGGGGGCCGACCCCTGGGCGGTTGCACTTCCGTCAACGGCTGCCATGCCCGCAGGATACCGCCGGGGCCGTCGCCCGCATCGGCTGTCCCGGCCATCACGAAAGACCTTCGGGACGATCAGGCCTGGGTCGGCTCCCCACCACCTGAGCCGCCGATGGTCAAGACCAACTCGTCGACGCCCCGGACGATCCGGATCTCGTAGGGCGTCGGCAACGCCCCGATCGCCTCGAGCAACGCGTCGGCATCGGCGACCGGCGTACCGCCAACCTCGGTGATGAGATCGCCCTCGACGATCCCGGCCCGTGCGGCGGGTCCGCCATCCTCGACGCCTCGGACGAGCAGACCATCGCGCTCGGGCAGGCCGACCGACCGACGAAGCCGCCGGGCGACGTGCGCCGGCGCAAGCGTGACGCCGAGCCGCGGCCGCGCCACCGGCTCACCCCGGCCGAGCGCCTCGATCCGCTGGCGAAGCGCCGCATCGGCCGGCAGGGCCAGGTAGAAGCCCTCGCCCAGGCGGTTCGTATTCAGGCCCACGAATCGGCCCTGGGCATCGACGATGGGCCCGCCGGACGAGCCGGGCGCGAGAGGCGCCGTATGCTCGAGGCTGCCGCCGATCCGTCGGCCCCCGGGACCACGGAACGCCCGAGCGACCGCCGAGACGGTCCCGAACGTGACCCGCATCCCGCCACCTGGCGAGGCAGCCGCGCCGAACACGACGGATCCCACCCCGACCGTCTCTCCGCCGCCCCAGGCGAGCGGGCTGGCGTCGCCGGTCTCCACCTCGATGAGGGCCAGGTCCCCGTCAATGTCGATGCCGGCCAGCCGCCCGACCGCCGACCGTCCGTCGGCGAAGGTGACTGTCGCCGTCTCGCCACGCAGGTTGTGGGCGTTGGTCAGCACCCGTCCGGCGTCGATGACGACGCCCGATCCGCGCTGATGCCGGCCGATCCCGACGACCGACGGCCCGACGGTTGCGGCAACCAGCTCGATCGTCGCCTGGATTTCTTCCGTGATACTCATGGTCCTGCTGCTCCTGTGCGCTCTCGCGTTGCCGCGCCACGTTGTCGTAGACTTGTGACTTGCAAGTTACTACTCTCA
>JANMQO010000343.1:0-11090 GCA_031370565.1 Chloroflexota bacterium
CCACGCAGCAGGCCCTCCCCGTCGTGGCTCACCTCGGACGCCTCGCCGTGCACGAGCGTCGGGGCCCGGACGATCGACGTGCCATACGCCACGGCCATCGCCTGCATGCCGAGACAGACGCCCAGCAGTGGGATGCTTCGGGCAGCGGCCACCTCGACGGCGGCAACGGACACGCCGGCCGACGCCGGGTCCCCGGGCCCGGGCGAGATGACGATCCCGCGCAGGTTTGCGCCAGGATCGTCGGCCAACGCTTCCACGCCAGCTCGGTCGATCGCGTCATTGCGGATGACCCGGACCTCCGCGCCTCCGGCCTCGAGCGCCTGGACCAGGTTGAACGTGAATGAGTCGTAGTTGTCGATGACCAGGATCACGCGCGGCCTCCAGCGGTCCCGGCACGGATCTCGGGCGGCCCGTCGGCACCGAGAGCAGCCTCTCGCCCGGCTCCAGCCTCGGTCGCCGACCCGGGCTCGGCAGCCCCGGGCGCGGTTCGGCCGGCCGCGTCGCCAGCGCCTGCCGCCAGCTCGATCGCCCGGCGCAGCGCCGCCGCCTTGTGTTCGGTTTCCTCGAACTCCTTGTCGGGAACGGACCCCGCCACGATCCCTGCGCCGGTGTGGACGTGCGCCTGGCCAGCGCGCAGGACCGCGCTCCGGATCGTGATCGCCGTGTCCAGGTTGCCGTCATAGCCGAGGTAGCCCACCGCTCCACCGTACAGACCGCGCCGCTCACGTTCGGCCGCGGCGATGAGCTGCATGGCCCGTACCTTGGGCGCCCCGGACAGCGTCCCGGCCGGGAAGACCGCCCGCAGCGCGTCGAGCGCGTCGAGGTCCGGCCGGAGCCGCCCCTCGACATGGCTGACCAAGTGGAGCACGTGGCTGTAGCGCTCGACCTCCATGTATTTGCTCACCCGGACCGTGCCCGGCCGGCTCACCCGCCCGATATCGTTGCGGCCCAGATCGACCAGCATGACGTGCTCGGCCTTCTCCTTGGGATCGCGCTGCAGCTGCTCGGCCAGGAGCTGGTCCTCGGCCGGGGTGGCCCCGCGCGGCCGGGTGCCGGCGATCGGGTGGGTCGTCAGGCGGTCGCCTTCGACCTGCAGCAGGAGCTCCGGGCTTGCCCCGACGACCTCGTAGGCGGGGGTTCGGACGAAGAAGAGGTACGGGCTCGGGTTGACCCGACGGAGCGCCCGGTACAGGCCGATCCCATCGAGGGTCCGGCCGTCCGGACCCGCGGGCAGGTCGAACGTCTGCCGACGGGCGAGGACGACCTGGATCGCCTCACCGGCCGCGATGGCGTCCTTGGCGACCTCGACCGCCCGGATGTAGGCGTCCCGGCCGAGGCTCGTCTCGATCCGCGTCTCAGGCATGCCGGCCGGTATCGGGCTGGTCGTCCCCGAGTTGGGACGCCCGCCCGGCGCACCAAGCCCGGCTAGTCCGGCCAGCTCGGCGACGCTCGGCCGGGCGGTCCGCTCGAGGGCGTCGAAGATGGCCCGTTCAGCGATCGCGTAGCGGCCCTCGAGGTCGGCTGCGTCCGCGTGGAGCGAGGCGATCGCGCTGATCGTGTGGGTGAGATGGTCGAAGACGAGCACGAGGTCCGTCTCGATGAACACGGCCTCCGGAACGCCGACCGGGTCCGCGTCCGGGAGCGGGACGCTAGGCTCGAAGGCCGAGATGGCGTCGTAGGCGAGCGCACCGACGGCGCCGCCGGTGAAGCGGGGCATCCCCTCGACCGGCAGGACGCGCCGCCGGCCAACGAAGGAGCGCAGCGCGGTCAACGGGTCCGGCGTGGCGAACGTCGTCGTCGGCAGGTCCGGGGCGAACTCGCGGACCGTGACGGGCCTGGTCTGGACCGTGGCGATCCCGTCGCGTACCTCAAGCAGCCGGCGCGGGCCGACGCCCAGGAAGCTGTAGCGGCCGAGCCGCTCGCCGCCCTCGACCGACTCGAGCAGGTACGCCGGGCCGCCGTCGTCGAGCCGCAGGAAGGCACCGATCGGCGTCTCCAGGTCCGCGTCACGGGTGGCGCGCAGGAGGATCGTGTCGGCGTTGCCGACGAGGCGCTTGACCTGGGTCAGGCTGAGTGGATCGGTGCTGGTCATGTGCGGCGCCTCCGAGGCGGTGCGGCGATGCAGGCGGTCCGGGCGTTTGGGCCCGTGAATCAGAAACGACCTTCGTCCCCAGGGACGAAAGGCCGTGCCTTCCGCGGTGCCACCCTCATTCGGCGTGTGCCGCACTCTGCTGACCGACGAGTCGACCGGTGGGCTCGTCGCCCGCCGCTGATCGGCGCTGCCCTCTATCGCTGGCGCTCTGCGCCGGAGCCTACTGGTCCGGCGGTCACCCGCCGTTCGTTCGGTCCGGAGGCTCCCGGGTCCATTCGCCGCCGTCGTCGCCCCGGTTTCCACCAACCACCGGGTCTCTGTGCCAACGCTCGACGGGTACTCGTCCCGTTCATTGCCCGCTTATTCGTACTGTAGCCGGGAGTATGGGCAGGCTTCGCCGGGTCGTCAAGGGCGACCGCGCTCGCCGTGCTCGCCCTCGCTGCTGGCGGCGACATCGGCGGTCTCGGCGTTCGTTGGCTGGTGGCCGTCGCAGGCGAGCACCGGGAGACGTGGGTACTTCGGGTAGCGGGTGTCCGTCGCGGACCGGCCGCAGCGCCAGAAGGTCGACCCCCTCGCCGTGACGACCCTGCGGGCGTGAAGACACGTGCCGCAGCGTCCCGGGTCTGGACCTGTCTCCGGGGGAAGCGGCCCGGGTGGGTGATCGAAGCGGTCCATCGGGGTCACCACGGAATCGCCTGCGTTGGCGGAGAGGGTGGGATTCGAACCCACGGGGCTTGCACCCAGCGGTTTTCAAGTCTGCCCCGTCGCGTCCGCGGCCGTCCGCCGGTGACGGTTGCACGCACGAACAGGCCATCTGTTCTGGTCCGTCGACCGCGCCCGTGCGCCCCTACTGCTACCACCCGTTGCTACCGAAGGACCCCCGGTCGGCCCTCATCGGCCGCCCGGTCCGTCGGCGCGACTCCTCTTCCGCTCCAGGCGATGCGCTGAATATCCCCTCGGACATAGAGCGGATGGCGAGGCTCGCCATTCTTCGTGAGGGCCAGCGCCCACAACTCACCCAGCAGGCCGGTCAGATGCGCCGAGCGTCCGTGGAACACCCCACGAGCACCCCACGCTGCCACAACGAGCGGAGCCTCAGCCGCGACGGCCCGAAGATGAAGGTCGTTGTCAGGTCCCAACGGATCAGGGGCCGCCATCATCTCGCGAGGGTCTGTGGCGCGGAACGCAAACGCATTCGCCATGATCAGCCCGCCATAGCCCCACCGCCTGGCAAAGCCGATGCACCGTCGAACGGTCGGATCATCGTGCCTCTCGTCTGCGGTCGACGGATTGAGCCCCACGAATGCGACGGGGGGCGACAGCGGATCCCAGACCCGACGCAGCTGATAACGCCACGTTCGATCCGGATCCGGCGAAAAGACCGCCGAGCAAACCAGCCCATCGCCACAGCCCGCGTCAAAGAATCGCGTACGCCTACCGGGCGAGATCCTCACGGTGCGCAGCATACTCCGCCACCGGAACCGTCACGCTCGGCTGCACACTTGGGCCAGCTCGAGCGCTGTCGGGAGCGCGAGGACGGGTCCCGGCGGGGTCCATTGGTCAGCCTCCGGGGAACGCTCCACAACACGCATTTAGCGTGCCACGATAGCGGCCGGCAGGTGGGGAAAGGTCGGCCTCTTGGCCCGAGCCCGCGACGGCGACGTCGCGGTCGGGCCCGGGCGCCCCGACCCGTCCCGTCCCGAAAGGGCCGCCTCACGCCGGCGCGTGATCCGTGCTCCGCGGTCCCGCTGCCGGGCCGACCCGAAAGGAGGGGCGGGTCGGCGCTGGCCCGGAGCACCAGAAGGCGCAGTCGCGTGATCATCCGCCGGTCGGGGCGAGAGGGCTTGACGGATCCCGGGGCCGCCAACCAATTTGTGTCCGGTCGCCCGGCTGATCCCCCTGGGCCGGCGAGCTCAACCAAAACGTCGCACCGTCACTCGGTGATGTCGAGGCGGCTGAAACGAACGTGCGCGGCGAGGACCAAGAGTACGCCCCAGACGGCGACAACACCGAGCCGAACCAAGCCCGGCGGAGCTCCCTGGTACACGGCATCGCCGACTGATCCGGTCGCCTCGCGAAGAGGTTGCTCGCTAGCGGCGATCAAGGAAGCCGTGGCGCGCGTCAAAGCCAGTTCCCGAAGCCAGGCGAACGATCCAGACCAGATTGGCAGACCGACGATGGTGGCTTCGACGATCGTGTAGAAGAACAGGACCAAAGCTGCCCGAACAATCGACCGCGTCAGCACGACGGCGAGGATCGCCGCGAGGCCGAAGACCAGCGCGCTCAGTATGTGCGCAGCGAGCACAGGTGCGATGTCGACGAAGGCAAGGCTTCCTCCCGCCAGTCGAACCCCCGAGAACTCAATGACGCGGGGTGCCACGACCGCGACCAGCATGCCGCCGCCGAAGATGAGGGAGATGGGAACAAGGAGCAAGAACTGTTTCGCTGCGAGATAGCGTGCCCTCGAACCCGCCCAATGCAGCATGGGACGGATCGTCCCGAACTCGAAATCCTCCCCAAGTGACACGATGGCGAATGCGCACGTCGCGAAGAACGCGATGCCAGACACGGACAGTACTACGACGATGTCGGCCGGGAACGCAAAGCCGGCGAGTTCGCGCGCGCGTTCCTCGACCGCTATGGGCACTTGGCGATTGGCGTTCAGCACAAGCGCCGCCGACAGATACTGGCTGACTAGCGTGGCCGCCATGAGGATTGGGGAGATCAGGAGAAGCGCCCACAGATCGGGCCGCCGCCGCAGCCGCAAGGAGTCAGCCCGGAGGAGTCTGGTCATTGCTGTCGTGACGAGTCTTCGCCATCGGATGCATCGCTGTAGCTGCCAATCAGCTCAAGGTACCGAGACTCGAGGCTGCGGCGACGGGGCGTGATCTCGGACGCAAACAGGCCGGCAGCACC
Source organism: Chloroflexota bacterium (assembly GCA_031370565.1). GTDB lineage: Bacteria > Chloroflexota > Limnocylindria > Limnocylindrales > CSP1-4 > Chersky-267. The sequence goes on from JANMQO010000343.1 coordinate 5,009, forward strand.
CAGCGCGCGGGCAGCAGCTTCGCCATCAAGGGACGGGCCCGAGAGGACCAGCAGACCAGCTCCGATATCGCGCAGGTCCGCGGCCATGCGGCTTTGGCGAAGAATTTCCATGGCGATGCGTGAGTCCTCGGGTCGAGCGAATCGAATGAGGAGTTCAGGGTCCGACGCTGCGAACGCGTCTACGCTGTCGCAGGCCACAACACGACCGCGACGCATGACCGCGATCCGATTGCAGACCTGTTCAACCTCTCCAAGGAGGTGGCTGGACAGCAGCAGGGTGACGCCACGATCGCGAAGCTCGTGCAGGAGTGAGCGAATCTCGACCAGGCCCTCGGGATCGAGGCCGGTCGTTGGCTCGTCGAGCAAGAGCAACTGAGGCTCGCCGAGAAGTCCCATAGCTATGGCTAGCCGCTGACGCATTCCTGTCGAGAAGTCGCGAACTCGCCGGTCCCGATCGGCTTCCAAGCCCACGACGGCCAGCAATTGGCGACTCGTCCGGGTGGGGTGCTCGAGCCCACCAGCGGTGGCCACTACGACCAAGTTGTCGACGGCGGAAAGGTACGGATAGACGCCAGGGCGCTCGATCTGGGCTCCTACGCCCGTTGGTGGAGAAGCTGCCGACCTCACGTTTCGGCCGAATATGGCGATCTTGCCGCGATCTGGCCGAACGAGACCAACAAGCATGCGGAGCGTCGTCGTCTTGCCTGCCCCATTGGGCCCGAGTAGGCCGAAGATGTCCCCCGGGCAAACGTCGAACGTGCAATTGTCGACGGCTACGACGCGGCCGTAGGTCTTCGTGAGGCCAGCTACCTGGAGAACCGGCCCGACCGCGTCGCTCATGACCGTATGTCCCTTGGGGCTGAGGTCAACTGTCATCGCTCAGCCCCACGTTCGCGGATGTCGTGGATGTGGGCAAGACTCTTGGCAGGCTATGGTGTGTAGCTGTTCGTGCAGTAGGCGTCGGGCCCAAGTTGGTATGAGCCGTTGCTGGTCTGCTGCACGCCGTGCCATCCCTTGACGACGTACGTCGGATGCTCCCAACTCCACGAGAAGTCCTGGGCGGACCAGTTCTCGGCGTGGGTCGTATTGTAGAGTTCTTGCTGCCAGTTCTTGTTGAGCTGGCCGTCGCGGAGCAGCTGGCCCAGCTGCCCCGGGCGGCTGGCGTAGATGTGATAGACGTAGTTATTGGTGTCCGTGTAGCCGCCTCCGCCGACCCACCGGCCTCCACCGGTGAAATGAACGGTGAAGCCGCAGGCTGCGGAGATCGTCAACGACAACGTACTGAGCGGGGCGATCTGTCCTTGCGGACTACTCGATCCAGAGGCGATGTCCAAGCTGATCGTCCGCACTGGACTCATGAATCGCTCCGTACGGACGGTACCGTTGCGCAGGCCAGTCTCGAGCAACTGGCCTTCGTACTGGATCGCGGCGGCTCGTTCGAGGACCCGGACGAGAACCGGTCCGCCGTGAATGGGTCCCGCTGGTCGACTGAGGCGGATGGGAAGGGCGGCATCGCTCGCGACCCGATGCCGCCTCATCGCTTGGCCACGCTGGAGATCTGGTCGTTCGCGTTGCCCAGCGTTGGCTCGGCCGCGGTGCCCCAGTCCCACATGACGCCGGAGTAGTTGGCGTTCTGCCACCAGAGCGGGTGACCTCCGTTGAGCGGTGTGAAGGAGCTGATGATGTCGTTCCAGCCAATGGGCGATAGATCGGCGTAGGCGTTGTATGCGTCGAAGTACGAGCCGCCGTAGTAAGCGTCCTGGTAGAAGCGAACGAAGGCGCCCACGAGTAGCGGCGATGCCGAGGCAGTGGCAGATCCCGGGGTCTGCTCATCGGCCGCGAGCTCGGAGGCCGTTCTGAAGCAGCGGATGACCGGGTAGTCGCGATCGTGGCAGTCGTAGCGCGCGACCTGGTTCGGCGCGATTAACCGACCATCGAGGGTCGCGGAGAGAGCCCCAGGCACGGTTGCTCCGGCGTTGGCCGGCAGAACCAAGGCCGCCAGCACGAGGGCGACCGCAAGCCCGAGCCATCGATGGCGGGTGTGGTTGGTGCCGATGGACGCGCGCATCGATGGGGACCTCCTGTGGCGCCTTGGGACGCACTGTCCATGCTCTTCCAGCAGATGGCAACCAACCAGCGCGGTTCCCCGCATGCGGCATAGCGGGATGTCCCGCCATGCCGCATCGATGTTCGGCCGACGCACTGCCGTGACGGACGGCCGGTCCTCTCCCCGGAGCGAGAGGCGCGATGGGGCTCGGGGATGATGGTGGATCGGCACGATCGCTCCGCCGGCGGAACGGTAGTATTCCCCGCATGAGGCGAGTAGACATCCCGTCAAGAGGGAGGCAACCCAAGAGTCTGTTGGCCTCTCGGTGACCGATTTGCGACGGCAGAGGATCGTCGGCTCCGGCCTCCGCCGGCAGTTCGATCTTCGGCTCGCTGCCGGGCTAGCGCTAGCGCTAGCTCCGCTTGCCGTCTTGGTCTGCGTCGTTGCCATCGGTCCGCCGGCCAACGACTTGACCGTGGCGCATCCGGGCAACGACACTTGGGTCGTCGCGTCAGTTCCCGTTGGCGGACCTGCCTGGAACGGCGGGGTCCGTCCGGGCATGAAGGTCATCGGCGTCGAGCCGGTCGGAACCGATCCGACGATCGCCTGGGACACCCTCCTGGTGACCGACGGGACTCTCCAGATCTCCCTTCCGCATCGTCCGCTCCCACCGGGCAGTGAACTGGCGGCCGTCGCCGCCATCGCGTGGCTAGCGGCGGTCGTGGCCGCTTTCTGGCTGCCGAACGTGGCGTGGGTGCTCGCGATGGTGTCGCTGGCAGTGACCACGCTGAACGTCCCGATCCTGTTCGACCCGCCTATAGATGCGGCGCTCCTGCTGGCCGGGCCGCTCGCCGGCGCCCTCTTCGCCTCCGAAACGCGGCGGCGCAGGCACCCGTTGGTTGCCGTCGCTGCGGGCGGCATGGTCGCACTTGTCGCGGCAGGCTGGACCGTCGCGGAACTGACGCGCCTCGACGACTGGCACACGTTCGCGTGGTTGTCCGTTCTCGGCATCGTGGTGTCGACATCGTTTGGGGTCGCCGGCGTCGTGCACGCAGCCTGGCTTCGCGCACGAGCGCAGGCGGGCGCCTTGGGTCTCGGGGGCACCTCGATCCTGGCGCCGCTCGCCGACGAGTTGGTGCCTGGCAGGGCACGCACGCGGATCGCTGCGATCGAGCGTGAACGGGCACAGCTGGCGGGCGAACTGCACGCTGATGTCCTGCCCGACCTGTCGGCCGTCATCCGCGAGATCGACACAGGCACGACGCCAGAGGACGCGGGGAGGCGCCTGCGCGCCATCGCCGCCGACCTGCGCGACTTCATGAACGAGCGCCGCCTCGGCGTCCTCGATGAGCTCGGATTGATGCGCGCGCTCGAGTGGCTGGCCGAACGAGTCGAGGAGCGCACCGGCGTGACGGTCGAGCTCGAGATCCTGGGCGTCGGGCAGGAGGATCCGGAGTTGCGGCCGCCACGCGAGGTCGAGTTGACGGTCTATCGGATTGCCCAGCAGGCCCTCGACAACGCGCTCCTGCATGCGCGTCCGCGCCTGGTGCGCGTCTGTGTCGACGTCAGCGCCGGCCATGTGGCATTGGAGCTCGCCGACGACGGCGTCGGCATGCCGGCCGATGCAGAGGCTCGCGCGCTCCGGGCAGGCCATCTTGGGCTGGCCGATATGCGGCAGCGGGCGGCGGCGATCGGCGCCGCCTTCTCGATCGGTCCGCGCGAAGGTGGAGGAACACAGGTGGCAGTGCGATGGCAGGCGTGATCCGCGTGGCGATCGTCGATGACCATCCGGCCACGGCCTCAGGCCTGGCGGCGATCCTTTCGCGCGAGCCCGGGCTCTTCGTGGTGGGCACAACGGGGACGGTGTCCGAGGCGGTTGAGCTGCTCTCAGGCGAATCGTCTGACGTGGCGCTCGTGGACATCCAATTGGGCGGGAATCTAACTGGATTCGAGATCCTCCGCCGCTTTGCCAGCTCCGGACCGGCGGTCATCCTCTTCAGCTCCTACGACTACGCGGGCTTCCATGCCCGTGCGTTCGAGCTCGGCGCACGCGGGTATCTGGCGAAGACCGCATCGGTGGCCGAGATCGTCGCGGCGATCCGCTCCGTGGCGGCCGGCGGCACAGCGTTCAGCGGCGCGGCCATCGAGGACGCCAGGCAAGCCCCACGTTCGCCGTCCGACCGAGAGCTCGACGTCATCAGGCTCGTCGCCGCCGGCGACTCCAACGACGAGATCGGAGGCCGTCTCGGCCTGACCGAGAAGTCGGTCGAAAGCCACCTGCGGCGCCTGTTCGGCCGGTACGCGGTCGCGAGTCGCACCGAACTCTCTCTCCTGGCCGTGCGACAGGCGTGGATTGACCCCGGCCTCGTGTCCCGCCCGACGCCAAGGGAGTAGCGCTCGCTACTACTGATGGTTCGTCGCGGTCCAGCACTGCCACAGAGCGCAAGGATCGGTTGTGCCACGCCGCGACGCTGAACCCTCTGCGCGCCGTGGTGGGTTCCGGATGACACACCGGCAAACGCCCACACCGTATACCTCGTCCCGACTTCGCGCGCTTTCGACGAACCGGACCCGAAAGGACCGGCCCCTCCTTTCGGGTCGGCCTGGACACGGGGCGTCCGCCGCACGGATCACGGGCCGCAGCGAGGCTGCCCTTTCGGAACGGACCGGCGGCGGCCGGTCTTGGCGCGTGGCGACGATGATCGTGCCGGCTCGGCGATCGTCCCAGCAGAGCCGGGCTTGGCTTTCGCCTGGCGGAGTGCCGCCGGCGCGATGTCGCAGCCGATCACCTGCGCGCCATGTTCGCGGGCACCGACCAGGAGCGCCCCGCTGCCGACGAACGGGTCGAGCACCACGTCGCCCAGGCCGATGTTCGCGATCCTGGCCAGGACGCGCCCGAGCCCATCAGGCTTCTGGGTCGGATAGCGCCCGACCGTGCCCGGGCCGACCGCGCTGACCGAGACGAGATCGACGCCGGCCAGGGTGCGCGAGCCGGGGAGCAGGCCCACCAGCACGAACTCCGTCTGGTGCCGCAGGCCGCCCCCCTGGCCCGGGTACTGGCGATCCCAGACGACGGGTCCTCACCCGCGCGAAGCCGGTCCGCTGCAGGGCATCCAGCGCGTCGCGGAGCCCGTCGCCATTGACCATCACGAAGGCGACGCCATCGCCGCGCAGCTTGCGCCGGGCGACCGCCAGGAGGCGGCCGATCTCGGTCCAGGAGAGCCCGCCAGGGAACCAGCGCTGCAAGTGCGAGCCGGTTTCCCCCTGGCGGTTGACGCTGGTGTAGGGCGGGTCCGTCAGCAGCACGCTGATCGAGCCCGCCGGGATGGCCGCCAGGGCCCGCTCGGCGGGCATCTGGTAGAACCGGGCGAGACCCACTGGCGTGCGGTGCGGCTGGGTCTTGACGGCCTCTGGTTCACGCCGGGGGCCGTCGCGCTTGTCCGTCGGTGTACGCCTGTTGCTACCGCGTTGCTACCGTGCATCGGCGCCGATCGCTGGCGGATCGGTTCGTTCGTGCGTGAAATGTTGGCGGAGAGGGTGGGATTCGAACCCACGGGGCTTGCACCCAGCGGTTTTCAAGACCGCCGCAATCGGCCGCTCTGCCACCTCTCCGCGGGCGAGGATACCAGCGCGGCGGGCCGACGCGGGCGGCGGATCGGCGGTCCGGGATCGCGCCCGGTTCAACCCTCCGGCGGGCAGTCAGATCTTCTTGACGACGACGGTACCGGCGATGAGATCGTGCCAGCCGCGCTTGCGCTTGTCGACGAAGATCCAGACGAAGCCGATGTAGAAGACGATGCTGTTGATCCAGTAGCCGATCAGCCGCAGGAACGCCTGGCCGCCGGACAGTGGACCGCCATCCCGATCACGCACGACGCGCAGCTGGAACAGGCGCATGCCCGGCGTCTGGCCACCCCGGGCCCAAAACCACGGAAAGTAGCCAAGGCTCACGACGAGGATCCCGAGCACAGCGATGAGGCCGCCGCCGATGCCGGCACCGGGGCTGTCGGTGGCGACGGCCCCGGCGACCAGCAC
>JANMQO010000010.1:0-1998 GCA_031370565.1 Chloroflexota bacterium
CGCCCGCCGGATGTGGGCCCGGATCGTGCGTGAACGCTATGGCTCCACGAACCCGCGCTCGATGATGTGCCGGTTCCATGTCCAGACGGCCGGCAGCAGCCTGACCGCGGTCTCCATCGACAACAACGTCGTGCGCACGACAGTCCAGGCGCTGGCCGCCATCCTGGGCGGTGCCCAGAGCCTGCACACGAACTCGCGCGACGAGGCGCTCGCGCTGCCCACCGCCGAGGCGGCCAGACTGGCCCTGCGGACCCAGCAGATCCTGGCCCACGAGTCGGGCGTGACCGAGACGCCCGATCCGCTGGCCGGCTCGTACTACGTGGAGACGCTGACCAACCAGCTGGAGCGCGCGGCGCTCGAGGAGCTGGCCGAGATCGAGGCGCTCGGCGGGACCATCGCCGCGATCGACCGCGGCTACCAGCAGCAGCGGATCCAGGAGTCGGCCTACCTCGTCCAGCGCCGGATCGAATCAGGCGACCAGGTCGTCGTCGGCGTGAACCAGTACCAGGACGAGGCGAGCGCCAGCCCGAAGCTGCAACGGATCGATCCAGAAGGGGAGCGCCGTCAGGTCGAGGCCCTCCGCCGGGTCCGGGCCGAGCGCGACCCGACGGCCTGGGCCGCCGCCCTTGCCCGGCTCGACGCCTGCGCGCGCGGCGAGACGAACGTCATGCCCGCGCTCATCGAGGCGGTCGCCGCCCAGGCCACGGTCGGTGAGATGAGCGACGTGCTGCGGGCCGCCTGGGGCGAACATCGCGAGTTCATCATCGTGTGAGCCGCGGCGCCAGCCGGAAGATCCGCAGGCTTCGACTAGATCACGCGTTCTCAATGATCCGGTCGGGTCGTTCCCTGACGGCGGGCCCTCGACGGTCGCTTGCCCGCTGCCGAAGCGGGACCAGGCCAACGCTTTTCGAAACAGGGGCTTGACAGGGCGGATTCCCCGCAGCTACTCTGCGCGGGATCGGACCGGCGACATACTGCCAGGTTCACGCCGCGCGGCGAAGTCCGCGCCACAGGGGAGGCCGCAACCTATCGCCTGAACTGAACCGCTGACGCAGATCATCGTTCTGTCGGGAGGGGTCAAGGTGCAGGTTCGGTTTGGTCGCCGCCATGGCTGGCGCGCAGTCGTCGTTCTTCTGATCTTCGCGTTTGGATCGCAGCCACTCATCGGTACCGCTGGCAGCGTCGCTGCCGTGAGTGCGACGGCTGCGGCTCCACAGCCGGTCGCGCCTGCCGTGGCGACCGCCACGAACCCGGAGCCGCCGCTGGCTGGACTGGCTCAACCGTTTGACGCACCCGCTGGCGCCCGGACGAGCGATCGGACGAACGACCCACGCATCGAGCGGGGAGACGTCCGGCCACCACGACCCGAACCCGCCGGAACGATCGTCGACGCCGAGACCACGCGCCATACCCGGACGATTTCCAAAGGCGATGGCACCTACACGCAGACGACCTCTGAACAAGCGATCAACTACCTCGATGACCAGGGGCACTGGCAGCCGATCGATCTTGGCCTTGTTCCCGAGGCGTCAGGGTCCGGGTTCGCGAAGCGCACCAAGGCGAACGATCGGGTCGTCGAGCTTTCGGATCACACGGGATCTGATCTCGCCCGTCTCTCAGGCGGGCAGTACGCCCTGACGTTCGGCTCACCGGCGCTCACCGGCGGCGAGCCGTCTCGTGAGGAGGGCGATGGGTTCCGCTATGGCGGCGGTGGGCGCGAGACCGTCGACGTCAGCCCGACAGCCGATGGCTTCCACTTCGGGGCCACGTTCACTGATCCGAAGGCGCCCGTCTCGATCGACTTCACGCTTGATGCCGGCGCCCTCCAGGCGACCCTGCTGCCCGATAACTCGATCAGCCTGCGCGACCCCACGGCCAACCGGGTCATCTTCGCGGTCGATGCGCCGGTCATCGTCGATGCGGCCGGGATGCGCGTTCGCGATGTCTCAGTCAGGCTGCGTCAGTCGGGCCGCCGCGGTGCCCTCGGCGCGATCACCG
>JANMQO010000061.1:0-33080 GCA_031370565.1 Chloroflexota bacterium
CTGCTGGCCGTCCTGCTGCAGCTCATCTTCCGGGCCGCCCAGCGACGACTCAGCCAGCAGACCACCGACCTGGTCGAAGCGGGCAGACGTGACGCGCTGACTGGACTGCTCAACCACGGGGCCGTGGTGGCCACCCTCGCGGAACTGCTGGAGATGGCCCGGGCGGACGCAGGTGTCGTGGGCCTGGCTATTGTCGACCTTGACAACTTCCGCTTGATCAACGACACCCACGGACACGGGGCCGGAGACCGTGCCCTGGTGGATGTCGCCGGCACGCTCATCCGTGAACTCTCCTCGAGTTCCATCCTTGGTCGCTTCGGACCCGACGAGTTCCTCATCGTGGCCCCCAGTCAGTGTGTCGCGGACCTCCAACCGGCCGTCGAGCGGTTGCGCGCGCAACTGGCCAACCTGAGCCTCCAGTTCGGCGCGTCGGAGCGCCTGCCGGTCACGGTCAGCGTCGGGATCTGCTTCTCGCCTGTCGATGGCGACGCGGCTACGGAATTGCTGTCACTGGCCACGGTCACCCTGGGTGAGGCGAAGGCCAGCGGAGGCGACGCCATCCGGGTGGCCGGTCCCGTCGTCGACCTCGAGCGGGCCGCAGCCCAGAGCAGCTTCGACCTCCTTCAGGGCCTGATCATCGCGGTCGACACCAAGGATCGCTACACCAAGCGCCACTCCGAAGACGTGGCTCGCTATGCCCTGTTCCTGGCCGATCAGCTCGGGCTGGATCCCGCGCTTCGACGAACGCTGGGCACGGCCGGGCTCCTCCACGACGTCGGCAAGATCGGAATTCCGGACGGGATCCTGCGCAAGCCGGCAGCTCTGACAGCCGAGGAATTCGCTGTGGTCCAGCAGCACGTGGCGTTGGGCGTCAGCATCGTCCGGGACGTCCCGGACCTGGACCTCGTGCGCGGCGGCATTCGCCACCACCATGAGCGCTGGGACGGCAGCGGCTACCTCGATGGCCTGGCGGGCGAGTCCATCCCGTTCATCGCGAGGATCCTCGCCGTGGCCGATGCGTTCTCCGCGATGACCACGACCCGTCCGTACCGCAAGGCGCTCGACGTGGACGAGGCGATCCGGCGCCTCGAGGACGCCTCGGGCAGCCAGCTCGAACCTCGTCTCGTGAGTGCCTTCGTGGCCGGCATCCAGACGGCTCCGAATGCCCCGTTGCCAGGCATGGACCGACCGCCGACGCTGCTCTGGACGCCGCAGATGGACGTGGCCTGATCAGGGTTCCAGGTCCAGGGCGCGGACGTGGCGCGGACGGAAGATCGCGATCGGGCGGCGTTCGAAGGTGGCCACCCGACGGATCCCGAGACGCTCCGCCGTGGCCACCAGGACAGCTTCCGCCAGGCGCGGATGGTGTTCTGCCGCCTCGATCAGCAGTTGCCCTGCCCGGGCAAGGTCCGCGTCGGTCGGACTGACCAGGCGCACCGCGCCCGACGTGATCGTCTCGACGAGCGCCAGCGTGGCCGCAGGACCCAGCTCACGCTGGAGCACATGATCAATTTCGGCCAGGTTGAGCGCCCCGAGCAGGAGCGGCTCGTCCACCCGCTCGAACCAGCGCACGGCAGCGGCGTGATTGAGGTCAGCCCGATCCGCGGCAGCCAGTACCACGCTCGTATCGAGCAGCGCAGCCACCCCTAGCCACCCTCGCGGGCCGGGCCGCGAGCCGCACCGCTGGGGAGGCCACTGGGTGTGCCTCCGTTCCCTTCGCGCCGACCGAGCTCCCGTCGAGCGATCGTCCGGCCGTCGAGCGACAGCCGGCCGTGGCTACTCCGTCCGACACCCACGAAGGCCAGCGTCTGACGCGACTCGCGGGCAGCCAGGTACGCCTCCAGTGCAGCCACGATGATCGCCGTCTTCGTCGTCCGCTCCGTGCGTGCCAGGCGGTCCACCCGTTCGAGCAGGTCCGTGTCGGCCAGGATCGTGGTTCGACGGATTGTGTGCATATGGCGGCATATATACCCGAGTGGCGCACGTTCGTCCAGTCGTGCGACCATCCACGCGACGTCGCGCCTTGCCGTCTCCCCTGCCCCACCGCAAGCGCAAGGAGGCTCCGCCCCGTGAACCGTTTCGAACCGAACCTGCGGATCCCTGGTCCCACCGCCCTGCCGCCGTCCGTCCGGGAGGCCGGCTCGCGCCAGATGATCAACCATCGCGGCCCCGAGTTCGCGGCGATGCTCGGTCGGCTGCTCAACCGGATGCGGCCGTACTTCGGGACGACCGGCGATATCGCCATGCTCTCCTGCGCGGGTACCGGTGGGCTCGAAGCGGCCGTGGTCAACCTGCTCTCGCCCGGCGACCGTGTCCTGGGCGTCTCGATCGGTTCGTTCGGCGACCGCTTCGCCCGGATTGCCACAACGTACGGTGCGGACGTCACCCGGCTCGATGTCGAGTGGGGCCGGGCGGCCGACCCGGCAACCCTCCGGGCAGCCCTGCTGGCCGAACCCGCCCCCGGCTACCGAGCCGTCCTGCTCACCCACAACGAGACATCGACCGGGGTCATGAACCCGATCGCGGGTCTCAGCGCCGTCATCCGCGAGGTGGCACCGGATGCGCTCATCGTCGTCGACAGCGTGTCCGCCCTGGGCGCAGTCCCGTTCGAGATGGACGCCTGGGGTGTGGACGTCGTGGTGACCGGCTCGCAGAAGGCCTGGATGGCGGCACCTGGCCTGGCCATGGTGGCGGCCTCCGAGCGAGCCTGGGCGGCCATGGAGACCGCCACCATGCCGCGCGTCTATTTCGATCTGCGCGCTCACCGGGACGCCCATGCCAAGGGCCAGACGCCCTGGACACCGGCCATCGCGGTGGTCTACCAGGTCGACGAGGGCCTGAGCCTGATGGAGCGCGAAACCCCGGCCGCGATCTTCGCCCGGCACGAGACATGCGCGGCAGCGACCCGCGCGGGCCTGGTGGCGCTCGGCTTCAAGTTGTTCGCCGACCCGGCCTCGGCGTCCCGCACGGTGACCGCGGCCAGGGTGCCCGAAGGACTGGACTGGAAGGCGTTCAACGGCGAGGTCAAGTCGCGCGGCGTCGTGCTGGCCGGCGGGCAGGGCAAGCTGACCGGCCTCATCTTCCGGGTCGGCCACCTCGGTTCGGTCACGCTCGGCGAGATCCTCGACGCGATGAGCGTGCTCGAGGAAGTCTCCATCGCCTTCGGCCGGCCGGTCGAGCCGGGCAGTGCCGTTGCCGCGGCCCAGCGCGCCGCCCTGGCGGCCTCCGGCGTGGCGCTCCCCGCGACGGTACGCGGATGAAGGTTCTCGTCGCCGAGCCGATCGCGAGCGAGGGTATCGCGCTGCTCCGGACGCAACACGAGGTCGACGAACGGCCGGGTCTGAGTGCCGCGGAGTACGCCGCCTTGCTGCCCGACTACGACGCACTCGTCGTGCGCAGCCAGGTCAAGGTGGACGCCGAGCTCATTGCTGCTGGTCGGCGTCTGGTCGTGATCGGTCGGGCCGGAGTCGGCGTGGACAACGTGGACCTCGACGCGGCCACCCGGGCCGGAATCGTCGTCGTCAACGCCCCCACCGGGAACACCATCGCGGCCGCCGAACACACCCTGGCCCTGCTCTACGCCCTGGCCCGGCGGATCCCCGCAGCCGATGCCTCGGTCCGCCGGGGCGAGTGGAAGCGCAGCCAGTTCACGGGGGTGGAACTGCGCGGACGGACGCTGGGCATTGTCGGCCTGGGCAAGATCGGCCAGGCCATCGCCAAGCGCGCTCGAGCCATGGAGATGACCGTCATCGGCGTCGATCCGTACGTCAGCGCGGAACAAGCCACCCTGCACGGCGTCGAGCTGGTGGAGTTCGAGACGCTTCTCGAACGTTCGGACGCGATCACCCTGCACGTGCCGCTCGGACGGGCCACGCGGGGCCTCATCGGCACGCCAGAACTTGCCCGCATGAAGCCCGGCGCATTCTTGCTCAATGTGGCCCGCGGCGGCGTCGTTGACGAAGCGGCCGTCGCCCAGGCATTGCGCGACGGTCGCCTGGCCGGCGCCGGGATCGATGTCTTCGAGCACGAGCCGCCCCTCGATTCACCGCTGCTCGAGGCACCGAACACCGTCCTCACCCCGCACCTCGGGGCTTCCACCGCGGAGGCCCAGGTGCTCGTCGCGGAAGAGGTCGCGGCGCAGGTGCTGGATGTCCTCGACGGTCGTCCGGCGCGCTATGCCGTCAACGCGCCACTGCTCACCCCCGAGACGGCCCGGGCGATCGCGCCGTACCTGCCCCTGGCCGAGACACTGGGCCGCTTCTTTGCCCAGTTCTGCCGCACCGGCGTGAAGACGCTCACCCTCGAGGTGGCCGGCGAACTCGGCGGCTTCGAGGTTGGCCCATTGACCGCGGCGGTGCTTCGGGGCCTCCTCGAGACATCCACCACGGAACGGGTCAACCTGGTCAACGCCGGTGCCCTGGCCAAGGCTCGCGGGATCACGGTGGTCGAACGCAAGACGACCGACGCCGGTGCCTACGCGTCGCAGCTCACCCTGTCCGGCGTGTCGGACGGTACGACCACCACGGTGGCCGGCACCGTGGCCGGTGGTGAGCCGCGCCTGACCAGGCTCAACGACTACTGGATCGACATGGCACCCAGCCCGGCCATGCTGGTCACCCGCCACCAGGATCGACCGGGCACGATGGGTCGGATCGGGCTCATGCTGGGCGAGGCGGATGTCAACATCAGCGCGATGCATCTGGCCCGTTCCGCTCCGCGCGCCGACGCGCTCATGATCCTGGCCCTCGACGACGATGCGCCGGCGGCGGTGGCGGACGCCATTCGAGCCAACGAGGCCGTGCTCGACCTGTGGACGATCCGCCTGGGACTCGACCGCTGAGTCCATCTGCCGGTCTCCTTCCCGATGCACTCGAGGCGACCCTCGTCCTGCTCCGACACGGCGAATCCACGGCCATCGTCGAGGGTCGCTTCCAGGGTCGCCTGGACACACCGCTGTCGCCACTCGGCACGCGCCAGGCGGAACTCGTGGGTGGACGTCTGGCTCGGCCGGACGCGCCGCCGCGCATGGCGGTGCCGGCGCACGCACCAGTCGAGATCGTCCACTCGCCGCTCGGTCGAACAACGGAGACCGCCCGCGCAGTGGCCGCAGCACTGGAGCTCGTACATGGCCCCGGCGCTCACGCCCTGCTCCGGCCCGAGCCCGGGTTCATCGAGATCGACCAGGGCGTCTGGGAAGGTCTTCGACGTGACGAGATCGTCGCCCGCTACGGACCCGAGCTTGACGCCTGGCGTCGGACACCCACCCAGGCGCAGGCCCCCGGTGGCGAACGCGTGCTCGACGCCGGTGTCCGCGCTCGCATCGCCCTGCTGGACGTGCTGACTCGTCTGGGCGCCGCGCGGCCGTCGGCCAGACCGGAGGCAAGACACACCGCAGGCTATCCACCCAGCCCGGGGCCGGATACGCCCTGGACCCTGCTCGTCGCCCATGACGGCATTCTCAAGGTGACCCTCCTGACCCTGCTCGATGTGCCCCTCGATCGGTTCTGGTCGTTCCCCTGGGCCTTGACCGGACTGACGATCGTTGAACTGGCCCGCGGCCGGGCGATCCTCCGAGGCCACAATCTGACCGACCACCTGGCGCCCCTCCAGACACAAGAGTCGACGGCAGACACCCCGACCGAGGCGGCGACCCGGGCGCGCGACAACGCCGGTTCCCTCTAGCCGGCGCGCCACCCCGCGGCAATCAGCGCCAGCGACGGAAGAGAGCTCGACGGCGTAGCAAAAGGCTGAGGAGCGCCACGCGCAGTCGGCGCTGGGCAGCTCGAAGCGCATGCAATCGGTCCTCGCCGAGGTGCTGTCGACCGTACGCCACTTCCACCTTGGCGCGCGCCACTGTCTGGAGGTCCAGCCTCGCGTTTGGCACGATCTCACCGAGCGCACGGGCGTATTCGTAGGCAGTCTGGCTGGGTCGAGGTGCGAAGCCAAGCCGTTGCGCCAATCGGACCACGCCCCGATAGGCACGCTCGGGTTCTACCGCAGCCAGCGCACGGCGGCGGCCGGTCCGCCAGGCCAGGAACCCGACCAGCAGACCAAGCAGCAGGGTGACCGCGATGAGCGGTCCGGCGCCCCCGTTCGAGGACATGGCACCGACCCCGGCGGACACGCTGGGTGAGGCATCCGGCCTGGTGCGCGGCCGCGGATCGGGACCCTGATCGCCCGCCGCCGGGCGCGGCGTGGCGCGCGGCGAGGCCACGACCGGACCGGCCGGCAGCGGCCGGTCCTGGCCCACACCGCCGCCGGTCGGGTCGAACTGGATCCAGCCGTAGCCGGGAAAGTACGCCTCGACCCAGGCGTGCGAGTTGCTCTTGCGGATGATTTCCTGTCCGGTCGCGTCGCGCGGGCCGGGCAGAAACCCCTCGGCCAGCCGGGCTGGTACGCCTTCCAGGCGCAACAGCACGGCCATCGTGCTGGCGTAGTACTCGCAGTAGCCCACTCGATGCCCGGCAAAGCACTCGACCGGTCCGGCATCGCCGCACGGGACGCCGGTCACGTCCGTCTGGTAGGTGAAGCCGCCCTCCGAGACCAGGTACGTGGTGATGGCGCGGGCGAGATCGTATGGATTGCGCCGGGCTTCCGGGTGCCTGGCCAGGATCTCGGCGAGCAGACCGCGCGTCGCCGGGCCCACCGTACCCGCGTCCAGTTGCAGGTACAGCTGTCGCACGCTGGGCGGATAGGCCGTGCCGGCCACCCGCAACTTGTTGGCGGTCAGTCCGTGGGTGGGATCGGCAACACCGTCGATCGGCACAAGGGCAGTCACCTGGTAGGAGCTGGCCGACGCGGTGATCCCGGCGAAGTAGGTCGTCGCGCCAACCGTGCCATCGGGCGACGGGTTCGGCGCCGCCTGCGCCGCCTGCGCCGCACTGCCGCCGGCGGCGCTCGGGGCACCGACGCTAGTCACAGACGTACCGACATCCACCGACAGCGGTGCGTCGGGCGCAAACACCGCCTGTGGATCCAAACCGAGTTCGGTGACCTGCAACGTCAGCTGGCGCCGAGCCCCGAGCGTACGTGGATCATCCGCCGTGCCGGCCAGCGTGACAGCCCTGGAGGCCACCTTCGCCGCCTGCGCGGCTGTCCAGCTCCAGCTCCGGCCGTCGAAATGGTCGTAGGTAACGGCACGCCAGTAGTAGTGCCCGTCATCCGGCACGCTGATCCGCAGGACGGGCGTACTGTCGGTAGTCCAGCTGCCGGTGATCGGCGCACTCGCCCCGAAGTCGACCGACAGCAGGCGCGTCCCCGGCCCACCGGCGCGAAAGACACGCTGGAGTTCGCGACCGGCCGCGATGAGCCGTTGGTCCGCGCCGTTCCACAAGTTGGCCAACGGCGCGGATGTCGCGCCCGCCGTGAGCAGTAGGGCGGCGGTCACCGCAGTGGCCACGAATACGGTGCCGGCGCGCAGGTAACGTCCACCCAGGGCGCTCGTGTCACCGATCCGGTGCCTGGCCCAGAGCGACCGCTCACTGTACGCGTGGCTGCGGATGAGCAGGAAGAGCCCGGCCAGGCTGCACACGATGAGGTACGGCAGTTGGTCCCGGATGGTCAAGGCCATGTTGGCAACCAGGGCGGCACCGACCAGGACGACGGCATTGGCGGGTCGTCGATGGTGGAATACGGCATACGCCGCGAACTGTCCGAGGGCCCAGCACAGGATCGCGAGGACCAGCAGGAAGTGACCGATCTGGGTGGTGTACGCCAGCCCGCGATAGGCCAGATCGAGGTAGGCGTCCACGACCGAACCGGCTGTCGCCTGGTACCAGCTCACAGGATTTCCGCCCTGGGGGACGAGGATCGAACCGACGATGACGGGCAGCACGAGCGCAGCCGCCACGGCACCGAGGAGGTGAGCCAGCCAGCGCGGCCAGCCAAGCTTGGCACTGAGGAACCCCCAGGCGACACCGAGGCTGGCCGCCCAGGGCAGGAAGTCGGTGAGACCACGTCGTCCCAGGACCCAGCTCGCATCGTCGATCGACCAGGCCACGGTCAATCCCAGCAGGACGACCAAACCTACCGTCGTCCAACCCTCGGCCGGAGCAAATGGGAGGCGGCGCCTGTCCTCCACTTCCCGCATGTCGGCCGGTCGCACCGGGGTGTCCACGCCTCAGCCCGCCAGCTGTTCGCTGAGTGGCCGGTCGTGCGTCACCGTGTGCATGCGCAGGTCGTACTCGGCCAGCGTGTGCCGAAGGGCACGAGCGGCAGCCTGGGCGACGTGCGCCACGTCCTGCTCGAGGGGAGCAGTGCTCCGTGCCGGATCAGCCGGGAGGCGACGCCCGGCCGCGATGGCGGCAGCGTGGGCATCGACGGACAGGACTACGCAGGCCACGCCCCGGGCCCGCAGGCTGGCCAAGGGGCGGACCCAGGCGCGATCGAGCGATGGACTGACGATCACGGCGGTCATGCCTCGGCGCAGCCGAAGCAGCCCATTCGACAGCCCCTCGGCGAGCGAGGTAGCGCCGTCGGGATCAACGGCCGCCAGCAATTGCATGATCTTGAGGTGCTGTCGGCTGCCGCGGTCGGCCGGCAGAATGGCGGTCCGGTGCGCAAATACAGTCAGGCCAACGGCCCGGTTCTCGGCCAGGGACCGATCGGCGATGGAGGCCGCCGCACGGATCGCCAGCTCCGCTGTGGAGTCGTCACCAGCACCCGCCTGCACACTGCGGTCCAGATCAAGGAAGAGCCAAACATCGGCGGTCTGCTCCAGGTCGAACTCCTTGACCTGGATCTCGCCGTGACGTGCCGTCGACCTCCAGTGGATCCGATTCATGCTGTCGCCGGGCGCGTAGGGTCGGATGGTGGTCGCCAGCGGGCTCGTCTGGAAGGTGCGTTCCGGGGCGGCGTGACTTCCCTCCAGGTTGGCTGCCGGCAAACGCCACAGCGGCAGCGGGTCGATCCGGGGGTAGACCACCACGGTGACCGTCTGGCCAACCGTGGCCGACACTTCGAAGAACCCGAACGGGTCACCGGTCCGGACGTGGAGCGGCTCAATCCGGTAGTGGCCGCGCCGAACGAGCGGCACCTTGGCGATCCAGCTCCGCTCGCCCCTCGAGGCCAGCGAGACGGCTCGTCCCGGGATCTGGATGGGCAGGCTCGTCGGGTTGTGCACCTCCAGCCACGGTTTCGGGAATCGACCACCATTGCGCAGGGTGTACGTCACCCGGAGCTGCTCCCCGACATATGCGCTGAGCTGGCCGACGGCATAGCCGGCCTCGAGGTCCGTCATCCCGAGCCTGGTCACGATATAGCTGCCACCTACGACGAAGAGGATCAGGTAGAGCAGGTAGAACAGGAACGGCAAGCCGGTCGAAAACGCGCCGACGACGAGTACGACGCCGAGCGCGAGCAGCTCCAGCCGACGGATCATCGCGGGGCAGTCATCGGTCTAGCTCGTTCCCGACCGGTCGCTACCCGGGCGCGCGGCGAAACGGCCTTGCCCACCGGCCGCGGCTGCACCGCCCGGCAAGCGCGAGCCGTCGAGTGCTTGCCCCGTCGCCTCGACTGGCAGCGTGTCGAGGAGCTCACGCACGATCTGGTCAGGCCGCACATCGTGGATCGAAGAGCTCGTCTTGATGATGAGACGGTGCGCCAGGGCGGGCACGGCGAGCGCCTTGACATCATCGGGGATGACATAGTCGCGGCCCAGCAGGCCGGCCAGCGCCTGACTCGCCCGGTACAGCGCGATCGAGCCGCGCGGCGACGCCCCGAGATAGACGTCCGGGTGGTCCCGCGTCCCGTTCACCAGCCGAACGATGTAGCTGCTCACCGACGATTCGACGTGCACGTCGCGAACCGCAGCCTGCAGGCCGCGCAATTCCTCCAGCTCGCACACCACCTCAATGTCGTCGAGCGGATGGCTGTGCTTCTGTTCGTCCAGGATGACGATCTCGTCGATCGGCTGCGGGTAGCCCATCCGGATCCGCAGCAGGAAGCGGTCGAGCTGGGCCTCCGGCAGGGCGAACGTGCCCTCGTACTCAATCGGGTTCTGGGTGGCGATGACGAGGAACGGGTCCGGCATGAAATGGGTGGTCCCGTCGACCGTGGCCTGGCGCTCGTCCATGCACTCGAGCAAGCTCGACTGGGTCTTGGGCGTCGCGCGATTGATTTCGTCAGCCAGGACCACCTGGGCCATGATCGGTCCCGGGCGAAACTCGAATTCCTGGGTCTTCTGGTTGTAGATGGACAGCCCGGTCACGTCCGAGGGCAGCAGGTCGGGCGTGAACTGGATCCGCCGGAAGCTGCAACCGAGGCTGCGCGCGAGCGCCTTGGCCAGGACCGTCTTGCCCGTGCCGGGCACGTCCTCGATGAGCAGGTGGCCACGACACATGAGGGCGACCAGGGCCAGTCGAACTTCGTCGTGTTTGCCGACGATGACTCGTTCGACATTGGCCACGACCTTCTCGCCGGTCTCCTGGATCTTCGTCGTCATCGGTCTCCCTCGCGGATGACGCCCGCCCGCAGGGGCGTGACGGTGGCTGGTTGCTGGCGTGTGGCGATGGCATCAGCGGCGCTGTCGGCTCTCGCCCGCAGCGTCGCCAGATAGTACGTCCGAGACGCCGTTGCGGTTCCGACGCGCAACCTGGCCCTATGCGGCTTCAGTAGCGGAGTCATCGCCACACCATCAGGCGCGAACACCTCGGCAACATCGTCAGCCGCGGATCAGGGTACGGGTCCCTGCCCACAGGGTCATCAGACAGCCGAGGCTGCCCATGATTCCAAGAAACGGCTCGCCGCCCACGAACCCAGCCAGCGCGACAACGGCGAACAGACCCGCCAGTACGAGGGCGATCAGCGCCAGGCCGATCCGCTCGACGAGCGGTCGGCCGGCCGCTGGACCGCGCGGCGGCGGCTGAATCGGCGGATCGGCCGGCGGATCAACGGTCATGGTCGGAACGTGGCGAAGTACTGCGCAAGGAGCTGTCCGGCGATGGGCGAGGCCCGGGTCGAGCCACCACCCTGCTCGACGATGACCGCGATGGCGACCTGTGGGTGGGTGGCCGGAGCGAACCCGATGAACCACGAGTGCGGCTGCGCCGAGCCGTCCAACTGGGCCGTGCCACTCTTGCCGGCGGTGGGGACGCCTGGTACCGCCGCGCCGGCCGTGAAGCGCTGCCCGTCCGGCCCTTCCACCGCCTGCAACATCGCCGCGGCGATCTCATGAGCAAGGTCCGGGCTGATCACCTCGCGCCAGACCTGCGGGGCGATCTCGGTGACCCCGCCGGCGCCGGACAGGCGGGTCACCAGCTGCGGTCGCATGAGGACACCGTCGTTGGCCACGGCCGCCGCCACCAGCGCCATCTGGAGCGGCGTCGCCAGTGTTTCGGCCTGGCCGTAGGCCGCGTTGGCCAGTTCCACATCGTCGCGAAAACCGCCGCCGAAGCTCCCGCCCCCGCTCGTCAGCTGGCTGGCCGCGGTGGGCAGATCAAAGGGGATCGGCGCACCGAAGCCGAGTCGGTCCGCCCAGGCGGTCATCTCGGCGCCGCCGGTGGCCAGTCCGGCCAGGGCGAAGTAGATGTTGCAGGACACCTCGACCGCCCGGGCGAAGTCGAGCTCCTCCGATCCGGTGAACAGGTGATGGCCGTCGCGCACGCGGAACCCGGACACCAGCAGGCCGCTGGTCTCGGCCGCGGGCTGTTGGGCATAGCGCGTGCTGGGGGTGATCGCCCCCGATCCGAGTGCCGCAATGGCCGTCACGATCTTGAACACGGAGCCCGGCACGTAGAGGCCCTGCGTCGCTCGATCAAGCAACGGTTGACCGGGGTCGGCGGCGGCGGCGCTGAAGGCTGCTCTGGCGGTGCCGGGATTGGCGATTCCGCCGGCGTCGAATGTCGGAGTGGAGGCCAGCACAAGCACCGCGCCGGTGCGCGGATCGAGCATGACCACTGCGCCACGACTCGTACCGAGCAAGCGCACTGCCGCCTGCTGGAGCGGCAGCGACAAACTCAGGGTCAGATCCTCCGGACGAAAGCGATCGCGCCGAAACTTGGCCAGCAGTGCATCGATGGGATCGGACGAACTGACCCCCGACAGCGCCGCGTCATAGGCTTGCTCCAGCCCGGACGTGCCATAGATGCTCGATGCGTAGCCCAGCACGGGCGCCAGGGCGCGACTGGCGTAGACGCGATACGGCTCGCCATCTGGGCCCCAACGCGACGTGGCCAGGACGGTACCGCTGCGATCGAAGATCCGACCTCGCACCGTCTGGCGTGCGGCCGCCACCAGGAGGGGATCGTCCGCGCGGTCTACCAGGTCCTGTGCCCGCAGGACCTGCCAGTAGCCCGCTCCCGCGGCGAGGATCGCGAAGGCCGCAAGCAACACCAGCCACAGGCGCACGATGCCGACCCCGATCGGCCGGGGGCTGCGGCCTGGGCCGGTCCCGCGCGTCCCCATCACGGCCGCCGCCGGCCTGGCCAGTGCACGTCGCGACCGGCTGGGCGTGGTGAGGGCGGCGGCTCGACGCCCTGGTCCGAGAGCGCCAGGAGCAACCCGACGACGACGGCATTGGCCGTCAGGGAGGAGCCGCCGTAGCTGATGAACGGCAGCGTTATGCCGGTAAGCGGGATCAATTTGAGGTTGCCCGCGGCAATGATGAACGCCTGCACACCGACGACCATCGACAGGCCGGTCGCCAGCAACGCCCGGAAATCGTCGGCTGAGGCCGTGGCGATTCGAAGACCGCGCTCGATGACGATGAGATAGAGGCCGAGGATGGCCAGGATGCCGGCCAGACCGAGCTCCTCGCCGAGCGCCGCGAGCGGAAAGTCCGTATGAATAGCCGGAATCGGCAGACGACCGCCGACGCTCGGCAGTCCGTTGCCCAGTCCGGTGCCAAGGATTCCGCCCCGGGCGAACGCCTCCAGCGACTGAACGATCTGGTACCCGTCGCCGGACGCATCCACGAACGGGTGCAGCCAGATGTCTACTCGCACCCGAACCGTGCCGAACAGGCGGTACGCCACGTAGCTCCCGAGTACGAACAGGACCAACCCGATGAGGACGTAGCTGATCCGCGTCGTGGCCACGTAGACCAGTCCCAGGAACACCGTGAACAGGAGCAACGCCGCCCCAAGGTCTCGCTGGATCACGACGATCCCGATGGCGATGGCCAGCATCGTCACCATCGGAACGAGGTATGGCAGCGGGGGCAGCTGCAGGGGCCCAATGCGGGTGCTCTGCTCCACCAGGAGGGGCCGGAATTCGGACAGGTAGCCCGCCAGGAACACGACCAGAATGACCTTGAGCAGCTCCGTCGGCTGCCCGCTGATCGGCCCCAGACGCAGGGTCAGGAGTGCCCCATTCGACTCTTGCCCCAACACAAAGGTCAACAGGAGGAGGCCGATTCCGGCGGCTGCCCAGGTGTACTTGTAGTGGCGCAGCCAGGTGTCGGAGCGCACCACCACGGCCAGCACGGCGATGGCGGCGATCGCCAGGACCAGCCAGATGAGCTGGGCACCGGCCAGCCCGAGGGCGTCACCGAAGACCGATCCGGCCAGGTCCTGGGGCAGGCGCTCCATGAGCAGGAGGCCGATTCCGCCCAGCAACCCCACCGTCGGCAGGAGGACCTGGTCCGTGCGCCTCCCGGCCAGGACTTGCGCGAGGTGCGCCACAGCGAGCGCCGCGAGATAGACGGCCAGCTGAGCCGGCTGGGCGACTTGCAGGCGAAGTGGCTCGCCGGCCAGCAGTTCGCGGGTGGTCCCCAGCGACACGCTGCCGACGGTCAGGGCGACCGCCACCAGCACGAGCAGACCGAGTTCACGGCGCCGGAAACGAGGCCGAATGCCCAGCCACCCGCTCGCCTGGCGGTGGGCGATGGAACTCAGCACGTCAGCTTCGGGGCCGTTCGAGTCGGAACCGGACCCGGCCAACCTGCAACTCATCGCCGTAGGCGAGTGCCGCCAGGCCGTCCAGCCGCTGGCCGTTGAGGTAGGTACCGTTCGTGCTGGCCAGATCTTCGAGATACCAGGCTCGACCGCGGAAGGACAGGACCGCATGCTCGGCGCTGGCGAACGGGTCATCGACCACGATCGTGTTGTTGACGTCTCGCCCGACGGTGGCCACCGCATCGAGATCGAAGACCGTGGCGCTGCGGGGTTCGGCCACTTCCGAGGCGATCACGACGAGCCGCCCCAGGGCGCTGCCTGGCTCTCGTGCGGCCGCACGCAGATCGCGCAGCAGGACGCGCGTCACGCCGACGAGGACCGCATAGAGCAGCACCAGAAACGTGAGGCGCAGGATCCACACGATGGCGACGGCCGGATCCATCAGTCCGCGCCCGGCCCGTCACCAGCCAACGCTGGGTGCATGATCGATTCGATCACGAATGCCGCGTCGCCGATCTCGATCTGGTCGCCGACGCCCAGTGCCGCCTCGATCACCGTCACACCGTTGACGCGCACACCGTTGCGACTGCCGAGGTCCGTCAGGACGAGCATCCCGGCCCGCGCTCGGAGGCGGGCATGGTGGCGTGAGACGCGCTGATCGCGCAGGACCAGTCCATTGTCGTCGGCACGGCCGATCGTCAGCAGGCTGCCGTCCAGCACGATCTCGCGGTCGATCCCGCCCGGCGTGACCCTGCGCAGGATCGCGTTCGGAGCGGTCATTGCTGGCACCTCGAACAGCATCGTCTGGCCCAGGGCCGCCGGCCGCACCTCAGGGTCGGCACCAAACGTCGCTTCCACTTCGATATCACCACGGCGCAGGGCGGGATCCTCGATGAGATCGACCCTGGGTCGTCCGGCCAGACTGTAGTTTCGGGCTCGGGCGAAGGCCAGCGCCGCATCGGCCAGTTCGGCGGCAACCTCGTCAAGGACCACTCCCAAGTCGGCAACGTCCTGCGGGGCAAGGCGCACGGCATAGTGATCGGGCACCCGCACCCGACCCGCGCTCGTCCGCCGGTCGGCCTCCATCGCTCGTTCCACGCGACGCTGTACCTGGACGGGTTGCAGGTGCGTGCGGAACAGTCGAGCGGCGGGACGCTCAAGCAGCCGCTCGAGGAAGCGCTCGAGGTCGGCGAGTGGTCGCATCGTCGGGCCGGAGTCTAGCAGGGCGCCTGCCCACACCGGTTCCGACCCGTGCGCGACTCCACTCCCCTGACCTTCGGGGCATGTGGGCGGTACCGTCGGTCAGCGGACCGGAGATAGGGCTGCGCTATACTCTCGACCCGCTGGAGGGGCAGACCCCTTCACCGAGTCGCTCAGTTCTGGGGGCATGATGCCCGAAATTCTCACCGAATCCTTCTGCGAGCGCTGCGGCACTCGCTACACGTTCGAAGCGGCCGCTCCCAAGGCCCGGCGTTTCGGCGCACTGAAGGTCCTGTCCAAGGGCTTGGTCAACTTCGTCGCCAACGACGAGTCGTCGCTCGACGAGGCCTTTGCGGACGCCCGCAACGAGCGGCAGCGCGCGCAGACAACGGACCAGCTGGATGCCTTCCACAAGACGTTCCAGTTCTGTATGTCGTGCCGCCAGTACACCTGCGGCAACTGCTGGAACGAAGCGGACGGACGCTGCCTTTCGTGTGCGCCACACCTCGGCCAGGAAGTCCTTGCCGCACCGTTTGCACATCTCGACGCCGCGAGTCTCGACACCATCGACACAGGGCCGGACGAACACAGCCACAACGGCCATGGCGTCCCGCTGGACCTCGCCACATTGGCCTGGCCGACGACTGACCTGCCGCAGGTCGCCGGTCCGCCGCCCGAGCCACTGGTCGCAGCGCCCGCCGCGCCACTCGAGGACGAGCCCATTGTCGAGGCCATCGCCGGCCGAGCCCCGGAAGGTGTCGATTCGGACCCGGCCGCCATCGGCGACGACGTGGCAGAGACTGCGGCCCACGATGCCCCACGTCGTGCGGCTGCCGTAGCCAGCCAATCGGAGCCCGGCCATGACACGGCCGCTGCTGCCATTGCCAGGACTACTGACCTGTTCGCCCGACTACGGCCGGGCCGCCGCAGCCTGCCCATACCCACCCCGCAGGACCTTGCTGCCGTCACACCCGCCGCCAGTCTCCCCGAACCGCCGCCCGCAACGGAGTCCACCGCCACCGACGCAACGCTGACCGCGCTCGAGGCGCAGACGGCGTCCGACACGGCAGACGACGCCCAGCCCGCCTCCCAGCCCGCCGCTGAGGCCGGCGTCGATGGCGTCTCCGGACCGATGGCGACCAGCCCGATGCCGGCACTCGGGATCGAGCCTGCCGCGGCACTCCCGCAGCTGCCACCCCTGCGCCAGCCACCACCGCGGCAGGACCCCGTCGAGACGCCGGTCTGGTCGATGGTCGCCCCTGACTTGGCCGACGCGAGCAGCCCGCCGGCAGGTGTGCGGCGAACCGGTGGGAGTAGTCTCGGCCCGCAGTTGGACCTGCCAGCAAGGGTGGCCATTGGCGAGCCTGCCACCAGCGGCGCGACCCACAGCCCAGCCGACACGCCCGGCGCGAATCCTTCCGTCTGGCCTTCCTCGGCTCCCGACCCGGCACCCCAGTGGCCTGCGCGAGCGGCCATCGTCGCGGCTACCCGACAGGGTCCGGACCTATGGGTCGCCTCGAGCCAGGACGTCCTCAACCGGCCCGGGTCGGGTGTTCAAGCCTGCGTCAGCTGCGGGCTGCCCCTCTCGGCCACGGCCCGGTTCTGTCGTCGCTGCGGGAGCCAGCAGCACTGACCTTCCGCGCCGCTCTGGCGCCGGCTCACTCAACGAATGGGGCGTGCCGGCAGTATCGCCCAGGCTACTTCGACCACGGCTGCTTCGGGTCAGCCCTTCCAGTCGTCGAACAGGCCCGGTTGGAGCTCGTCAGCCGCGATCGCCCGCGGTGGCGTCATCAGGCCGCGTATCTGACCCCGCCGAACATAGCGCCGCCCGCCGAGCTTGATGCTCTGCAGTCGACCGGTGCGCGCCCAACCGCCAATGGTGGCCGGTCGGAAGTGGATGTTCGCCGCCTCCAGCAGGTCGGCGGCCTCGGCCAGGGTGATCCAGTCAGCGGCGGATCCGGCCACCTTGTCAGTCCGAGTCGCCGACCGGAACGGCCTTGGTTGCCGGACTACGGCTCAAGCTGGGGCTGGGGCCGGGGCTGGGCTCGGCGGCTATGGTTGGCGAACTGCCCTCCCCGGCCGTCGTTGCCGAACTGGCATGCCCGGTCGCAGTTGCCGAACCGCCGTCCGTGGCTGGTGTGCTGGGCTGGTTTCCGTCCGCCCTGGCAGCTGCCTTGGTTCGGGCGGCCGACCCGCGGTCCTTCTTGGCCCAGCCGGAGCCCTTGAAATGTATCGCTGGCGCAACCATCGCCTTGCGCATGGCACCACCACAGACCGGGCATGGGCCCGGGCCGTGGCCGTCCATCCCGTGGACGACTTCCAGCCGGTGCCGGCACACGCTGCAGACGTAGTCGTAGATCGGCACAGTTCCCTACTCCTGGACTTGCGGGCTGCGCCCCGCCGCGGGACCGCTCATCCGCGCAGCAGGCGCATGCCGCACTTGGGGCAGTAGAACGCCCGCTCATGGGCTGAGGCAAAGCCGCAATGGGCGCATACCAACCCGCCTCGCCCGGCTGCCGGAACGGGCCGTTCGATGGCGGTGATGCCCAGCGCGAACTGATTGGCCAGGATGTTCGTGAACAGGCCAGCCAGGATGCGGGCGCCGGTTCGGTCCGTGTCGCCACGAACGCCCCGTCCACCCCAGCCGACGACCGCACGCACGATCATGTCGCCGGTCGCCTCATCCCAGTGGCTGGCCACGCCACCCACGATCGCGCTGTACTCCGGGTAGCCGGACGTGTCGACCTCACCATCGAGCAGGGCGCACACGAACGTATCGAAGGCCAGATCAATCGCATCGATCGACTCCAGCACGACCAGACCATGCCGAGTGATTGGCGCGTGGATGTGGTGGGCGTTCAACCACTGCATGGCCTCGGACGGTCGGACGATCGTCGGGGTCGCCTGGCTGAACTCAATCGGCAACGGCTCGACGACCTCGATCTCGCTCTTGGCCAGTCCGACCAGCATCGAAGGCAGCTCGTGCATGGCCCGGGGACCCTGCTTGAAGCGAACGCCTTCGCTGCTCTTGCCCGCGTAGTAGAGCTTGAGCTGATACTCCTGGGCCGAGACCTCCTCGGGCAGCGGCGTCTGCGCCGGCGCAATCGTCGGCAGCGACCCCCCGGTCTTGCGCTTCAGAAACTCGAGCGGCACGTGCTGACCCCATTGATGGAAGACGACGCCTGCGCGCATGGTAGCAGCGCCGCCGCGGTCGCTCACGGGCGGCCGGCCGGGGAGTGCGGTCGGGTGGGACCGATTGCTCTGACAGGGGATCGATCCCCCTGATCGGGCCATTGGATAGACTCTGACGATGTCGCCTGGCCAGCCGGTTCTTCGACTCTTCGTCGCGCCCCCGCGTGAGGTGGTCCGGGCAACCGATCTGAGCGGCGTGGGCGTCCTCAAAGAGGGCAATCTGTACCTGTTGACCGACCCCTTCGGCGATATCCATCCGGATTCACGTGGCCTCGGACTGTACGCCGGCGATACGCGAATCCTGTCCTGCCTCGTCCTTACGGTCGACGGCCTGCGGCCGGTCCTGCTCCGGGGCGATACCGACGAGAACTACCGAGGCACCATCCAACTGACCAACCCGGACCTGCGGCGCAACCCGGGCGACAAGATCGCGGCCGGCCCTGCTCTTGCCCGGCAGTCCCTGGGCATCGCCCGCCAGCGCGTCGTTGGCCGCGCATTCCGCGAGCGGCTGGTCATCAGCAACTTCACCGACCGACTCGAGTTGCTGACCGTCGAGCTCGCCCTTGGCGTGGACTGCGCTGACATCTTCGAGGTCCGAGGCTACCCGCGGACCTCCGTGGGGACGATGCTGCCGATCGCCGTCCAAGACAGCCGAGCGGCCTTCGGCATGATCGGTCGAGACGGCCTCGGCCGACAGACCCAGGTGGCCTTTTCCGCAGCGGATGTGCGGGCTGCCGACGACACCTCCCTGGCACACCTGGTGCCGGGTGCCGGAATCGTCCTGCGCTGGACGCCTGAAGTCGCGCCGGGCGGCTCCGTCTCGTTTGAGTGGACGGTGTGGGCCCAGGAGCTCGCCGTCGATCCTGCGCCGGCCGACCAGGGCCAGGCCGAAGCGACCATCGATCCAGCCACGCCACCGCCCGTGGCCGAGGCAGACGGGCGGGTTGCCTACCGCACCTGGCGCGACGATATGGCAGCCATCGGCTCGGACAACGAGCTGTTCGATCGACTCATCGGCCGAAGCGTGGCGGACCTGCGCCTGCTGCGCAACGACGGACCGGCTGCCAATGAGCACTACCTTGCGGCGGGCGTACCTTGGTTCAGCACCTTGTTCGGTCGCGACTCACTCATCTCGGCGTTCCAGGCAGTCGCCTTCAGACCCCAACTCGCAGTCGCTGTCCTGCACGTGCTGGCTGCCCGCCAGGCAACACTCGACGACCCAAACACGGACGCTGAACCAGGCAAGATCCTGCACGAGCTGCGCAGCGGTGAGATGGTCCGCTCCGGCGAATTGCCCTTCGCCACCTACTTCGGCAGCGTCGATGCCACCCCGTTGTGGCTCATCCTGCTGTGCGAGGCGTTCGACTGGACAGGCGACGAGGCCCTCGTCGAGGAGCTCTGGCCACACGCCCTGGCGGCGCTCGACTGGATCGATCGAGCGACCGACGCGGACGGCTTCGTGGCCTACCAACGGCGATCCGAACGCGGGCTCATCAACCAGGGCTGGAAGGATTCCGCGGACTCGGTCCGGGACCGACACGGCAGGGTGGTCCCGGGGCCGATCAGGCTGGCCGAAGTGCAGGGCTACGTCCACGACGCCCAGCGCAGGATGGCGATGCTGGCCCGCCGGCGCGGGGCCCTGGACCTGGCCGCTCATCTGGAACAGCAGGCGGACGTGCTGCGACGCCGGTTCGACGAACGCTTCTGGGTACCGGACCTGGACTATCACGCGATGGCCCTCGGCCACGATGGCCAGCAGGCTGACGCGATCACCTCCAACGTCGGTCAGGCGCTCTGGGGCGGCATCGTCCTGCCCGAGCGCAGCGCGGCCGTCGTCGCGCGCCTGACCGGACAGGGTCTCGACTCAGGTTGGGGCGTTCGTACGTATGCGGCCGGCCAACCCGGCTACAACCCACTCGGGTACCACACCGGCTCGGTCTGGCCCCACGACAATTCGCTCATCGTGGCGGGCCTCAAGCGCTATGGCTACGATGCAGAGGCCGGCACCCTGGCAGGACGCATCTTCGAGGCGGCGCAACAGTTTCCGGACTTCCGATTGCCTGAGCTGTACAGCGGCTTTGACCGACGCGACGTGGACCTGCCCGTGCCCTACCCGGTGGCTTGCTCGCCTCAAGCGTGGTCGGCCGCCACGCCACTCCTGCTCGTGGCCACGATGCTGGGCATGCGGGCAAATGCCACGGAGGCCACCCTGGAGCTCGTCCGGCCGACCCTGCCCAGCTGGCTGACCAAGCTGACCGTGACCAACCTGCGCGTCGGCCCGGCCTCGGTGGATCTGCTCTTCCATCGCTGGCGTGGCACGACCAGCGCCGAAGTCCTGCGCAAGTCCGGCCACCTCGAAGTCACGATCCGAGTGTGATCGGCTGGGCTCTGTCTCCACCTCGCCGATCCGCCCGGCCGGCGAGTCATCGATCGGATTGCCCGACCAGGAGTCGCCGGTAGAGCGCCTCGTAGCCGTCGGTCATCCGACCGACCGAGAAGCGGTCGAGCACCGATGCCCTGATCGCCCCGCGATCGAGCCCGTCCACCTCGGGCAGCCGGCGGGCGAGCTCGGCCAGATCGTCGCCCAGCACGCCGTCGACCCCGTCCCGGACGATCTCCGGCAGCCCGCCCACCCGACGAGCCACCACGGGCGTCCCGCTGGCCAGCGACTCGATGGCGACCAGCCCGAATGGCTCGGGCCAGTCGCCGGGCATGACCGTGGCATAGCTCTGGGCGAACAGCTGCTGGCACTCCCGTCGGCTGAGCTCGCCCAGGAACTCCACGTCCGCGGACGACAGCGCCGGACGGAAAACCTGCTCGTAGTAGTCCCGTTCAGCGCTCGTGGCCGGGTCCTTGGCCGCCAGCCTCAGGCGGCGTCCGGTCCGCCGGGCCAGCTCGATCGCCAGGTGCGGCCCCTTGTCCGGGGTCATCCGCCCGACGAAGCAGAGCGCCTCGCCCGGCGCCGCTCCATGGGGAGCATCGGCCAGCGGCAGTCCGTTGTGGACCACCGACCAGGCCACGGCCGGTTGGGCCGCCGCCTGACCATGGCTCACCGCGGAGAGGCCAGTTGGTGGGTCCTCCAGCAGGGCGGCGGCCCACGGGCGGTCCAGTCGGCCATGGAACGTGGCCACGACCGGAGTCGGGCTGGCCCGAGCGAGCACAATCCCGGCCCAGTCCAGGTGAGCATGGATGACGTCGAATTCGGTGGCCCGGGCCAGTACGGCGTTGAGTGTGGCCAGGACATAGGGGGCCGGATCGTCGGCCAGCTCGGCGGCCCGCAGGGACCGATCGACCGTTGCCACGAGCCGGCCGGGCCAGGTCGAGTCGCCGCTGGCGAACAAGCTCAACTGATGGCCCCGGCGCTCCAGCTCGACGAGCAGGGCATGGACGATCCGTTCGGTGCCGCCGTAGCCGGGTGGCGGGACGGCCTCGATGGGTGGTGCTACCTGGGCGATGCGGAGCGCTTGGGCGATCGGCCTCACGCTGGCACTCTCCCACGTCTGGCGTCGCGGTGTCGATTCGGCCTTGGTCCCTGCGCACTGCGGACTCCCGCCGGCGCGGTTCAGCTGGCGACCAGGATCAGCGCCTCCAGGGGACGCAGGACCTGACCCGCAGCTCCCTCCAAAGGTGGCGCTGGTTGGTGCGTTGACAGGACCGGCCGCCAGCGCGTACCGGTCGGTGGGGCCGGCAGGCGCACGGTCTGCTCCCGCGCACCGAAGCCGAGCACGACCAGGACCTGCCCGGTCTCACTCTGTCGGACGAACGCGAGGACGTCACGCGCCCCCACGTCGCACTCCGCATACGAGCCGATCTCGAGTGCCGGCAGGCTGCGCCGCAACCGGATGAGGCGACGGTAGTAGGACAGGACCGAATCGGGATCGACGGACTGCGCTGCCACGTTACGAGTGGCATGGTCCGGATTCATCGGCAGCCATGGCCGACCCGGGCTGAACTGGCCGTTCGGGCCGGGCCCCCAGGGCATTGGCGCACGTGCCTGGTCGCGGTTCCACCAGGCCGACAGGAAGCTGCCCCGACGGGCCGGTGGATCGATGATCGCCGCGCGCGGCACGACCACGTCGCGCAGGGCAAGCTCCTCCCCGTAGTACAGAAACGGTGTCCCGCGCAGGGTGAGCAGCAGCGTGGCCGCCACCTTGGCTCGGGCATCGCCCTGGTCGGAATGGTCGTAGCGGCTGGCGTGCCGCGAGCGGTCGTGGTTCGAGAGCACGACCGTGGGCCAGCCGTTTGGACCGAAGGCCGCCTCGCGCTGGGCGATCGCCCGGGCGATGGCGCGCGCGTCCCAGGGCTGATCCATCAGGCTGAAGTCAAAGACCAGGTGACCCGGCTCGGCGTAGCGGGCGGCCAGCGCCGGGGGGCCATCGAAGAGTTCCCCGACGGTCATCCTGCCAGGCTGCGCATCGATCAGCGCCCGGATCTCGGCGAGCACGTCGAGCAGCTCCGGCTGGTCCTTGTCGTAGCGGTGGTCCTGCCACGAATACGCTCGTCGGCCGCCGATGCGACGCGGGTTGGATGGCAGGTCGGGATGCTTGAAGAACGCATTGAAGACATCGAAGCGGAAGCCATCGACGCCGCGCCCAAGCCAGGTCTGGATCACGTCCATGAGGGCGGCGCGGACGGCCGGCTCACGCCAGTTCAGGTCCGGTTGCTCGGGCAGGAACGTGTGCAGGTAGAACTGTCCGCGCGTCTCGTCCCAACTCCAGGCCGGTCCACCGAAGAATGAGCGCCAATTGTTGGGCAGGCGCCGGCGCCCCTGGGCCGTCCGCCCGGGCGAGTCGCGCCACAGATACCAGTCAGCCTGCGCTCCGGTGCGATCGGCCCGCGACGCCACAAACCACGGATGGCGATGGCTGGTGTGGTTGAAGACGAGATCGAGAATGACCCGAATCGAGCGCCGATGGGCACCCTCGACCAGCCGGCCAAAATCGGCCAGCGAGCCGAGCAGCGGGTCGATGCCGGTGTAGTCCGACACGTCGTAGCCCAGGTCGAAGCCCGGCGATGGATAGATCGGCGAGAGCCAGATGGCGTCGACCCCGAGGGCGTCCGGTCCGTCCCCACCGAGATGATCGAGATGGGCCACGATGCCGGCCAGATCACCAACGCCATCAGCGCCGCTGTCGGCAAAACTGCGCGGATAGATCTGGTAGACGAGACCGCGCCGCCAGCGGTCCTCGGTCGGGCCGCTGGACGGTGGCTCGGTCGGGCCGCGGGGCGGCGGTGCCATCTGGACTCCTCGGTTGCGATCGGTCGGCCATCGGTCGGTGGCACAGCATGGCGGCTGCCACAGAATCCCACTTGACGGGGCGACACAGGACAGCATAATACGCGTTACTAACGCGAGTTAGTGATCAGCGCAGGACGGTTTCGGTCCCGTCCTGTTGGCAGCGCTCCGGCAGCAACTTCGAGCCCCAGGAGACCCGCTTGGTCCAGCAACCGCGCCGGCGTCCGACGAGCGCAGACGTGGCCGCCCGGGCCGGTGTCTCGCGGACGACGGTGTCGTTCGTGATCAACCGTCGAGCGGGCAGCCAGATCCCGGCCGAGACATGGCAACGGGTGGAGACCGCGGCGCGCGAGTTGGGCTATCACCCCCATGGTGCGGCCCGCCAACTGGCCGCCGGGCGCAGCCTGACCCTGGGCCTGGTCTTGCGCCAGTCGGCTGACCAAGTCGTCGCCGACGCCCTGCTGGCCGAGACGTTGTTCGGCCTGGCCGCGGCCGCCCGCGCCGGGGGCTACCGGGTCCTGCTCGAACCCTTGGCGCCAGGCGACGGGACCTACGCCGAGCTGCTGCGCTCGCAGCGCACAGACGGCCTGATCGTGTCGGGTCCGCGCGCTGACGACGACGAGTTGGTCGACCTGGTGCGGGACGGCTTTCCGATCGTGCTGCAGGGCTCGAGACTTGGTCTGGACGCGCCGAGTGTCGACGTGGACAACCGGGCTGGGGCACATGGTGCGGTGGCGTTCCTCATCGGCCTGGGCCACCGGCGGATCGGTTGTATCACGAACGCCCCGCTGGCCTACACGGCCGCCACGGAGCGTCTGGCCGGCTACCGCGACGCGCTGGATGAGGCCGGCATTGCCTTCGATGCCCAGCTGGTGGTCGAGGGTTCCTTCGTAGCCGCCAGCGGCCACGCGGCGATGGTCACGCTGCTGGGCAGGACGTGGCCGACGGCGGTGTTTGTAGCCAGTGACGTGGTGGCGATCGGGGCCATGCGGGCGCTGCGCGAGGCGGGCCTGCGCATTCCCAGAGACGTGTCCGTGGTCGGCTTCGACGACATCGCCCTGGCCGAGCATTTCGACCCGCCGCTGACCACGGTCAGGATCCCGGCTCACAGTCTGGGTGAGACGGCTGGGCAGTTGCTGGTCGAGCGGATCGCCGGACGCCCGGTCGCGGCACGGACGTTGTTGCCCACGCAGCTGGTCATCCGCGATTCGACCGGGGCCGTCGCGCCACGCCGATCGGGAGGGCCATGACCGAGGTGCCGCTCGGCATCGAACATGGGGGGTACTCCCAGCGCAGCACGCTGTGTACGAAGTCACCAGTCGACGATCTGGAGAGGAGTTATCGCGTGAACCATCGAATGGGCAACGGGATCCGGCGCGGCGTCACCCTGCTGGCCGTGGCCGGCCTGCTCGTTGCCGCCTGCACCTCGGGAACATCCACCACGCCGAGCGCCGCTAGTGCGACTGGCGTACCTGCCGCGTCGGGATCGCCGGCCGCCTCCAGCGGGCAGATCGGCGGGAAGGTCACGGTCATTGGCACCTGGGGCGGTTCGGAGCAAGACTCGTTCCTGGCCATGGTCAAGCCGTTCGAGGACCAGACCGGGATCAAGGTCGAATACACCGGCACCCGCGACCTCAACGCGGTCCTGACCACCGGAGTCGCATCGGGCATTCTGCCCGACCTGGCCGGCCTGCCGGGTCCTGGCCAGATGGCGGAATACGCCCGTTCGGGCGCGCTCAAGCCGCTCAACGACGTGCTCGATCTGAGCCAGTACAAGGCGGACACCGCGCCCGCCCTGGTCGACCTGGGCACGGTCGACGGCAAGATCACGGGCGTCTTCATCAAGGCCGCCGTCAAGGGCCTCATCTGGTACAACCCGGGCGTCTACACGGCCGGTGCACCAACCAGCTGGGACGATCTGCGGGCGAAGGCCAAGGCTGCGGCTGCGGCCGTCGCCGGCGGCAAGACCAAGCCGTGGTGCGTCGGCCTCGAATCGGGTGCAGCCTCCGGTTGGCCGGGCACCGACTGGATCGAAGACTTCGTGCTGCGCCAGGCGGGCCCCGACATCTACGACAAGTGGGTGGCCGGCAAGCAGAAATGGACGTCCCCCGAGATCAAGGCGGCGTTCCAGGCGTTCGGCCAGGTGGTCTCCCCGGATGACGTCTACGGCGGTCCCAAGACCGTGGTCACGACCAACTTCGGCGATGGCGGCAATCCCTTGTTCACGACGCCCCCGGGTTGCATCTTCCACCACCAGGCCAGCTTCATCACCGACTTCTTCAAGAAGCAGGGTGGCGCGAAGGACGGCCAGTTCGACTTCTTCCCCTTCCCCGACATCAACCCGCAGTACGCCGGGGCCGTGGAGGGTGCCGGCGACCTGTTCGGTATGTTCAACGACACACCCCAGGCACGGGCGCTCATGAAGTACCTGGTCACGGCCGAGGCGCAGTCCATCTGGGTCGGTCGCGGCGGCGCACTGTCCGCCAATACGAAGGTGACCAACTACCCCGACGCCATCTCCAAGCGCTCCGCGGCCATCCTGGCCAATGCCAAAATCTTCCGCTTCGACGCGTCGGACCTGATGCCCCAGGCGATGAACGACGCCTTCTGGAAGGCGATCCTCGACTACACCGTGGATCCGACCAAGCTGGACTCGATCCTGACCAACCTGGACACCATCCAGGCCAGCGCCTACGGAGGCTGATCCCGGGCACCATCCCGGATTTCCGCGCTTCTCCTCCTCCACCGGTCGGGGCGGCCTGAGCCGTCCCGACCGGCTCCAGCCCGGCTCCAGGAGTGTTCCGATGGATCCACGGCTTGGCACGGCGCTCGTCGTCGTGGTCGGCGTTCCGCTCGCCCTCATCGGCTACATCCTCGGGGTCGAACAACTGCTGCGGGCACTGCCCGGGCGCCTGCAGCCGCGCGTCCGGCCATGGCTGTGGCTGCTGCCGGCACTGGCCTTCCTGGTGGTCTTCCTGATCTACCCGACGCTGTACACGCTGGTCCTGTCGTTCGAGGACAAGTTCGCCCGGCATTTCGTGGGTCTGGCCAACTACCAGTACTTCTTCAGCACCGGGGACACGATCGGCGCGTTGCGCAACAACATCGTCTGGCTCGTCCTGCTGACCGTGCTGGCCGTTGGTGGCGGGCTCCTCGTCGCTGTCCTGGTCGACCGGGTGCGCTACGAGTCGGTCGCCAAATCGATCATCTTCCTGCCCCTGGCGATCAGCTTCGTGGGAGCGGCGGTTATCTGGCAGTTCATGTTCGCCTACCGCCCGCCAGGCACGTTCCAGACCGGCACCCTCAACGGCCTGCTCGGCAGCGTCGGAGTGGCACCCGTTCCGTGGCTCATCGACGCACCACTCAACACCGTGGCATTGATCGTCGTCGCGGCCTGGATCTGGACCGGCTTCTGCATGGTCATCCTGTCGGCGGCACTCAAGGGCATCAGCGCCGAGCTGCTCGAGGCGGCCCGCGTCGACGGTGCCACGGAACTCCAGGTGTTCCGGCGGATCACCCTGCCGCTGCTCATGCCGACGATTGCCGTAGTGGCCACGACCATGGTCATCACCTCGCTCAAGGCGTTCGACATCGTGTACGTCATGACCAACGGGGCGTTCGACACGGAGGTCATCGCCAACCGGATGTACAAGGAGCTGTTCAGCTTCGGCCAACCCGGCCGGGCCAGCGCGATCGCGATCGTCCTGCTCGCCCTGATCGTGCCGGTCATGCTTCTCAACGTCCGACGCTTCCGCGACCAGGAGGCCATCCGATGAGCGCCCTCCGGCGCCCCTCGATGCCCCACCCGTTGTCCGGCCGCGCAAACCGGTTCTCCCGCCTGCGGCTGGACCGCCTCGCCCTGCACGGCGCCATCCTGCTCATCTTGATCGTCTGGTTGCTGCCAACGCTGGGGATGCTGGTCAACTCGTTCCGGCCGGCGGCGGACGTGAGCCACACCGGGTGGTGGACGGCCCTCTCGCCGACCGCCCAGTTCACGACCGAGAACTACCAACATGTCCTGACCCGGAACGGCCTGGGTCAGGCGTTCGTCAACAGCCTGTTCATCACGATACCTTCCACGATCATCCCGATCACCGTCGCTGCGTTCGCGGCGTACGCCTTCGCCTGGATGCGCTTCCCCGGTCGTGACCTGCTGTTCGTCGTCGTGGTCGGCCTGCTCGTTGTCCCGCTGCAGACCACGCTCATCCCGATCCTGCGCCTGTTCAAGGACGCCGGCCTGGCCGGGTCGTTCCTGGCGGTCTGGCTGGCGCATACCGGGTACGGCTTGCCGTTTGCGATCTTCCTGCTGCGCAACTACATGGGCGGCCTGCCCCGGGAGGTCTTCGAATCGGCCGCCATCGATGGCGCCGGCCCGGCCACAGCGTTCTTCCGACTGGCCCTGCCGATGAGCATTCCAGCCGTCGCCGCACTGGTCATCTTCCAGTTCCTGTTCGTCTGGAACGACCTGCTGGTGGCCCTCGTCTACCTGGGTGCGGCCAACGCGGCCAACCTGCCGCTGACGGTCCTTGTCGCCAACCTGGCCAACTCGCTGGGGGGCGAGTGGCAGTTCCTGATGGCTGCCGCGTTCGTCTCGATGGCCCTGCCGTTGGTCGTCTTCTTTGCCCTGCAGCGCTACTTCGTGCGGGGCATCACGGGCGGCGCGGTCAAGGGCTGACGGCAGCACGGCGGAGCAATCAGCCGGCCAGCCGCTCACGCAGGCGAGCGACCTGGTCAGTCAGCTCCGCCTCCCGGGTGCGTGCGCCCGCGACAACGGCCGACGGTGCCCTGGTCAGGAAGGTCTCGTTGGCGAGGCGGTCCCGGGCCGCCGCCAGATGGCCCTCGGCTTCGGCCAGCTCGTGCTCGAGTCGTACTTGGTCCGCCTGGACCGTCTGCGGCCGACCGGCGCCACCGGACGCATCTGCCGCGGTGAGCAGGACGCCCGGTGCCACGAACGCCTCGATGTCGCCAACGATGACCGCCAGCGCATCCGGTTGCGCAACGGCGAGCAGCTCCGCCCGTGTGTCGTGGCGGACGATCGGCCGGAGCCGAGTCATCCGCTCAATGGCCGGGCGCAACTCCTCGAAGGTCGCGGCCAGCGGCGCCGGGACATGGATCGCTGCCGCCCGCCATTCAGACGGTGGAATGCGGGCCGTGGACCGAGCGTTGCGGACCTCCGTGATGAGTGTCCGCAGCGCGTCGACGGCCGTCTCGGTCGGTTCATCCCGCAGCGCTGCCGCGGTGGTGGCATCGGGCCAGCGCGCCACGATGAGCAGCTCCGGATCCAGCGCGCCGCGTGGCATCGCCGCCCAGATCGCCTCGGTCAGGAAGGGCAGGAACGGGTGGAGCAGGCGCAGCAGCTGGTCGAGCGCCTCGATCAGCGTCCACCATGTCGCCGTTCGGACCTCCGCCGGCAGCGTCTCGTCAGCGAGGCGCACCTTGGCGAATTCGATGCCCCAATCGCACAACTCGTTCCACGTCGCGTCGTAGAGCAGCCGCGACGCTTCGCCGATGTTGTGGTCGGCCATGGCCAGGTCGACCGCCGCGACCGTTGCGCCGATCCGCGAACGGAGCCAGCGCTCGGCCGGGCCCAGGTCCGTGAGCTGTGGGACATGGCGCGCGGCATCCGGCGCGATCATGTCGGGCCGCGCGCCCAGGACGAAGCGCGCGGCGTTCCACAGCTTGTTGGCAAAGTTCCGGGCGCTGTCGAGCTTCTCCCGGCTGAACTTCTGGTCGTTGCCCGGCGAGGTGCCGTTGATCAGGGCGAAACGGAGCGCGTCGGCGCCGATCTGGTCGATCGCCTCGAGCGGGTCGACCACGTTGCCCTTCGTCTTGGACATCTTGGCGCCGGTCGGATCCTTGACCATGCCATGGAGATAGACCGTCCGGAACGGCGGCTCACCAAGGAAATGGATCCCGAGCATCATCATCCGGGCGACCCAGAAGAAGATGATGTCGTAGCCGGTCTCCATGACCGTGCCCGGATAGAAGCGGCGCAGGTCGGCGGTGTCATCCGGCCAGCCGAGGGTTGAAAACGGCCACAGCCCAGAGCTGAACCAGGTGTCGAAGATGTCGCCGTCCTGGTCGAGCTCGGACGAGGGCCGTCCACAGGTGGTGCAGGCGTCGGGCCCCTCGACCAGGTCGGTGACGGTCACGTGTCCGTCGGGGCAATACCAGGCGGGGATCCGGTGGCCCCACCACAGCTGGCGGCTGAGGTTCCAGTCGCGAATCTCGGTCAGCCAGTGCTCCCACACCTTTTCGAACCGCTCGGGCAGGATCCTGGTCTGGCCCGAGCGCGTAGCCTCCAGCGCCCGCTCGGCCAGGGGCTTCGTGCGGATGAACCACTGGGTCTTCAGTCGCGGCTCCACGACATCGTTGGACCGCTGGCAGCGACCGATGAGCATGTCGTGAGGCGTGGCCGCCTGCAGGTCGCCCAGCGCCTGGAGATCAGCCAGAACCTGCTTGCGGGCGACGTAGCGGTCGAGGCCGGCATAGGGTCCGGCGGCGACGTTCAAGCGCGCGTCGTCGTCCATGATCGTGATGGCTGGCAGCCCATGGCGCCTGCCGGTCGCGTGGTCGTCGCTGTCGTGGGCCGGGGTGATCTTGACGGCGCCCGTGCCGAACCCGCGCTCCACGATGGGGTCCGCGATGATCGGGACGGGCCGATCCACGAACGGGATGCGCACGCTGCGTCCCACCAGCGCCTGGTAGCGCGGGTCGTCCGGGTGCACGGCGACCGCCACGTCGCCCAGGATCGTCTCCGGCCGCGTCGTCGCGACGGCGATCCACTGCTCGGGATCCGGCCGGCCGGCATCGTCGAGGAGGTGGTAGCGGATCGTCCAGAGCGTCCCGACCTCCGGCGTGGCCACCGTCTCGAGATCGCTCACGCTGGTCCGGCAGCCCGGACACCAGTTGACCAACGCCTCGGCGCGGTAGGCCAGGCCGTCGCGATAGAGCCGGGTGAACGCCGTTCGAACCGCCCGGGCGCTCACCTCGTCCATGGTGAAGCGCGTTCGCGACCAGTCGGCCGAGGCCCCGAACCGCCGGCTCTGGTGCAGGATCGTGTCGCGGGTCGTATCGACGAATCGCCACATGCGCTCGAGGTAGCGCTCACGCCCGAGACTGGCCCGACTCTCACCTTCCGCGGCGAGGATCCGGTCGAGCACGAACTGGGCGGCGATGGACGCGTGGTCCAGCCCGGGCAACCAGAGCGTGGGCCGTCCCT
Organism: Chloroflexota bacterium; assembly: GCA_031370565.1. GTDB lineage: Bacteria > Chloroflexota > Limnocylindria > Limnocylindrales > CSP1-4 > Chersky-267. The sequence goes on from JANMQO010000061.1 coordinate 30,683, forward strand.
GCATCCGCGCGTGGCGGACCATGACGTCCTCCACGTCGAGGGTCAGCGCGTGACCCAGGTGGAGTGCGCCGGTGACGTTGGGCGGCGGCATGACGATGACGAACGGCGGTGCGTCCACGTCGGCGGTTGCACCGCGGGCGTCAGGTCCGAAGACATCCGCGGCGAGCCAACGCTCGTACACGGCTCCCTCGACGTCGGCCGGGACGTAGGTCTTGGGCAGGCTGGATCGTACTCCCCTGCCCGTTGCGTTCGCTTCGTCGGTCATCGTCTGGTCCTGCAGCCTGTTGCCTTCGCCGGGGTACTCCTTCGCCCTCGTACCCCGAATTCCAGCAACCGGACGTCAGGCCGTTTCGCCCCGTTCCGCCAACCAATCGAGGTAGTTGGTCTCGTCGACGCCGTTGTCGATCTCGGTCTTGGTCAGGAGCAGTGGCAGTCGGCCCTGCCGGATGGTCTCCTCGGTGATGATGCACTTGCGGATATCGACCCGTTCGGGGATGTCGTACATCACCTCGAGCAAGGCCTCCTCGACGATGGAGCGGAGTGCCCGGGCGCCGGTCTTGCGATCGAGCGCGACATCGGCGGCGGCCGTCAGCGCGCCCTCGGTGAAGACCAGCTCGACCTTGTCCAGGCTGAGGAAACGCTGGAACTGGCGCGTCACCGCGTTCTTCGGTTCGGTCAGCACCCGGACCAGATCCTCTGCGGTCAACGCCGACAAGGTGACCACCACCGGCAGGCGGCCGACGAATTCAGGAATGAGCCCGAACTTGAGCAGATCCTCGGGCATGAGCCGATCGAGAATGCGGAGCCGATCCACCTTGGTCACGTGCGACTCCGACCCGAAGCCGATGGACTTGCGACCGATCCGCTCCTCGACGATCTTCTCGAGCCCGTCGAAGGCCCCACCACAGATGAACAGGACGTTGGTCGTGTCGATCTGGATGAAGTCCTGGTGGGGATGCTTCCGACCGCCCTGCGGCGGCACATTGGCAACCGTCCCCTCGAGGATCTTGAGCAGCGCCTGCTGGACGCCTTCACCGGATACGTCGCGGGTGATCGAGGGGTTGTCCGACTTGCGCGCGATCTTGTCGATCTCGTCGATGTAGATGATGCCGCGCTGCGCCCGGGCCACGTCGAAGTCGGCTGCCTGGATGAGGCGCAGGAGGATGTTCTCCACGTCCTCGCCGACGTAGCCGGCCTCGGTCAGGCTGGTGGCGTCGGCGATGCAGAACGGCACGTCCAGCACGCGGGCCAGGGTCTGGGCCATGAGTGTCTTGCCCGACCCGGTTGGCCCGACCAGCAGCACGTTCGACTTCTGGAGCTCGACCTCGTCGACGGTATGACCCGCGTTGATCCGCTTGTAGTGGTTGTAGACCGCCACCGCGAGGACCTTCTTGGCCCGATCCTGGCTGATCACGTACTGGTCCAGGGCCGCCTTGATCTGGCGCGGGTTGGGCAGCTTGGCTGCCTGCGGGCGCGTCTTGGGCGCCTCGAGCATTTCCTCTTCGATGATCTCCTGGCACAGGTTGATGCACTCGTCGCAGATGTACACGCCCTGCCCGGCGATCAGCTTGCGAACCTGTTCCTGGCTCTTGCCACAGAAACTGCAGCGATACGGGACCTTGGGTCCCTTGGAACTGCTCGAGGTCGTCATCCGCGCTGGCCCATGCCTTCCGTCACTCTCGGCCCTTCTTCGTCGCCGGGCCTTCGGCCGATGGTTCGTCCGTTGGGGCGGTGCCCGGATCGGGCGTGGTGGTCAGGACGGTCAGCGGGTTGCTGGTCGCCGAGTACACCAAGTCGATGATGCCATAGTCCTTGGCCTGCTCACCACTCATGAAATAGTCCCGGTCCGTGTCCTTTTTCACCTTGTCCAGGTCCTGGCCCGTGTGTCGAGCCAGGATCTGGTGGTTCACCTCGACGAGGTGCTCCCATTCTCGCATCTGGATGATCGCATCCGCGGCGTTGCCCCGGAACCCGCCGGAGCCCTGGTGGATCATGATCCGGCTGTTGGGCAGGGCGTAGCGCTTGCCCTTGGCGCCGGCGGCCAGGAGAACCGCGGCCATCGAGGCGGCCATGCCGATGCAGATCGTGCTGACCGGGGCGTGGACGTACTGCATCGTGTCGTAGATGGCCAGGCCCGAGTTGACCACGCCGCCGGGCGAGTTGATGTACAGACTGATGTCTCGCTCCGGGTCCTCGGCGTCCAGAAACAGGAGCTGGGCGATGATCAGGTTGGCGACGTGATCCTCGATGGCGTCGCCCAGGAAGACGATCCGCTCCTTGAGCAAGCGCGAGTAGATGTCGTAGGCGCGTTCCCCTCGACTCGAGGATTCGATGACCATCGGGACGAGCATGTGTGGTCTCCCTGGGTTCAGGTCGGTGGCCGAGGTCAGGCGGGATC
>JANMQO010000079.1:0-9295 GCA_031370565.1 Chloroflexota bacterium
GGCCGGCGCCCGGCCTCACCAACCACATGGACGGCGTGGCGCAGGCCGGCAGCGTCGATATCCTCGGGACCTGGGTACCGCTGCTCGAGGGATCCGCAGGTTCCGGTCCGGTGACGGCGCTCGTGCGGCCCGAGTCGGTGAGGATCACGCCAGAGGAGTCTGGCGACGCACGCGTTCTCGCGGTGAGCTTCCTGGGTGCAGTCCGTCGCGTCCAGGTACGGCTTGGCGAGCGGGACCCTCGTCGTGGCCCAGGTATCCGCAGCCGAGGTCGCCCAGCTCGCCTTCGGCACGGCCATCCGGGTGAGCGCGGCGCCATCGAGGCGATCTGGCACGCGCCCTCGGCCTTCTGGGACGGGATCCTTCGCTCGGTCATGGCTACTCGGTGACCGCTGCGGCGGTGCGCGGCTCGAGCACGACCACCGCCGTCTCCGTCGAACGGCGCGCAGCGAGCGCGTCGATGTCGTCCCCCAGCCGGGTCAGACGGGGAGGCGTTCCAGCAACCGGCCATCCACGATATCCACGACGCGGTCGCACAGGTCCAGCATCCGCTCGTCGTGCGTCACCAGCAGTCCGGCCTTGTTGTGCTCCTTGACCTCGCGCGCAAGGAGCTCGATGACCGCGCGGCCCCGCGCCGAGTCGAGGTTGGCGCTCGGTTCGTCCGCCACCATCACCTCGGGGTCGTTCATGAGCGCACGGGCGATCGCGACCCACCTACGTTCGCCTCCAGAGAGCTGCTCGGGATAGTGCTCGGAGCGCTTGGTCAAGCCAAGCGTGGCCAGCAGCTCGTCCGACCGCTGCCGGGCCGCGCTCCTGCGCATGCCTGCGATCTCCGCGACGAGCAGCAGCTGATCGCGCACGCGCAACGCGGGAATCAGGTTGGCGAACTGCGGCACGAAGCCGACGTGATCGAGGCGCAGCTTCGCCATGGCGGCCCGGCCGAGGCCTTCGACGCCCAGTCCGCCGCCATCGCGCTGGAGGGACTGCTCGGCGTCTACCTGTGGATGTGGCAAGAGCACCGCGATGGGCTGCGGGTTGCCTACCGGCTACAGGAGTCGCCGCTTCGGCAGTTCGGGCTGATCCAGCGGCACCATCAGTTCGCGATGGCAGTACTCAAGGTCTTCGATAAAGCCGCGCGAGCGAAGCTGCTGCGCGTGCCCAGCGCCATGCTGGCGGCCCTCAGCCTGTCCAAGGTAGCCGTTCCGCTATGGACCATCCTCTCCGACTCGGATCCCGATGGTGCCCTGTTCACGTCCTCGGTGCGTGGGCTCTTGTTGGCCAACGACAGGGCTCCTGACGCCGGCTGAGCTGGACAGTCAGGGCGGAGAGCAAGAAGATCGGACTGCTGTGGTGGGAACCCTTCAAGAAGGACGACGGGGCGTTCCTGAAGGGGCTCATCGAGGCCGGGAAGATCAAGCCGGTCGTCGACGGGCGCTACCCGTTGAGCCAGGTCCCTGAGGCTCTCAGGTATCTGGAGAGAGGGCACGCCCGAGGGAAAATCGTCATCACCGTGTGAGGGCGCCGACCGCTCAGATCGTGCTGAGATTGCCGAGCGCATCGGACGCTCGCTCTTCGGCGGGCATAGGTTCGCCGAGGTAGTCGCACCTTGATGGCCGCCGCTGTCGAGGGTGCGAACTGTGTTGTCTCGGAAACGCGAACCTCCTCGTGCAGGCCGGTGCGTGCGGACCCGGCCGATCGCAGCCGGCTCGGCGCCTTGCCGAGAAATGACCTGGCCAGCGAGCGAGGTCGATTGGCAAGGCGGGTCCAGCAATCATCGATGTCGTCCGAGTTGGTCCAGCGCCGCCGAGAGCCCGCCGTGACCGTGTCGCTCAGGCCGTGTCGCGCGCCCTCTCGAGACCGTCGAGGATGACATCCAGGCCGTACTCGAACTCGTCACCGAAGTCGTAGCCGGGCTTCACGATGTGTTCGCTGATGAACGCGACGAGGTTGGGGTACTCGTTGACCGGGAACGGCTCGAGCATGCTCTGGGCCACCTCGGCAACCTCCTCCGAGGCATCGAACGGGAGGTTCGTCTTCGTCAGCGCGAAGCCATAGATGTAGCCGTCCAGGAGCGAGTACGCGTGGGCGACCATCGCCATGTCGAAGCCTGCCGCCCTCAGATTGCCGATCACCGCGTCGTGGTGTCGAAGGTTGGCTGGACCCGGGTTGGCTCGCGCGTCCATCAGGCCGATCGCCCAGCGGTGGCGCAACAAGACGTCGCGGAGCGAAATCGCACGCTGGCGCATGGCGGTCTTCCAGTCGGCCCCGGCAACTGGAAGCTCGATCTCGTCGAAGGCGATGTCGACGAGCCCGTCGATGAGGTCGTCCCTATTGGCCACGTGGCGGTACAAGGCCATCGGCGCGACCCCGAGCCCTTCGGCGAGCCTGCGCATGGTGACTGCCTCGAGCCCGCCTGCATCGGCATGGGCGATCGCCGCACGCAGCACTCGCTCTCTGCTCAGGCGGCTGCGGGGCTCCGTTCTCGAAGTCGTGCGTGTGGTCATCGGCGCCACTCCCTGTTGTTGCGACTCGGGTCCCTCGTCAGGTTCGGGGTTGACGGCGTACATGGTACACACTAGCGTACGCCGTACACACATAGCGGACACCGTACGCCAACGAAGCGCAGAAGCAAGCTGAGGCCGACATGCAGGCAATCGTCCAGGACAACTACGGCTCGCCGGAGGCGCTCGAGCTCCGGGACATCGACCTGCCCGATATCGGCGATCACGAGGTGCTGGTCCGCGTTCACGCAGCGTCCATCCATGTTGGTGACTTGATCCTCATGTCTGGCACGCCGTACCTCATGCGCCTGGCGACGGGGCTGCGCAAGCCGAAGAACCGCGTTCCGGGAACGGATGTCGCGGGGACGGTCGAGGCGGTCGGCAAGGGCGTGACCCGGCATCGATCAGGTGACGAGGTATTCGGGTGGTGCACGGGCGCCTTCGCCGAATACGTGTCGGCGGGCGAGGACCACTTCGTCCCCAAGCCGGCCAACCTCACGTTCGAGCAGGCCGCGGCCGTCGGCGTGTCAGCCACCACCGCCCTCCAACTCCTGCGGGACCAGGGGAAGGTCCAGCCCGGGCAGAAGGTCCTGATCAACGGCGCGTCAGGCGGCGTGGGCACGTTCGCCGTGCAGATCGCCAAGTCCTTCGGTGCCGAGGTGACCGGCGTGTGCAGCACCGGGAATGTGGACATGGTCCGCTCCATCGGCGCCGACCATGTCATCGACTACACCCAGGTGGACTTCACCCAGGGTGGCCGGCAATACGACTTCATCCTCGACAACGTGGGCAACCATTCGTTGTCGGACACCAGGCGGGCGCTCACCCCGAACGGGACGCTCCAACCGAACGGTGGAGGGCATTCGGGCGGCGCCATGGGAACCCTCATCGAGGCACTCGTGACGTCGCTGTTCGTCCGCCAGCAGCTGCGCCCGTCCGTCAAGTTTCCGAACAGGCAGGACCTGGTCGTCCTGAAGGAGCTCGTCGAAGCCAGGAAGGTCACACCGGTCATCGACGGGACGTACTCCTTGGGCGAAACCGCCGGGGCCATCGGTCATGTCGGAGCAGGACACGCGCGAGGGACGGTCGTCATCACCGTGCCGTTGCCGCCCATCGCTGCGATCGCTTCGGCGATGACGATGAACGCAGACAGACATAGCTGATGCGCCTCTTGCGCAACCTCGGCCGTCGCAAGCTGCGGACGACGCTCACAGTGCTCGGCATCACCATCGGCGTCTGGACGCTCGTCGTCTTCGGTGCCCTGGCCACCAAGATCAACAGGCTGGTGGACGGTGGTAGCCAGTACTACGCAGGCAAGATCATCGTCAGCGATGCCTCGAACAGCGGCATCGGCCTGGGCACGGTGCCCATGGACCTGGCCGTGGCCAACCAGATCCGCGGAATGGCCGGGGTGGCCGCGGCCGACCCGCAGGTGGAGATCCCGCTCGACGGGAACGCCAACGCCGCGTTCGGCACGCCCAATCTCATCGACGGCGCCGTAGCAGGCGCGGACAAGGGCCTCGATTCGTTCACCCCCGAGCCCGCCCAGGGCCGCCTCCTCACGGCCGGGGACGAGGGGGCTCAGGTCACCGTCCTGGGCTCGGATCTGGCGCGCAAGCTCGACGTCGGCGTGGGCGACAGCACCAAGCTGAACGGGGTGCCATTCACGATCGTCGGCATCCTCCAGCCGACCCTGCTCTCGCCCGACACGACGGCCATGGTGCCGCTGGCGGCGGGCCAGAAACTGTTCCTCGCGACCCTGCCGCCGCTGTTGAGGGGCACCCTGGACGCCAGCCAACTGGCCTCGCGGATCATCGTCCATCCGGCCAGCGGTACCGATGAGGCGGCGCTCGCGACCCGGATCAAGGCGACCGCCGACAACGTGTCGGCGATGACCAGCGCCGACTTCAACCAGCAGGTGGGCGCGACCACCATGATCTTCAACGCGATCATCATCGGCGTCGCGCTGATCAGCCTGATCGTCGGCGGTCTGTCGGTCATCAACACGATGGCCATGAGTGTCGCCGAGCGGACCCGCGAGATCGGCATCAAGCGAGCGATCGGCGGGAGTCGGATCCGGGTCGTCCGGGAGATCGTCGCCGAGGCGGGCTTCATCGGCCTCCTCGGTGGCCTGATCGGCCTGACTCTCGGCGCGCTCGTGGTCGTCGTCGCCAACGAGGCCGGTCGAAGCTCTGGCTTGATCCTGTTCGAGCTCACGCCAGCCACGGCGATCCTGGCCATCGTCTTCTCGACCATCCTCGCTGCCATCGCCGGCATCGTTCCAGCCCTGCACGCGGCCAGGCTCGACCCGGTCACCGCGCTGCGCTACGAATAGGAGCCCAACATGCCGCTTCTGGAAGCTGCCAACCTGCGCAAGACCTACAAGCTGACCCGCAACAACACGGTCGAGGCGCTCCGCGGCGTCGACATCTCGATCAACCGCGGCGAGATGGTCGCGATCATGGGTCCGTCGGGCTCCGGCAAGAGCACGCTGCTGCACATCCTCGGCCTGCTCCACGCGCCCGACGCGAACCATGGGCCGGCACCCGAGCTCCGCTTCGATGGCCGCGACGTGGCCGACCTGCCCGACGGCCAGCGGACCCGGATCCGTGCTCGCCAGATGGGCTTCGTGTTCCAGCAGTTCAACCTTGTGCCGACGCTCGGCGCGGTCGAGAACGTGGCACTGGCCGGCGAGTACGCCGGCATGAAGTGGAGCGGTGCGCTCACCAAGGCTGCCGAGATGCTTGCGTACGTCGGGCTCGCCGATCGTCACGGCCACCGGCCGAGCGAGCTTTCCGGCGGCGAGCAGCAGCGCGTGGCGATCGCCCGGGCCCTGGTCAACGAGCCAGCCCTGATCCTCGCCGACGAGCCGACCGGGAACCTGGACTCGAAGCGATCGGCCGAACTGCTCGACCTCCTACGTCGCTTCAAGGAGGAGCGTGGCCAGACCTTTGTGTTGGTCACGCACGACGCCGAGGTCGGCGCCGCCTGCGACCGGATCGTGCGAATGCGAGACGGCCTGGTCCTGGAGGCGTCGATGGCCCTCCCCGCCGCGGCCTGAAGGAGATTGACCCAATGACCACCCCTCGCGAGCGGTACGCCGCCCGACTGGACATCGACTACCCGGCGAAGCTGGATCGGCTCAGCACGCTTTTCCGGGTCATCTGGATTCTGCCGATCGCCATCATCCTGAGCCTGCTCTCCGGCGGGCTGTGGCTCGCGACCGTGCCGATGATCGTGTTCCGGGAGCGGTACCCACGCTGGTGGTTCGACTTCGCCCGCGAGCTGACGCGCTTTGGAGCGCGGGCCACCGCGTACCTGGGCCTGCTCACGGATCGGTACCCGTCGACCGTCGAGGAGCAGTCAGTGCATCTCGAGGTCGAATACCCCGATGTCGAGCGAGATCTCAACCGCTGGCTGCCACTGGTGAAGTGGCTGCTGGCAATTCCCCACTACGTCGTGCTCATGGTGCTCTGGTCCATCGCGATCGTCGCGGTCGTCGCGGCCTGGTTCGCCGTCGTCATCACGGGGCGCTATCCGCGGGCGCTCTTTGATTTCGTGGTGGGGTTGGTCGATGGAGCCTTCGCGTTGACGCCTACGCATTTCTGCTGGTCACCGATCGATACCCACCATTCAGCCTCAACTGAGCCGACCAGGCGCCGCTTGTCACCCGGACCGGCCAGCGTGCTGGACCGGCCAGGCGTGCCGACACCCAACCTTCCGAAACGTGGCGGGACCCTTCCGGTCGCCGGTCGTGGCCCCGGGTTCCGTCAGACTCACCTCCGAAGACTTGGAGAAGACCTTGAAGGCGATCGTCCGGGACAAGTACGGCTCACCCGATGTCCTGGAACTCAGGGACATCGACACGCCCGTCGTCAAGGATGATGAGGTGCTGGTCCGCGTCTGCGCGGCTTCGCTGAACCAAGGCGACCTCGACTACCTGTACGGCAAACCATTCCTCACCCGCATGGGCACCGGGCTGCGCAAGCCGCGGAATCGAGGCCTGGGGTTTGACGCAGCAGGCCAGGTCGAGGCGGTCGGCAAGGGCGTCACGGCGTTCCAGCCGGGCGACGAAGTGTTCGGGGACCTGACCGCGTTCGGGTATGGCGCCTTCGCCGAGTATGCCTGTGCTCCGGAGCGCGCCTGGGCACGCAAGCCGACCGGCATGACCTTTGAGGAAGCCGCGACCGTGCCGCAGGCGGCGATCCTGGCCCTGCAGGGTTTGCGGGGAGGAGGACGGGTCGGGCAGGGAGGCAGGGTGCTGGTCAACGGCGCCTCGGGTAACGTCGGTCCATTCGCCATGCAGATCGCGAAGGCCTTCGGAGCACACGTGACCGGCGTCTGCAGCACCAGCAAGATGGACATGGTGCGCGGGCTTGGCGCCGACCAGGTCATCGACTACACGCGGGAGGACTACACCCGGGGCGGGCAGCGGTACGACTGGATCGTCGATGTCGCGGGCAACCGTTCGATCCTCGAGTGCCGGCGTGCGTTGAAGCCCGGGGGCGTCTATGTCATGGTCGGAGGCTCCACGAGACGCATCTTCGGAGCCCTCCTGCTGGGGCCGCTGATCTCGCTGGCCGGGAGCAGGAAGATGGGTCTCATGCTGTGGTGGAAGCCCTTCAAGAAGGAAGATGTGGTCCTCCTGAAGGAACTCATCGAAGCCGGCAAGATCAAGCCGGTCATCGACCGCACGTATGCGCTGGCCGAGGTTCCCGAAGCTCTCCGGCATCTTGACGCCGGCCGCGCCCGAGGGAAGGTCGTCATCACCGCGTGAGGCGCCGAGCACCGCTCAGATCATGCTGAGTTCGAGAGCATGGCAGCACATCCGCGACCGGCACCTGGATGTGGGCCCCGGCACCGGCTACTTCCTCCAGCGATCCGGCCTCCCCGATGGCAGTCCTGTGACGATCCTCGAACCGAACCCGAACGTCCTCCGTCATGTCTCCCGGCGCCTCGGGCAGCTGGACGTCACCTCCGTCGAGGCCGATGTGCTCAAGCCGCTTCCCGTCGACGGACCGTTCGACTCCGCCGCGCTGCACCTGGTCATCCACTGCCTGCCGGGCCCGCTCGCGCGCAAGGCTGGAGCCGTCGCCAACGTGGCCGCCGTCCTCGCACCGGATGGCGTGCTCTTCGGTGCATCGGTCCTGGGGACCTCCGGACGACACAGGTGGGCGGCACGGAGGATGCTCGCTGCCTTCAACCGGCAGGGTGGCTCCGACAACCTCACCGACAGCGAGGAGGGGCTCGGCGAGATCCTCGGGGCATCGTTCGAACACGTGGAGATCGCGACCGTCGGCTCGATCGCGATCTTCGTGGCGATGAATCCGCGCATGGACTCGTCCGGGCAACTGGTCGTTCCGAGTCTGCAACCCCAGATCGCGGATCTGGAACCTGCGCGCCCGAACATCTGCCACGAGGAACGGATCGCGTGACGTCAGCTGGCGAACGGCCGAATGCGAGCGCAGCTCGCGCTGCCAGATGCTGTCATGGCGCGCCCGACAGGAGTCGGACGCGAGCTAACAGCCTACCGGATGCCGATTGAGGGCCGCGATGAGTGGATCGCCGCGGCAAGCAGGCGACTGGCATGAGAGAGGGGTACCTGCGCGGCGCCCTGTCGCCGCAGGCGACGCGGCGCCAGATGGACGTGCTCGCCGCCTACGTCAGTGCTGGCGGATCCGTCCAGGATGCCGCCGCGCTGGTGGGCATTCAGCCGAGCACCGCGAAGCGCCACCTCGCCGATCTGCGTGCGCGATCGGGCCTGACGACCGAGCAGATGATCTACACCGGACGGGCCGTGGGTTGGCTCGAGGTCCCAAGTCTGGAGCCGGTCTCTGGCCCACTCACGAGGGACGGATTGTGTGGGCGACCATGCCGACCTCGCAAGGTGGTTCGCGCGTCGTCAGCCCAGCTCGCGGTCGAGCGCTCGCCTGATTTCATCGTCGGTACTCCCGAGGCGGCGTGCCTGGACGACGAGCGATGACGCCAGATCGGCCAGTCGCCGTTGTCGCTCCACATCCGACAGCGTGGGTGGCGCGGCGCTCACCGCGGTGCCGCCGCCTCGGCGGGTGACGACAAGCCCGTTCTCCTCGAGTGCTGCATAGGCCCGCATCACGGTCCCAACTGCCACGCCGAGGTCGCCGGCCAGTTGGCGGACGGTCGGCAGCCGGGTCTGGGGAGCAAGGACGCCGGACTCGATCGCTGCTACCAGTTGGCGTCGGAGCTGCTCGTAGGGGGGAGTCGGATCCTCCGGCTCGAGTCGAAGCGCGACGGTCACGACTGCTGCCTCGACCCGTCGCCCGGGACCAGGACGATGACGGCGAACCGCAGGGCGAGCGCCAGCGCCACGGCTGCGGCGGCAGCCAGTGCCCACGGGCCCAGCCCGTAAGCAGCCGTGCACGCCTTCATGCCGACGGTGACCGCTGCTAGGTAGGACAGGCCAGCGAGGGTCGTCGCGACCGCCAGCCCGAAAGCAGCGACGATCCCTTCGACGGTTTGACGGCGCAGGGCGTCGTCGACGCGGACGAGCTCCGCATCGGCGCCGTTGCGCGGACGGCGAGTCGTGGCGACAACACCGGCCCAGGTCAGCGCAAGCACGGCCAGGATGCCCACCGCCATACCAGCCGTGTAGTAGCCGCCGGGGAATGGGGTGGAGACATGGACCTCCGCCTCCTCGTGATAGCCCTGCGCGTCCCACGACTGCGTGGTGCACGATTGGGTGAAAGCCCGAGTGAGCCCCGAGTCGTCCGGTGTGACGACAAGCGCCGCCCAGCCACCGACGGCGGCCAGCACCAGTA
>JANMQO010000121.1:0-2403 GCA_031370565.1 Chloroflexota bacterium
GGATCTCGAGGACGACGACGAGGACGATGAGATCGAGGATCTCGACCGCGTCCTGCCGGTCGACGTCACGACGGACGAGGCGTTCGTCGAGGAGCCCGACGAGCTCGACGAGCCGTAGGCCCCAAGCACGACGACTCAGCCTGGTCTCGGCTGCCAGGCCTCGACCGCCAGGCCGGCGCCGGTTTACGTCACACGCAAACGGGAGCGCGCGGCCCGGCGACGGACCGAGCACGGCGTCCGGCGAGCCGGCCAGCGCGCCGCGGAGCTCCCAGCGCGCAGCTGACGCGACGGCCAGGATCGGAACTGCGGGACCCAACGAACCGCCCGCGCCGCCCGAGCCACCCGCACCGACCTCAAGGCCGGCCCGACCCCGGACGATCGCTGCTGCCACCTCCTCGAGTCGTTCGCGGGCTCGGTAGAAGCCGTAGCGCAATGTCGTCCCGCCCGGATCACCGGGGCGCCAACGCCAGGGGCTGCGCAGGGCGTCGTCGCGGACCGCGCTGAGGTCAGCGACTGCCGCGCCGAGACTCGTGCGGACAGCGTGGATGACCGGAGCGACGGGCGTCCCGGGACCGGAGGTGAGTTCCATCACGGGGTCGTGCATGGTGCGAGGGCTAGCCGGATTGCGATCTCGGCGCAGCGCTCCGCGGCGCTCCGTGGCGTGGTGCGTGCCGTGCAGGAGGCGCTGCGACGCCGGATGACCGCCGACTGTGGCACGATGCCGACCATGGCGGGCCGCGGCATCTCGTTCCGGGGGGAGCCTGGCTTCTCCCTGCCCGCGTTCGCCCGGCTTGCGCCGCCGCCACCGCCGGCCATCGTGGCTGCCCGGATCGAGGCCCACTCGAGCCCGGGCGACATCGTCGTCGACGTCTATGGCCGGGGCGGCTGGATCGCCCGCGCCGCGGTGGATCATCAGCGTCGGGCCGCCACGCTGGAGACGAGCCCTCTGTCGCGGCTCCTCGCGGAGGTCGTGCTGCGGCCGCCGGATGTACGTCACCTGGATGCCGCGTTTCAGGCCATCGCAGCGGCGCCCCGAGAGCAGTCCGCCCTGAAGGTCTGGCTTGGCGAGAAGTTTGCCAGCAGCTGCGGCACGTGCGGACGCGGAGTGGTCCTCGACGAGGTCATCTGGGAGGCGGTCCCCGATGGCCAGCCGCAGCCCGTTCACAAGCACTATCGGTGCACGTCCTGTCGCGACCAGGTTGGCGGCGGGGAGCAGCGCCACGGCTCCATCGACGAGGCCGATCGTGCCCGTACGCTGGCGACTGACCCGCGCGGCCCGGCTTGGCAGGCCACCCATCAGCGCTTCGCAACCATCGACGGCGACGACGCCCTGGTCGACCAGTTGCTCGACCTCCACTCGCCCCGCCAGTTGGTCGGTCTGCACGCGATCCTGGAGCGGATCGAAGGTGACCTGCGCTCGGCCCAGGTCGAGGCCGCCATGCGCCTGGCGCTGCTCCACGCCCTCCTGCCCGCCTCGCGACTCAACGGCTACCCCGGTCGCATCGCGAACCTGCGCATCAGCGCTGGGCGGATCCGCCTGCCGCCGGGTGGCCAGTGGCGCGAACGCAACCCGTGGCTCGCGTTCGAGGACGGCTTCCGGCTGGTGCGCGGCTTCGTCCAACGTCTCGAAGGCGCGCCGCTGGGGCCGATGACGGCGCGGTTCGGCGAGGATCTGCAGAGCCTGGCTGAGGGGATGGCCAACGTTGTCGTCAAGATCGGCACGGCGTCCGCGTTCCAGGCGCTGGAGGAGGAAGCCGGCGCGCTGCATCGCCTGCCGGTACGGCCGCGGGTACGGCTGCTCCTGAGCCAGCCACCACAGCGCCCGAACGTCGAGCGACTGTCCCATGCGTACTTCGCGACGGGTTGGGTACTGGGCCGGGAAGCCGCCTCGCTGCTGCCCCTGGAGGCGCTCTTCGGAGGCTCGGGGCGGGCACCCTGGGGTTGGCAGTCGACCGCGATCAGACGCGCCCTGGCCGCCGCCGCCCCGCTCCTTGCGCGCGACGGGCGGGCCGTCCTGGTGCTCGAGCCGAGTGGCCCAGAGGGGCTCGTCGCGGCTGCCCTTGGTGGCGTCGGAGCGGGCTATCGGCTGGTTGCAGCGCACCTCACGGAGCCCGGCGAGGAGACTGGCGGGACCGTTGAGTTCGTGCCCCCCGGGGCGCCCCTGCCGGCCGCTCCGCGCACCCGCGCAAACGTCGCCTTGCCGTCGGTTGCCGGTGGGGCGGGGGACCCGGAGCTGGTCCATACTCGGCGGCTCTTCGCGCAGCCCGAGCGCTTCGACCAGGTGCGTGCCTCGGCAGCGGACGTGGCCCGCACGGTGACCGAGACGACGGTCGAGATCCTCAAGGCCCGCGGTGAGCCGGCACGCTATGAGCGACTGCTCGGCGAGATCCTGGTGGGCCTGGA
>JANMQO010000151.1:0-9766 GCA_031370565.1 Chloroflexota bacterium
GACAGCCGGACAGGCCGTGTGACAGCGACCGCACTTCGTGCAGGCGTCGAAATCGAGAAGCTGCTTCCAGCTGAAGTCGGCCAGGTCACGGATGCCGAGGTGACCGTCTCCGGCGAGAGCCGGGGCAAGCCCGGTCAGGGCTGGCCGCGGGGCCGGATCCAGGACCGGCAGGCGACGACCGGCCAGCGGCGAGCGGAGGGCGAGGTTGGCCCCGTCGGCCAGCATGTGGATCGCCTTGGCGTACGGGATGTAGGCCACGAAGCCCAGCGCGGCGATGGCATGGAACCACCACAGGCCCACGTGCAGTTCACTGGCCGCGGCGGGCTGGAGGCCCAGCCCGGAGAACAGCCGCCCGGCCGCGTATCCAACTGGGGAGAAGACCTCGAACCAGGGGAACTGGTGGGCCACGATGCGGACCGCCTCAACCACAAAGCCGGTCAGCCCGAGCAGGCCCAACCAACCCAGGAAGATCCAGTCGCCGATCGCGTACGGTCGCCGATCGGTGGTTGCCGGGGCGATGTCCACTCGCCCGTAGTCGAGCTCGCGTTTGTGGAACAGGCCCCGACGAAGCGCCATCGCCGCCAGTCCGATCAGCATGCCCAGGCCGAGGATGTCGAGGATGAACGAGTAGACGATGTAGAACGGCCCCCAGAAGAAGTGGTACTGGGGCGCGATGACGCCGATGATGTCCGTGTCGATCGTCAGGATGACCGTCCCGATGAACAGGACGATGAAGCCCCACATGATCGTGGCGTGAAAGACGCCGGCATAGGTGTCCCGCTTGCGCACCGTCTCGTTGGTGGCCGTCGCACGGACGCCCCGGACCGCTCTGCCGATGAACGACGGGAACGACCCGAAACGATCTTCGCGGCGCCCGCGCAGGTACTTGCGCATCCGGAGCAGGATCCCGACCGTGAAGATGGCCGTGGCCAGCGCCGCGAGCACATAGAACAACAGCTCGCCCTGCGGCCCCAGACCCTCGAAGACCTGGCGGGTGACGGAACGGTCGAACATGCCGCCGGCTGCCGTATTCAGCCGGTCATGCGCTTGGTCAGGGCCGGCACCACGTCGAGCAGGTCCGCGACCGCACCGTAGTGAGCCACCCCGAAGATCGGCGCCCGGGCGTCCGTGTTGATGGCGATGATGAGATCCGCGCCGCGCATCCCCTCGAGGTGCTCGGGCGCGCCGCTGATGCCCAGGGCAAGGTACAGCCTGGGCTTGACCCGCAGCCCGGACTTGCCGACCTGACGTGTCCTGGGCAGCCAGCCCGCGTCGGCGATCGGCCGGGACGACGAGACCGCGCCGCCGAGTGCCGCCGCGAGTGCCTCGACGAGCGCGATGTTGTCTGCCTCACCGATGCCCCGGCCGACCGACACGAGGACGGATTCCCGGGTGATGTCGACATCGCCGGCTTCGGGTCGGAGGAGCCGCCGGAAGCGGATCCGCCCGTCCAGCGCACTGACCGTGACGCGTTCCACGATCGGACTGCCGGCCAACTGGCCGGCCTCGGCCGGAAACGCCCCGGCCACGACGGTGGCGATCCCTCGACCATCGCGGAACCTGACCCGGACGTTGACCTTGCCGGCGTACAGCTGGGTCGTGATCACGGGCCCGCCGTCGTCGAGCGCAACGTCTGTGGCGTAGGCTGCCAGGGCCAGCCCGCAGGCCATCGACAGGCCGGCGGCCACGTCCATGCCGACGCCGGTGTTGGTGGCCAGGACGAGCAATGGCGCGCGCTCCTGGACGATCGGGACGAGGACCGACTGGTAGGCGCTGGGGGTGAACTCGGCCAGCCCGGCGTCCTCGGCCAGGAGGACCCGCTGCGCGGCGCCGAGCTTGCTGCTCAGTGCCTCAACGCCGGAGCCCAGCAGGAGCGCCACGGCCTCTCCGCCAGCGGCCACGGCCAGCTGCCGGGCGCGGCCAAGCAGCTCGAACGTGGCGTCGGCGACCGCACCATCGCGATGCTCCACCAGGACGAAGACGTCGTTGCTCATCGGGAGCCTCCCAGGCCAATGCCGCGCTCGCGAATGAGCGTAGCCACTCGTTCGGCAATCTGCTCGACCGTCCCGCTGATCATCTCGGCACCGCCGGTCACCTCGGGGATCGACATGGCCTCGACGAGCAGTCCGGAACCGCCCTCGGCGGTCACCGCGACCGCGCCGTAGTCGGCCGTCTTCATCAGTTGCCTGACCCGGCTGACCGGCGCATAGCGGGGTGCCTCACGCGAGGTCTGGACGCCCAGCACGGCCGGCAGGTCCACCTCGAATTCGGCCACCAGCCCGCCGGCGTATTCCTGGTTGACGGTGGCCGTCCGACCGTCACCGGCCAGCCCGATGTGGGTGACCACGCTGACGTGGGGCAGCCCGAGAGCGGCCGCCAGAAGCGGCGCGACCTGGCCATCGAGATCGTCGATCGCCTGGACGCCGGTCAGGATGAGGTCCGCCGGAATCTCCTTGAGCGCCGCGGCGAACGCCCGGGCCGCCGTGTGCGAGTCCGGCGCCCGCTCGAACGAGCCCACCTTGACCACCCGGTCCGCGCCGCGCGCCAGGCAGGTTGCCAGGAGCTCCTCGACCGAGCCCGTATCGAGCGCCAGGCAGGTCACCGTCGCCCCGCTCGTCGCCTTGAGCTGGAGCGCCTCCTCGAGCGCATATTCATCCCACTCGCTGGTCAGGTAGCTGAGCCAGTCACGGGCCAGATCCCGGCCGTCCGCGGCGATCTCCAGCTCCTCGGCGAGATCGGGCACCAGCTTGAGCAGCACGACCAGATCCATCAGGCCTCCTTGGGTATGCGGTAGTTGGGCACCATGGTTCGGCGAGACATGGCTGGGCTCAGGCCGAGGCAGGCTGGAGCGCCTGGTCGAGCAGCTCGATGATGTCGCGGACGACGAGACGGCCGTCGTTGCCGGTCGACTTCACGGCATCCTCGAAGCGTGACGGCTCGTACGGGCAAGCGACGGACAGGACGCCCGTTCCGTCCGTGCCAACCGTGGCGACGGCTTCCCGGACGCGCCGCTCGGACAGCCGTTCGGAGACGTGGTCGGCGACGAAACCGTCCAGCCACATGCCCCCACCACCGCCGCCGCAGCAATAGCCGTTCTGCTTGTTGTGGGGCATCTCCGCCAGTCGGATCCCCGGGATCGCCTCGAGCAGTCGGCGCGGCGCGTCGAACTCGCCGTTGTTGCGGCCCAGGTAGCACGGGTCGTGGTAGGTCACGTCGAGGTCCACCTGGGACTGGAACTGCAGCCGATCCACCAGCGGCGCGAGGAACTGGGTGTAGTGCAGGACCTCGCCTTGCCAGCCCAGCCGGGGGTACTCGTTCTTGAAGGCGTTGAAGGCATGCGGGTCCATGACCACCAACTGGCGGAACTGGTACTTGTTGAACAGCTTGATGTTCTGCTCGGCCAGCATCTCGAACAGGCCCGACTCCCCGGCCAGGCGGGCCGAGTCGCCGTCGCTGCGCTCCTCGTTGCCGAGGATGGCGAAGTCGACCCCGAGCGCGGTGAGCACTCGAGCCATGGCCCGGGCGGCGTCCTTGCCGCGGGGGTGGTACGAAGTGTAGTCGGAGACGTACCAGAGCACGTCGACCGGCCGGCCGAGCTCCGAAATGAGCGGGACGGGCACGCCCGCCTCGGCGATCCAGTCGGCCCGCTTGCGGGGCGACTCACCCTGCGGATTGCCCGTCCGCTGGAGCTTCTGGAAGACGTCGGCCAGCTCGTCCGGGACCTTGCCCTCGAGCACCGCCTGCTCGCGAATGGCGGGCATGATCCGGAGCGGGTTGACCTCCTTGGGACAGACGCGGTAGCAGTTGCCGCAGGTCGTGCACAGCCACAGATCCGGGTCGTCCAGCAGGTTGTTGCCGCGCAGGACCTTGACGTTGAGCTTGCGCGGGCCATAGTCGCCCACGTGGTTGACCGGGCAGACGGGCACGCACTTGCCGCACTGGTAGCAATCGCGCATCGACTCGCCGCCGGCCAGGCCGGTGACCCAGTCCATCGCCTCCGTTGGGTAGGCGTTGATCGCCCGCTGGTTGAACATCCGATTCCAGTGGCCCGAGATATCGACGCCGTCGACGACGGCATGCTCCAGCTCCAGCACACCGTCCACCTTGATCACCGGCAGGTCACGCATGGCCGCTCATCCCTCCAGGTGGTAGACGCCGAGCAGACGCCTGACCAGGGCCGGCAATTGGGGAATCACTCGATTGAACTCCTGGGTCATGCGCAACCGGGTCACGGTGTACAGGTAGACGCCATAGATCGCGGCCAAGTAGACGTCGACGACGAACGGACTGGCCCGCATCCGCTTGAAACCAAGCTCATCGGCCGTGGCGATGACGGCGGCCGTGGCCGCGCCCACCCGCAGGTAGACGGCACCCGCGTCCGGGCCGGCGAAATCGAAGCCATCGACCATGACCAGCGGGAGCGACCCGGTCATCGTGTCCGGATCCCACATCCAGCGACTCCACAGCCAATAGCGCTCGGGATCGAGCGCGTGCAGACACTCGCCCGCGAAGTCCCGCCGGACGGGCGCCTCGACGCCCGGCAAGGCCTCGTCGAAGGCCCGAAAGCGAGTCTCGATCCGGCCCGGGCCGTGGAGCAGCTGGCCGATCGCGTCCGCCAGGACGGGCGCTCCGACGCTGACCAGCAGGGCGTCCGACCGTCGCCGGGTGGCAAAGGTCCGCGCCAGGATCGGCCGAACCGCGTCCGCCGTACCTGTGGCAAGAGCGTCGGCGGCCAACACGGGCGCGAGCAGCGTGCGTCGTCGTGCGAGCAGCTCGGCGACGACACCGATGTCCTCCTCGTTGATCTTGACCAGCGCCTCACGCATGAACTCGACGGCGCTTGGTGCGTCAACCTCGCCGCGCTCAGCGGCAAACGTGCCGCCGCCCAGTGCCGACGGTCCCCAGGTCATCGGCTCGCGCTGACCTCGGCGCGGGCAAGCCCGCGGATGGCCCGGATGGCACGCATGGCGGCGGCCCCGGCCATCGACATGGTGTCCTCCAGGTCCTTGGGCCCGGCGGCGGCGCCGGCCACGAAGATGCCCGGCACGCTCGTACCGACAGGATCCATCGGTTCGCCGGGGGTATGGATGAAGCCGTACTTGTTCTGCTCGACCCCCAGGATCCCGGCGACATCCCGGGTGCCCTTGCTGGGCTCCATGCCGACCGACAGGACGATCATGTCCATGAGCACTTCGACCGGGCGGCCCATCGTCGTGTCCTCGCCCTTCATGAGCAGGCGGCCGTCCTTGCCCACGATCTCGGTCACGATGCCCCGGATGTAGTTGACGTTGTACTGCTCCTGGGCCGGCCAGTAGATCTGGCTCTCCCAGTAGCCGTACATGCGCATGTCGATGTAGAAGATGTAGACCTTGCAGTCGGGCAGCATCTGGCGGATCTCGATCGCCTCCTTGGAGGCGACCCCGCAGCAGACCTTCGAGCAGTACTCGTTGCCCAGGCGCCGATCACGCGACCCGACGCACTGGATGAAGGCCACGTTGCGCGGCGCCTCGCCGGTCGACGGCCGCACGAAGTGGTGATCCTTGAGCATCTTCTCGGCATCCGGCAGAGTGATGACGTCGGGATACTCGTAGTAGCCGTACATCTGGGTCTCGCGGCCCGGATCGAAATGCTGGAAGCCGGTGGCCACCACGATCGAGCCGGCCTTGACGGTCGATTCGCCGCCGGGACCGCTCAGGGTGACCCTGAAATCGCCCAGCGAGCCGGTGCAGCCGGTCACGGTCGTCTCGAGGTGGATATCGACGTTCGGATCCTGGACACCGGCCCGGAGCAGGTCGAGCGCGTCCTGGGCCGAGCCAAGATGCGGGGTGAGCGCCGCGTAGTTCGACTCGTCAGGCGTGCCGCCCAGCACCGCCCGACGTTCGACCAGGATGGCCTGCGCCCCCACCTCGGCGACGGCGCGGGCAGCTTCCAGGCCGGCCGGCCCGCCGCCGATGACGAGGACTGTCTCAGGCATCAGCATCCTCCCAGGTCAGGAACGTCTTGTCGTCCTTCTTGAGCCGCTCCAGGTCGTCCTCGAACTCGCGCCAACGTTCGCGCCAGTCGATGCCCATCTTCTCGAGCAGTGGTCGGTACTCCGTGCTGTGCCAGTGCAGCTGGGCCACCCGGTACGGATGGGCGCCCATGGCCAGGGCCGCGAACTGGGCCTCGGACATGACCGGGATGCCGACATTGGGCTTGTGCGCCCTGGCTGCGAACTGGCTCTGGTCCAGGGTGGTGACGCAGCCCGTGTCGTGGGTCAGGACGACGTCCGGATTGGCCTCCTCACGCATCACCTCGATCTTGCGCATCGTCGCAAACGAGCGGGTGAAGTCGCGCTGGACAAGGATGTGGCGGAAGCCGAAGCCGCAGCAATCGAACCAGGTGCTGTAGTCCTTGACGTTCGCACCCAGCGCCGTGACAACGGCCGAGACCACCGCGGTGCGCTGCCCGCCGTAGACGTCCGGGTCGTAGATCGCGTCCTCAACGACCAGCTTGTGGTAGTGGCAGGCCGGATGGACGGTGACGTCGATGGACGAGAGATCCAGCACCTTCCGCTTGGCGAACTCGTCGCGCATCGCGTAGACCCACTCGGAGTAGTGGACGATCTCCTCGGGCATGACGAACGGCTTGCCCAACTTGTCGCAGATCCGGCGCACTTCGTCGCGCAGCTGGGCCGAGTGGACGAGTTCCTCGCGGACCTCCTTGTAGTGGCCGTACGACGTCCCACAATGGATCATCGGGAAGTAGCCGGACTCGTAGGCGGCCCCGAAGTTGCGCATGGCGACCGCCGCCTGGGCACCCTGGTTGGAGGTGGCTGAGGCGTAGTAGTTCCAGGCCGTGCACGAGGTCTGATCCTTGGGGTCGCTGTAGTCCAGCCCCAGCTTGCGGATGAGCCAGAAGATCGAGGTGGAATAGCCGGGGATGTGGCCGCACTGGCCGCACGACTTGTGGTGCCAGGTCCTGGCCACCGGGATCTTCTTGATCCGGCCGAACTTGGTGGTCACCCCGATCCACGGCTCGGGCACCCGCTGCACGATCCACTCGCCCTTGGCCTCGAGCTCGAATACGTGCTCTCGGATGTCCTCGGTCGGCGGCGTGACGACGCCACGCTCCTCGCGCGCATCGCGCCTGGCTTCCAGGACGGTCAACGGAATCGGCATCGCGGTCTCCTCAGTCGGCCGAGTAGCCGGCGTCTTCGAGCAGTTCTTCCATGACGTCGTTGAGAATCATGTGCAGTCCGCTGTCGACGCCCTTGATCATGTCCAGCACGCCGGTCATGTGCCAGATGAGGTAGAGCTCGGTGAGGGTCTTGTCGTCGACCTCCCAGGCCGTCGTGGTCGTGTGCATCGTGTCCGGCGGCAGGGCCCGGCGCCACAGCAGCAGGTTGTCGGAGATCTCCTGGACGTGCGGCCCCCAGTCCGGGAACGCATTCGGCTGGAGCATGTCCGGCGAGACCTGGGTACCGGTCGACATGATCTTGTAGACCACCCGGCCGTAGCCCTCGAGGGCCTGCTTGGCCGAGGTCAGTCCGTTGTTGATTGAGACCTCGCGCATGATCGTGATCAGGCCGCCCGGGTTGTTGCCGCGCGGGCAGCGGGTGCACGAGAAACACTGTGAGCAGTTCCAGATATCGTCGTTGAGCTGCTCGAAGAACATCGGCAGGTCTTCACGCGCGGCGGCCTGGGCGATCTTGCGCGGTGAGAAGTCGTAAAACCGGGCGGACGGACAGGCGGCCACGCAGATGCCACATTCGTAGCAGCCGTACAGGTAGGTCTCGTAGCGGGGATCCGCCTTGACTTCGTTGAACAGGCGCTGCTTGGTCTCGAGCGGAACGTCCTCGTAGCGGGCCTGCAGGGTCACGTCAGCCGCCGCCTAGAAGCAGATGACCTGATCGGACTCGAGCGCCATGTCGTTGAACGCGGCGCCTCCGATCATCTTGACGCCATCGATCAGATCTTCGTGGGTCAGCCCGTGTAGATCGAGGCTGGGCTGGCAGACGTAGAACTTGACGCCCATATCCAGGGCTTGATCGATGAAGTGGCGGAGTGGGGCGCCCTGGCCGTCGAACTTGGGCACGATGAGCTCTTCCGCGACCCCCTTCTTGAGCAGGGTCGGGCCGTTGACCGTGAAATAGATCCCGACCTCGACGTCCATCGCCGCCGCCGTGGTGGCCAGATAGATCGGGGTCGCGCTCCGCTCGGGCGTCTTCACGCCGCCGGTGTGGACGTACAGGAGTTTCGACATACCGTCCTCGTGGCTGACGCCAGAGATCGACTCAGGCCTTCTGGATCCAGAAGCGCATAACGTTGCCCACGTGATCCTGGCTGACCACCGGGTGCCCGGTGTTCCTGGACCAGGCTTCGACGTCCGGCACGGCCCCCGGGTCGGTCGCCTCGAGCAGGATGACCTGACCAGAGTCAAGCTCCTTGACCGCCTTGGCCAGCTTGACGATCGGCATCGGGCAGAGCATGCCCTTGCAGTCCAGGTTGCGGTCCACCGCTGGGGCTTCGGCCATCATGACCCTCCATGGCGGGGTCCCGCACAGGACCGCCGCACACTCCGAATGACGTGGGGTTCGGGAGACGCTGGAGACCTATTGCCGTATAACGATGTCCCTATATACTCCCGCCATCGCAGCCGTGTCAATGCGCCGTTTGGAGGAATGCCGGTGGACGGGCTCAGCAAGACGCCGGACGCCAGCCTGAGCGGGCCTGCCCGATCCCGAGTCGCATCCGGACGGACGGTGAAGGGACCTCGGTCGGGTAGACTGCCGGACATGAGCCAGCCTGCCCCACGCGCCGAGCCCATTGATGCCTCGGTCCTCGATCGAGCCTCGCGAGTCATTCGCGTGCTGGGCCATCCACTCCGACTTCGCCTGCTCGAGTTGCTCGAGGGCAGCGAGCGCAACGTGACCGAGCTGGTCCTGGCGACCGGGGTGAATCAGGCGGTCGTCAGCCAGCAGTTGCGGATCCTGCGGGCTGAGCAGGTGGTCGGCGATCGGCGCGACGGGCCGCGAGTCTTCTACCGGATCACAGAAGCCAAGGTCGGCAAGATCCTCGACTGCATTCGTGAGTGCGACATTCCCGAGATCGTGGAGCCAACGGCTTCGGTCGGGCCTGCCCTTCGAATCGTGTCGGGCTCGGCCGATCGAGTGACGCGTCGGCCGGTGAGCCGGTCGATGCGCAGCCAGCCAGACAACCGCTAGGCGGCGCCGGGCATGGCGGGCCTCGTGCTGGTGGCCATGCGCGACCGAGTCGTCCTGGGCCGGATCCAGGCGCTGACCGACGGACTGGGCCTGAGCCTCGAGGCGGCCAAACCTCCCCAACCCTCGCCGGCTCCCGGCGAACCAGCGGCGGCGCCGGGCGAACTTCCCGCGACGCCCAGCGCCGGAGCCCCGGCCCAGCGATTGGACAGCGTGCCGCTGGCCGTGGTCGTCGAGCTCGAGCTGCCCCATGCAGTGGACTGGGTGGGCCGCTGGCGACAGCGCTGGCCCACGGCGCTCATCGCCGGGTCAGTCCGCTTTCCGGACCAGGAGCTGTGGCACGGGGCGATTGCGGCCGGCGCAGACCTGGTGGCCAACCGCGGTGCACTGGTCAACCAGCTCCAACACGTGCTCGAGGCCCGGCTGGGGGGCGGCGACGGGGCCGGCGACGTAGTCCGTCTCGCGGTACGTCTCATGGAGCGGACTGGCGATGGCTTGATCGGCCGGTTGCCGGACGCCCCAGGCGGCTCGGTCGTGATCTTCCGTGTTGGGGACCGCCTCCAC
>JANMQO010000153.1:0-2463 GCA_031370565.1 Chloroflexota bacterium
CACGCTCCGGGGCGTGGCCGGGGTGACCGGCGTGGAGGCCTGGGAGTCGGCCCCCACGACCGCGGCCGGCCCGGGCGGCGTGGACGTGGTGCGGACGTACCCGGATGGCGGGCACGGCAGCTTCACGCTCATGGCTCCGCCGGCGCACACGGCAATGGTCGACTTTCCCGTGCTCGAGGGACGCTGGCTGCTGCCGGACGATACGAATGCGATCGTGCTCAACCAGGTCACCCGGGACCAGCTGGCTACTCGACTGGGCGACCGAATCGCCCTCGAGACCAACGGCCGCGTGGCGACGTGGCAGGTGGTCGGGATCGTCCAGGAGGTGGGCGCACCCTCCGTGGCGTACGTCAGCGAGGGTGGCTATGCGGGCGCCGTGGGCCAGGTGGACCAGGCAGCGCTCGTCCGGATCACGACCGTCGACCACAGCGTGGCCGGTCGAGCGGCGGTCATGCGCGTTGTCGAGCACGTGCTGGCCGGCGCGGGGGTGCCGGTGCGCCTGTCGCTCCCGATCACCGAGCTGCGAGCCGCCCTCGACGGCCACGTGCTCATCCTCGTGGGCACCGTCATCTTCATGGCGATCCTCATGGCCCTGGTCGGCTCGCTCGGCCTGTCGACGGCGATGAGCATCAGCGTCCTGGAGCGGACTCGGGAGTTCGGGATCATGCGGGTCCTGGGCGCCACGCCGGGGACCGTCCGGCGGATCGTCGTGATCGAGGGGCTGGCCCTTGGCGCGCTGAGCTGGGTCCTCGCGATCGTCCTGTCGCTGCCGCTCAGTGCGGCGATGGGCTCGGTCGTCGGCTCGATCTCGTTCCACCTGCCGTTGCCGCTCGTCGTCGCGCCGAC
Organism: Chloroflexota bacterium; assembly: GCA_031370565.1. Lineage (GTDB taxonomy): Bacteria > Chloroflexota > Limnocylindria > Limnocylindrales > CSP1-4 > Chersky-267. Next base: position 847 of record JANMQO010000153.1, read on the forward strand.
GGGCCTGCTCGTCTGGCTTGCCATCGCGGCGGTCGGCTCGGCCATCGCCAGCCTGGCACCGGCCCGCGGAGCGGCGCGCCTGACAGTCCGGGAGGCGCTCGCCTACGCCTGATGTTGCCCTCGATCCAGGCCCCGCGTCAGCCCGGAACGACCGGCCGGCGCGGGCCTCCAGCGCATCTCGTCCGGACAACATCGTCCGGCCCATCGAAGGAGCTCTCCCATGCATCTGGCCATCGCTGCCGTCGTTCTCGCCCTGCTCGCGCGCCTGGGCCTGCGCCCGCCGGCCAGGCTGCGTGCCGCGGCAGCCCGAGTCCACCCGCACCTCGCCATCGCGCTGGCCATCGGGGTCACCGTGGTCGTCCTGTTCATCGTGTTGCAGAGGGTCGACCTGGGCGCACTTGGTCAGAACCTGTTCCGGACGATCCGGGCGCTCCACGGTGGGTAGCTCGACCCGTCAGCGCCCGAACCGCCTCGCCCGCTGCTGGTACGTGCGGATCGCCCGCAGGAAATCGATCTGGCGGAAGGCTGGCCAGTAGGCCTCGCAGAAGTGGTACTCGGCGTAGACACTCTGCCAGGGGAGGAACCCGGATAGCCGCACCTCCCCGGAGGTCCGGATGATGAGGTCCGGATCGGAGGAGCCGCGGGTGTACAGGTGGGCGGCCAGCGAGTCGGCCGTCAGTTGGTCGGCCAGATCGGCGGCTGGCGTCCCGGCGGCCACGGCAGCCCGGACGGTCGATCGGAACGCCTCGAGCAGCTCGTCTCGACCGCTGTAGGCGAGCGCGATCGTGACGTCCATGGCGCCATCCGGGTGGGAGAGTGTGGCCGACCGTTCGACCACGGCGGCGAGGGCCTCGGGCAGCAGATCGCGGCGGCCGATGACCCGCAGTCGGATCGGCAGGCGGGTCTTCCGGCGTCCCTCGGCGATCGCGGCGATGGCGTCCCCGGCGACCTCTGTGATGGTCCCGACCTCGCCGGCCGATCGGCCCAGGTTCTCCAGCGAGAGTGCCCACAGGGTGACCTCCCGGATGCCGAGCTCGGCGCACCAGTCGATCAGCTCGAGCGCCTTCTCCGCGCCTCGGCGGTGACCGGCAGCCGGATCGGCGAACCCAGCGGCGGCGGCCCAGCGTCGGTTGCCGTCCATGATCACCGCGACGTGGGCGGGCCGCGGCTGCGCCAGGACTGCGGCCCGGAGGCGGCGTCGGTAGAGCTCGTACACGGGGCCGAAGAGCACGGCCGTCGCCCGGCGGCGGGCGGCTCTGAGGATCGCCGGGCTGACCGGTCGCGCAGCCCACCGGGCGAGCCTGTTGGCGAGTGCGCGGTTGACTGGGTTGGTCACCGATACTCGGCCCCTGACGTGGAACTCCTGGCCGTGCTGGGGACGCGCGCTTGTTCGGTCGTGTGACGGCCGGCTGGGCCCGGAGGTCCGTTCACGCCCGAGCCGTCGCCCGGGCCCTCGCGCCCGGACCACTCGGGCGACTACTTGAGCCCGCTGTAGGCGTGCAGGCCGGTGAACCAGAGGCTGCCCGAGTAGGTCACCAGGACCATCGCGAAGCCGACGACGAGGAGCAGCGCCGCCGGGCGCCCGGCCCACGACTTCTGGTTGCGGGCGTGCAGGTA
>JANMQO010000165.1:0-3433 GCA_031370565.1 Chloroflexota bacterium
AGGACGCCCTTCCGCAGCCGACCGAGACGGTCCGAGTCGCAGCCAGATGAGGGCCCAGAGGATGGCTACCATGGCCATGAGGAAGCCGCCGATCGCTTCGCCGGGTACGAGCTCCTGGTGGATGACGTGCGTCCCCGCGGCTACCGGAATGAGCTGCCCGGCCATGGCTCGATCGGCCCGCACCGGGATGCCGTCGACTGTGGTTCGCCAGGCCGGCCACCAGGCGCGATCCAGGTAGACCCAGCCATCGGCCGGGGCGCTCACGGTCAGATCGGCTGCGCCGTCGTCCCGTTGTGACACGGACGCGGGAATGGCGTCGGCCAGGGCGCGGTTGGGATCGACGAGCCGGTCGGTCGGGATCACGCCGAGCTTGTCGAGCAGTCGCCGGGCGAGCGAATCGGTGGCCGCCGGCCGGGGAGCCGCGCTGACGTCCCCGGCCGGGATCCAATACGGTGGGCGCGCCGCGTCCAGCCGACAGAGCGTGGCATCACTGGCGGCCACCCGGACGGGGTCGCGCCCGGGGCAGCGGGTCGTGCCGAAGGTCGCCAGGACGTCGACGCCGGCCGCTCGGGCCAGGGCAACGTCGATCTGCGTCGGATCCGCCCGGGCGTGCCAGATCGAATCAACCAGCTGGTCGGTGGCCCGCAGGTTCAACGAGCTCCACATCCCGAGCTCGTTGACGTGCAAGCTGGCCAGCTGATCCGGGAAGCCGTCATACCAGGACGAGTCGCGTAGCGCAAGAAAGCGCCGGGGCGCCATGGCCTCGACCGCCTGGACGTACGGGCGGTCGGCCTGCGAGAAGTCGTGAAACGCCCGCTGTGGGTTGGCTCCCGGCGAGAACGCGAGGAGCGGCACGGCGGCCACCACGACCAGGCCGGCCCGGAGCCATCGCCGGTCCGCCGTCTGCGCTCGGGCCGCATGGATGAGCCACAGTGCCGTTGCGGCGAGGGCCACTTCGGCGATGACTGGATACGGCGCGGACAGGGCGGCGATGGCCTTGTCACGGACCGCGGACGTCTCGGCGGCCGGCAGGCGTACCACGCTGCGCAGGAATGCCTCGAAGGCGGCGGGCAACGCGACGGCGAGGCCGAGGAGGGCCCCATAGGCGAGGATCGATCCGCCAACGACCAGGGCTGGCCATCGAAGCGAGCCTGCGGCCGGACCCTTCGTGATCCGTACCACGCCGAGTGCCGCGAGGAGGGACAGCATGAGACCCACCAGCGTGTACGCCCGCGCCGGGTGGCGCAGGCCGTTGAGAATCGGCGTCGTGAGCCAGAACGAGGGCTCGAAGATGCCCAGCATGGCGATCGCCACCATCACCGCGATGACGGCCAGATAGGGTCTCGCCCGGCGGGCGCCGCTGCCCGCGGCGGCCAGCGCGAGGAGTGGCAGGCCGACGTACATGCCGGCCTCGTGAAGCCCCCACAGCCCACCGGGATACCACTGCGAGTTCAGGTCCCACTGACCACCGGCGCTGCGGACGAAGGCGTTGGCGAAGCCCGGCAGGAGGGGATCGAGGACCGTGCCCGAGTTCGAGAAAATGTCCCACACGGGTAGCCCACCGACGCGCGCAGACAGCGTCCAGAGCATGAGCGACGGGATGAGTTGGACGGCCGATACGGCCATGCCGAGGGCACCGAAACCCGCGATCCGGAGGAGGGTCTGGCGCCGCGGCGCGACCGCGATGAGGAGGACGACCGCGCCCATCCCCGTCAGCAGCCAGGTGTTCGGATGGGCCGCCAGGCCCTGGATGCCCCAGGCAATCCCGGCCAGCACGAGACCGAGTCGGCTGGGCCGCGGGCGGCGCACCAGCGGCAGAAAGATCCAGGGGATCCAGGCATAGGCCACCACGACATCGGTCCACTCGAGCTTGCCCACGATCCCGCCGCTCAGCACGGCCCCCAGCGAGGCCACCGCTGCGCCCAACCAGCTGCCACTGATCCGGCGTCCAATGAGCCCGGCGCCTACCCCCGCGAACGTGAGGTGGAGTGTCCGGGTGACGTCGAGGGCCGTCAGCGGATCGAGTCGGAACAAGAGCAGGTTGGGTAGGTAGAAGGCGCCGATCTGACCTTCGGCATAGAGCGGGAAACCCAGGCCGAGCTGGTCATTCCAGAGGGGCAGGTGCCCGGCGATCGCCGCCTGATGGGCCCAGACGGCGGCGGGGTAGAACACGCGCGGCATGTCGTAGTACCAGAGCCACGGCCCGCCCGGCCCGGCGACGCGCGCGGCGACGAGGGCGGCGACCAGGGACAGCAGCGTCAGCAGGGCGATTGCGATCGGCGTCTGGGGTCGGCCGCGCCTCACGAGGCGTGCCCATAGGCCCGTGCCCGGACCCGGGCGGGCGTTGCCCTCGCCTGGGTTCGGTCGGATTGCTTCCGTCTCGGCAGCCGGTTCGAGTCCGGGCCTCGGCGTCGGCCGTCTGGTCTCGTCCGTCATGGTCCCCACTGTGGCGGTGCCGGCTCTCCGAAGGGTGGCCCTGAGGCGAGCGTGGGGCGATGATAGCGGGGTGACCGCCCCGACGATCCTGCATGTGGACCTCGACGCCTTCTTCGCGGCGGTCGAGCAACGCGACCGGCCAGAGCTGCGCGGCCGACCGGTGATCGTGGGTGGGGCGAATCCCACGGTCCGGGGCGTGGTCAGCGCCGCGTCCTACGAAGCGCGCCGGTTCGGGGTCCACTCGGCGATGCCGCTGCGCACGGCGCTCGCGCTCTGTCCGAATGGGGTCTTTCTGCCGGTCGACGGGCGGCGCTACCAGGCCGCCAGCCGAGCGGTCATGGCCATCCTGCGCCGGTTCACGCCGCTGGTCGAACCGATCTCGATCGACGAGGCGTTTCTCGATGTGACGGCGTCGCGGGCGTTGTTCGGCGACGGACCGACCATCGCGGCCACGATCAGGTCGACCATCCGGGCGGAGGTCGGGCTGACTGCATCGGTCGGGGTGGCCACGAACAAGCTGGTGGCCAAGGTCGCCTCGGACCTGCGCAAGCCGGACGGGCTGGTGGTCGTGCCGCCCGGCGAGGAAGCCGCCTTCCTCGCTCCGCTGGCGATCGCCCGGCTGTGGGGCGTCGGCCAGAAGACGGCCGATGCGCTGCGAGCGTTCGGGGTGGCCACGATCGGGGACCTGGCGGGCCTGCCCGAGGGAGCCGTCATCCGGAGGCTGGGTAAGCACGGGGCGTCGCTCGTGGCGCGGGCGCGGGGGATCGACCCGGATCCGGTTGGCGGTGGCGCAGCGGCCAAGTCGATCGGGCACGAGCACACGTTCGATGTGGACACGAGCGATCCGGATGTCATTGAGCGGACGCTCCTGGCGATGGCCGACGGGGTCGCATCGCGGCTGCGCTCGGCCGGGCTGCGGGCCGGCACGATCACGGTCAAGATTCGCGACTCGACGTTTCGCACGATCACTCGCCAGCGGACGCTGTCAATCCCGACC
>JANMQO010000199.1:0-3824 GCA_031370565.1 Chloroflexota bacterium
TCGGTATCCCAGTCGCTCTCGCGCAGGTGGTAGGGGGTGTACTGCACGAAACAGGACATGACGTGCTTGCCGGCAGGGGCCATGTCCGGATCGATCGTCGACTGGATGGCGCAATCGAGGTATGGCCGCTGGCTGTACCAGCCGTACTTGGCGTCGTCGAAGGCGTGCTCCAGGTAGTCCATCGACGGACCGATGTTGGTGAACCCGCGGTACTGGTCCCCGCGGTCCCCCAGGGCCGGGTAGCGCGGCAGCCCGTCCAGCGCGAAGTTGACCTTGGACGAGGTGCCCTGGAAGCGGAACCGGGTGATGTTCTCAACGAGGTCCGTCGGCAGCTCGCGCGGCTCGACCAGCTCGAGGAAGGTCCGCCGCGGGTCGAGCGCGCTGACGACCACCGGCGCGTGGTACTCGGAGCCGTCTTCCAGGGCCACGCCGATGGCCTGCCCATGCCTGGTGATGACGTTGGCGACCGGCGCGTTGAGGACGATCTCCGCCCCGAACGCACGCGCCGCCCGGGCGAGCACCTGGGTGAAGCCACCGTTGCCGCCCTTGTGAAACGCCCACGCCCCGAAGGTGCCGTCGTGCTCGCCAAGCAGGTGATAGAGCAGGACGAGTCCCGAGCCTTGCGAGCGTGGCCCGACCTTGGTCCCGATGATGCTGGACGAGGCCAGGTAGCCCTTGAGGATGTCCGACTCGAAGTAGTCATCCAGGAAGTCGGCGGCGCTGCCGGTGAGCAGGCGGATGGCGTTGTGGACCACCCGCCGGTCGAGCGACCGGAAATGCTGGCCCAGGCCGGCCAGTGCCAGCAGCTCCTGGGGGTCGTCACTGAACAGGTCCGGCGGGACCATGTCCAGCAGCGGCTTCATGGCCTGGCAGACCATCGAGACGTCGTGCTCGTACTGGTCGTACGCGTCGGCGTCGTGCTTCGAGTGGCGGGCGATCTCCTTGATGTTCTGGCCGCGATCCTGGCCGAGCAGCAGGTAGTCGCCGTTCTCCATCGGCGCGAACGTGGACGGCATGAGCAGCGGCAGGAAGCCATGCTTGGTGAGCTCGAGCTCGTGGATGATGTCCGGCCGGAGCAGGCTCAGCGCGTACGAGAACGTGGTGAACCAGAACCCGGGATGGAGCTCCTCCGTGATGGCGGCACCGCCGACCAGGTGCCGTCGCTCGATGATCAGCGTCTTCAGGCCGGCCTTGGCCAGGTAGGCGCCGTTCACCAGGCCGTTGTGGCCGCCGCCAATGACGATCGCGTCATAGGTGCGCTCGGTCGGTGCCTGCTTCCTGGTGGTCATGCTGAGGCCGTCTTTCGGCTGGGGTTGTAGAGCGGCAGCCGGGCGACCTGGGCGCCGACGTACTGGTAGCGGTGGTTGACCGCCAGCTCGATCTTGACCGTCGTGCCGGGCACGGCGAGATCCGGGCGAACCCGGGCCAGGGCAATGTGGCGCTGCAGGATGGGCGAGTACATGAAGCTGGTCGCATAGCCCACCTGGTGACCGTCGTCGTCGTACACGAACATCTCCTCCTGCACGGGCGTGTGGTCCTTGGGTGGGATGAGGCCGGCCGCCTGGTACATCCGGTCGTAGCCCTGCCAGTCGATGAGCAGCCCGGTCAGCCGCCAGCGCGAAGTCTTGTCGGCCAGCTCGCGCTCGATCGCCCGCCGGCCGATGAACGCCCGATCGTCCCCGGCCAGGCCCTTGAGTATCCAGCCCAGGCCCAGCTCGTGCGGGGTGGAGCGGTCTTCGTCCGTCCAGCCGAACCGGCTGGAACCGAAGTCGACATCGAGCAGGAGCAGACCGGCTTCGATCCGGGCCATGAGCAGGGCCTGCATCCCGAACGGGATGACCCCACGGCCGGTGGAGGCCACCGTGACGGCATCCCACACGTCGAGCGCGCCCGCCGCATCGACCCACAGCTCATAGCCGAGGTCGCCCGTGTAGCCGGTCCGCGAAACGGTCACCGGCCGGCCGCCGATGGTCGCCTGCGTGTGGCCGAAGTAGGGCAGGGCGGCGACGGCCGGTGCCAGGCTGCTCACGATCTGGCGCGAGGACGGCCCCTGGACCGCCAGCACGGCAATCTCGTCGCTCAGCTCTTCGATCTCCACCCGGAGACGGCCGACCAGATCCCGGAAGTAGGCCAGGTTCGGTTCCGCGGACGTGAGCAGGAAGTCGTCCGGGCCGTGGCGCAGGACGACCCCGTCCTCGACGATGAAGCCCCGATCGTCACACCAGAGCGTGTACTGGGCGTGCCCCGGCGGGCAGGTCCGGATGTCGCGGGCAAGCACACCGGCCAGGAAACGTTCGGCATCCGGGCCGTGGATCCGGTACTTGTACAGCGGCGACGAGTCGAACAGGCCGGCGCTGTTGCGGATGGCGAAGTATTCGAACTTCTCGGCCAGCTGGTACTTCTCGGCCACGAGGTAGCCCGCCCAGTGGCTCCACAGCCCGGTTTCGTTCAGCGCGCTGACCCGTTCGTGGAACGGCGTGGTGCGGATCATGAAGGGCGCCCTCTCTGCTCATCGCCGCCAGTTGACGGGCGTCTGTCGGGGAACCGGTGGACGCGCCCCCAACGGTAGGAGATCGGGGCCTGCCTGTGCGCGGCTGTCCACACTGGCGGAACAGTGGCGGGTCTCGCGCCTATGCTGTGCCCGTGAGCCTCTACCGTCTCGACGATCCGCCGGCCATGGAGGCGCCCCGACTGGTGGCGGCCTTCGACGGCTGGGTCGACGCCGGTGCCGCGGCGACGCGAGCAGCCTCCCGGCTATCCGACGGCGGCACGGTCGTGGCCAGCTTCAACGCCGATGTCCTGTTCGACTACCGCGCCCGGCGACCGACCCTCGACATCATCGACGGCCGCCTGACCAAGCTGACCTGGCCCGAGCTTGTCCTGCACCACACCCGGATCGATGGGCGCGACGTGCTCGTCCTGACCGGCGCGGAACCCGACTTTCGCTGGCAGGAGTTCGCCGATGCCATCCTCGAGCTGGTGGACCGGCTCGGGGTCGCCGAATGGATCAGCCTCGGTGCCATTCCGGCGGCGGTGCCACACACTCGCGCGGTACCGATCCTCGGCACCGCTTCTGCCCCCGATCTGCTCAAGGGCGACATCCAACCCGGACCGGTCGGCCTGCTGCGCGTGCCGGCCGCGGCCCTGTCGGTGCTCGAACTGCGACTGTCACGGGCCGGCACGCCAGCGGTCGGCTATTTCGCCCAGGTCCCCCACTACGTCTCCGGGCCGTATCCGGCCGCGACGCTGGCGTTGCTGCGCGCCCTGGAGCGCCACCTCGAGGTGGCCATTCCGATCGGGCCGATCGAGGACGAGGCGAGCCGCATGCGCGCCAGCCTCGATGCGGCGGCTGCGGCCGACGAGTCCACCCGGGCGTACGTGGAGCGGCTCGAGTCGATGGTCGACGAGGCGCGCCTGCCGTCAGGCGGGGAACTGATCTCCGAGATCGAGCGCTTCCTGCGCGAACGGGGCGGCGGGAGCTCCGAGCGCACCTGATCTGCGACGTTCGAGCGCCAGTCGCGCGAGGAGTCGGCCGTCCGAGGACTAGTCGCGGGGGGGTCGGCCGCGCAGTTCCTTCGGGGGGCGGGGCTCATGGCCTGGGCGAGGCGGGCGCGGCATCGTACCGGGCGCCATGTCCACCCTCGGCTGGGGCACGCGCACCCGAGCGGCCTGCACCGACGAGGCGAACGCCTGGGCGACCGCGGGCGGCACGCTGCTCGCCCACGTGGCCTCGATCTGGCGGACTCGCTCGTTCTCGGCGACCCGCCGTTCGCGCTCGCTCTTGGAGTGTTTGGTCATGCGGCGTTCCTTCCGTAGGCACCGGC
>JANMQO010000248.1:0-5916 GCA_031370565.1 Chloroflexota bacterium
CGTCAGCGCGATCGGCCGGCTGGTCGCATCGGTTCGGACGAGAACGAGGCGGTCGCCGGCGGGTGAGAGCGCGAGCGTCCACACGATCTCTGGCGAGATGCCTGCCGTTGCTGGCGCGAGCGGGACGGCGACACCGCCGGCACCGTCCCAGCTGAGCCAGGCGCCGGCCTTGGTCACCTCGATGCGCCCGGTCCGGCGCGACACGACGGCCACCGTCCGTCCATCCGCCGAGGTGACCAGTGCCGCGATTTCGTCACGCCAGGCCGGCGTGCCGGCAGACGGAGCCGGCCGGCCGGGACCGGGTCCCTCCGTCACCGAACCAGTCGCCGAGTCGACGATGGTCGAACCGACCTCGTCGTCGGTCCCGCGGGTCAGGACGATGAGCGTGCGGCCCGACCAGGCCAGTGCCGGACGTCCGAACCCGCGCTCGATCCGGACGACGCGACCGGCGCCCGTCGAGGTGTCCGCGACCAGGAGGTCGACGGGTTGCCCGGCGCTGACATCGGCGGCGATGAAGGCGACCTGACGTCCGTCGGGGGACAACGCGCCCGCCATGATCGGTCCGACCAGTTGCCCGAGTGGGACGCCGGTCAGCTGCAGCCGATGCCACGTCGTGGCGCCATCTGGCGCGACCTGGCCGCTCAGGAACGCCCGCCCGTCAAGGGTCGTGGCGAGGATGTGTCCCGCCAGGTCCGTGGAGATCCCCAGCACACCCGGGTCCGGCAGAGGCACGGCTCGCGTGACGCCGCCGTGGTCGAATAGCTCGAGGTGGCTCGTCTCCGCCGTGCTTGTCAGAACGAGGAGACCCCGAACGGCGGTGGGATCGAGCGGTGAGGCCGAACTCGATGGACTGGGGGTCGTCCCGCCGACGGACGGCCTCGGCGTCGCTTGCCCGGCCGTCGACGGGATGGGAGTGAACGGTGGAGTCGGTGTCGGGCTGGCCAGGCAGCCGCCAACCATGACCGTGGCAAGGGATGCCGCAGCCACGCTGCGCAGTGCTGACCAGCCCGACAACCGACGACCGATCATCGGAGGACGTCGCCTCCGAGCAGGGAGCCATCAGCGGCATCGATCGAGACGTCGACGCCACGGAGGACCTCGGCGAACGGACCGTCCGAGCGGACCTGGACAACCCAGGCCAGGTGGCGCACGGCGCTGGGCGCGTCCGGGCGGTTGGGCTCGAATGTGTCGTTCGACGCCATCCAGGCGAGGGCGACACCGTCGATCCGAACGTCGGCTCGGCGCTCGGCCGGGATCCAGCCATCGAGCAGCCGAGTGACCGTGGCCTGGGCCACGCTCGCCTCGAGCAGGGTCGCTGGGCGATCCGCCAGCTCGTGCTCGGCCCGGCTCAGGCTGTGGAACGAGCCGTCCCGCCAGATCTGGACACGGACACCGTCGCCCGGCACCGGGACCCCGTCGACGACCCGTTCCCAGGCCACCGACCAGCCGCTCGCTCCGTCGTCGCGAGCGACAGCCGCGTCGACCGGGTCGATCCCGACGCCGCGCGCGAATCCGAGGGCCGCGGCCGTCGCCTCGACATCGGAGGTCAGCGGTCGACCATGGCCGGGTTCCCAGCCAAGACGCAGCGCGGCCACCAACTGGCCACCGATCCCGAAGCGAAGCACGGCGCTCGGCCGGCCCCGCGCATCAAGGTCGGTCACCTCATCGTAGGTGACGGCGGCGCGCCGGTCATCGACGCGCTCGACCGTTCGACGAGCGGCCGTCGACAGACCAAGCGATCGGCCAGCCTGGGATGCCCGCTCGAGGGCCGGAGCGGCGGCCACCGGTGGGAGCTGGCTGACTCGCGTGGCAGCCTGCCCGCCGACGTAGGGGTCCGTGGCCGCGGCGTTGCCGGCGACGCCGGTCACGAGCAGACCCGCTGTGGCGAGGAAGAGCAGGGTGGTCCGACGTCGCCGGACCGGGCGAAACAGAGAGATGGGAGACATGTGGGTCCTCCTAGACGCAGTTCGTGCACGGGCTGCCGGTGCCCGCCTTGCCGGTCCACCAGTAGTTGCCCCACCAGTTGGCCCCGAAGTCGGCATGGGTGAAGCTGCCGAGCCTGGCCAGCTCGAACGCCGGTCCCACGGTCTTGCCGCGCAGGAGTGCATCCCAGAAGGCTGTCTCGAAGGTCTCCTCGTCGTTGTCGAAGGCGTTGCCGAGGTAGCCCAGATAGAAGCGGGTCTTCTGGCTGCTGAGCGTGCTCGACTTGGACATCACGATCCCGAAGGCGGCCGGCAGGGTGGTGTTCGGCTCGCCGTTGTGGCACGTGGAGATCACCACGAGGTTGGTCAATCGACCGGCTCGCTGGGCCGCGATCTCCTTTGAGTAGACGATCGCCGCGCCCGTGCACTTGCCTGCGTCCTCGCGGAAGCCGGAGTAGTAGCGGCCATCCGGGTTGTAGTAGTAGTCGCCATGCGAATGGACGTAGTAGCTCCAGTCGTTGGCGGTCCGGCTGAGCGTGTGCGACTTGGTGAACGCGGTGCCCTTGTAGCCGGTCACACCGTAGCCCAGGCCGGTCATGCCATTGAGGGCGAGAGTCAGCATGCGGGCCGGATGCGGATCCGCCCAGCCGATGCAGCCGCTGCTGAAGGCGGTCACGTTCGAGTCTGCCGTCGCCTGGTAGGCGGCCGCGATCGGCGGACGGACCGGTCCGACGAGTCCGACCAACATCGCCAGACTGGCCAGCAGTGACGAGATCCAGGGCCGCCATCGTCGCGAAGGTCTCCAGCTGCGGTGTTGTGTTGCGTGCCTGTCCATGGACGAGGCCTCCTCCGGCGGGATCGGGTGGAGCTGGCGGGAGGATGGCGAGGTCGGCAGTGTCGCAGGCGACGCTGCACTGCGACTTACCTGCGGCCAGTGAGGCACCGAGCCGGGCCGCGCTCGTGGTACGCTCCCGGGGTCAATCGCATACGTCAGACCGATGGGTCGCGAAGCCGGTGAGATCCCGGCACAGTCCCGCTACGGTGGTCGCGGTGCTCCACGGAGCAGCCGCGCGAGTCCGGTCGCCGATCCATGGGTCCTGCTCGAACCTTCGAGAGAAAGGGTAGGCATCCACGTGCACCTGTCTTCGACCCCTCGGCCGAATCGCGGCGAGGGGTTTGCTGTTGCCATCGGTACACGTCCCCGCACCACCGGCCGAAGGCGGGCAGTGGGCCCACGGCGTCGCGCGACGAGCGCCATCCTGCTTGCGATCTGTCTGCTCGGCGCGCTCGTAGCCGCGCCCATCGCCCAGGCTCAAGGCGACCCGGCCTCGCGCGCACTGCGCTACCTGGTGAGCCACCAGGCGGCCGATGGCTCGCTCGATGTTTCGGTTGGTGAGACCGAGGACTTCGTGCTCGGCCTGGCGGCCGCGGGCTACGATCCGTCGGCGCAGCGCTCGTCGGCCGGCCACACACCGCTCGACTTCCTCGCTGCAAACGTCTCGGCGGCGACGGCCGATGCTGGCAAGACCTCCAAGCTCATCGTGGCCCTCGTCGCCAGCGGACGTGACCCACGGGCGTTCGCTGGTCACGACTTGCTGACCGATCTCGCTGCCACCTACGCGCCGGCGACGGGGCGCTACGGCGGTGGCGCGACCTTCACGCAGTCACTGGCCATCCTTGCCCTGGTCGGGTCGGCCGTGCCTGCCTTCCCAGTGCCGTCCGCCGCGACCGACGCGCTTCGCGCGGCCCAGGATAGCGACGGCAGCTGGAACTACCTCGGCACGAAAGACGCGTCTGCCGGCGGCGACACGAACTCGACGGCGATCGCGATCATGGCCCTCGTCGCCAGCGGCAGTGCGCCGACAACGCCCCCGCTCACCGACGCCATCGCGTACCTGCACCTCCAGCAACAGCCCGACGCCGGGTTCCCCTACCAGGCCGGTGCCGGTGCCGCCAGCGACCCGGACTCGGATGCCCTCGTGATCGAGGCACTCGCCGCCCTCCAGCAGGATCCGTCGAGCGCTGCCTGGGCAAAGGGCGCGGCGACGCCACGGACGAATCTGCTCGGACTGCAGGATGCGGCAACGGGCGGATTCACGTATCCCGGCAACAAGGCACCTGACGCGTTCACGACGAGCCAGGTGCCGCAGGGGTTGCTGGCCCAGGCGCTGCCGTTCAGCGCTACGTTCGTGGCGGGGAAGACCGTCGGCACCGTCGGCACGGTCGGCTCCGGCAAGACAATCACGCCACCGCCGACCACGGCCGTAGCTCCGGGCGCGCCCGCGCCAGACGGGCCGAGCTGGCCCCTGGTCGTGGTGCTCATGGCATTGGCAACGTTCACGCTGAGCCTCGGCGGTTGGCGCAGCCGGCCGCGTTGAGGGTGGTTCGTCGGCGGGCCGCTCTTGGTTTGAGCGCGGTCCTGCTGGCCGTGCTCGGTATCGTCACGCCGGTCGGCGCGACGATACCCACCTGCCTCGCCGCCGCGGGCGGCCATCGAGTCGCCCTCGTCATCGAGCACGGCACCGGCAGTCAACTCGTCAGCTGTGTCTGGTTCAGCGGCGATACGATCAGTGGCGCGGATATCCTCAAGCAGAGCGGCGTCGAGTACGCCACGACCGTGTACGGTGGCCTGGGCGCTGCCGTCTGTCAGATTGACGCGGAACCAGCCACCTACCCGCCGAGTTGCTGGACGGCCAGCAGCCCGTACTGGACGATGTTCGTGGCGCGCGACGGCGGTCCGTGGACTCTGTCCAGCCTGGGCATCACAGCCCAGGTTTTCCGCGACGGCGACGCGGAGGGATTCCGGTACGAATCGCAGGCGTCGGGGACCGTGCCGCCCACCGCCGCCGGACGGTGCCCGCCAAGCCCCAGCCCGACGGCCCCTCAGGTCCCGGCGCCGACCGCCAGCCTGCTCCCGGTGACAACGCCAGCCGAGACGTCTGCCCCGACCGGCGCGCCCACCCGCGCTCCGGTTCCGTCGGACTCGCCTGCGGTCGCGGCTCCGTCGGGAACCGGTTCACTCGCTGTGGCCCCCACCGGCGGCCGGAGTTCGCCCGACCCGACCACCATGGCAGCCGACCCGGTGAGCGGCACCGGCGCACCTGCGCCGCCCTCGACCGCGCCGGCGACCGAACCTGTCGACTCGTCCGCCGCGGACGTCGCCGGAATCTGGCTGGTCGTCGCCGTCGTCGTCATCCTGCTCACTGCGCTGGGCTTCCACGCCCACAGACGGCGACGGGCGCGATGAACGCGCGGGCCATCGTGACCTGGTCGGCCGCTGCGCTCGTAGTGGACCTCGCCACCGACAATCCGATCTACCGCGGGATCGTGGTGCTCATCGCGCTCGACGTTCTGCTCGTCCTCACCCCACCAGCACGGTCGCTCCGCCCGCTGCTCCTGGCGATTCCGCTGTTCGGTGCGCTGGCGGTCGAGTTCAACGTGTTGCTGAGCCACACCGGCGCCCATGTCCTCGTGGCATTGCCGGCAGACTGGCCGTTGGTCGGGGGACCGCTCACGCTCGAATCCGCCGCGTACGGGCTGACTGTCGCCCTGGGCATCGCCGGCGCGGTCCTGGCGGTGGCGCCCATCTCGCTCGTGCTCGAGACGCACGAGCTGCTCGACGCGCTGCCGCACGGCCTGGAGCGCAGTGCGTTGGTGGTCGCGTCGGCACTCAACCTCGCCCCGGGCATCGGACGGAGCGCGATGGCCATCCGGGACGCAGAGAAGATGCGTGGCTGGCGGCCGCGGGGTCCTCGCTCGTGGGCGGACGTACTCGTGCCGACGATACTGAGCGCGATCGAGGACGCCGTCGCGCTGGCCGAGGCGATGGAGGCGCGCGCTTACGGGACCCAGGCCCGCAGCCGCTACGCTCCTGGACGATGGCGTCCACGCGACACGATCATCGTCGCGACGGCACTCTCGGCGGCCGGCCTCGTGCTGGCGGCTCGACTGGCCGGCCGGTCGCTCGACTGGCAGCCCTATCCGACGCTCAGCG
>JANMQO010000200.1:0-3366 GCA_031370565.1 Chloroflexota bacterium
TCATCGTCGGCCGCCGGTCAGCGAGCGGCCTGGACCGGCTCTGGCTCGGCCGGCAGCAGGAGCGCCTCGTCGGGGACGCCCACGTCGAGACCCGCCTCGCGCAGGACCGGACCGTAACCCTCGTCCTCCAGCCGCAGAGCCAGGTCCTTGCCACCCGAGGTGACGATTCGACCGAGCGCCAGGACATGGACCACGTCCGGGGTGATGTAGTTGAGCAGCCGCTGGTAGTGGGTGATGAGCAGCACGCCCATGTCCGGATTGAGCATCGCATTGACGCCCTCCGCAACGATCCGCAAGGCGTCGATGTCCAGGCCGGAGTCGGTCTCGTCGAGGATTGCGATCTTCGGCTCGAGGACCGCCATCTGGAGCATCTCCAGGCGCTTCTTCTCGCCGCCCGAGAAGCCCTCGTTGACGTAGCGGCTGGCGAAGGCCATGTCCATCTTGAGCAGGTCCATCTTCTCGCGCATGAGCTTGCGGAACTGGCCCATGCTGATCCCGCCCCGCACGGCATCCGTGGGGTCGATGTTGGGGTCCTTGTCGATCCCCTGGAGCTTGGCGTTGAGGGCGGAGCGGACGAAGCTCGCGACCGACAGACCGGGGATCGCGGTGGGGTACTGGAAGGCCAGGAACATGCCCAGCCGGGCACGCTTGTCGGGCGACAGCGCCAGCACATCCCGGCCCTGCCAGGTGACCGAGCCGCCGGTGACCTTGTAGGCCGGGTGGCCCATGAGCGCGTAGGCCAGGGTGGTCTTGCCCGAACCGTTGGGGCCCATGATCGCGTGGACCTCGCCGGGACGGACGGTCAGGTTGATCCCGTTGAGGATCTCCCGCTCCGGGGCGGCGGTCGGCGCAACCTTGAGGTCGCGGATGACAAGATCGGTGTCAGTGGTCACGGGTGGACGGGCTCCTGTGCGGCTGATCTGGAGCGCCCGACGGTCAGACGACGACGGGCTCGGGGGCGACGGCGAACGGGCTGGCAGACTGGCTGACGAGCGCGGTGACGGGCGCGACGAAGGATGGGGCGACGGGCTGCGGATCGGCAAAGACCGGGTCGATGTCGCCTGGCGCGATCCGGTGCGGCACGAGATCGGCCAGGGTCATGCCCTGGAGGGTGCCGCTGATCGCGTCGCGGATCCGGACCCAGAGCAGGTTCACCGAGCAGTAGGCGGTCCGGTCGCAGGCCGGTCCGTGCCCCGTATCAAGCTCGTCCGTGGCGCAGATCATCGGGGCGATGGGGCCTTCGAGCGCGCGAATGACCTCGCTCATCCGGATCTCCGCCGGGGGCCGGGCGAGCTCATAGCCACCGCGGGCGCCGCGGGTGCTGGTGACCAGGCCGGCATCACGCAGGCCCATGACGAGCTGTTCGAGGTATGGCCGGGGCAGCGCCTCTTCGGCGGCGATGTCGGCCAGACTGGCCGGCCCGGTGCCGTAGTGCCGACCGAGCTGCACCATGAGCCGGACGCCGTACTCGCCCTTCGTGGAGAAGGACAGGGCGCCGCTGCCATGAAACTGGGTCCGGGTGCTCAGGGCTCGATCCTCGGCTGACTGGCGGCTGACGGCTGGGTGAATTCCGACTTATTCCGTCGGGATTGAGTGTAGCCCGATGCCGCGCAGGGCGTCAACGACGGCAAAAGGTCGTGGACAGGTAGTAGATAGACGGCCTCGAACGTTGCCGGGACGTCGGTCCATCGGCATGCTCGGCCGCGGAGCCCGGGGGGCCGGGGGCCGCGGGCCGTCAGACTGGCGCCAGGTCGCCTGACGTGGACTGCCCGACCGGATGAGCCGCCGACCGGGGAAGCATGGCCGCGTCGAGCCGCGCGACGAACGGGGCGGCCCCGAGGCGGACCAGGATCTCGCGGGCCGACTCGGCCGCGGCACGGACCTCAGGCTCGGCCGGGTCGAGCAGCGTCGCCATGTCGATCCCGACGAGCGCCTCGTCCCAGGCGAGGCCGAGGTCGCGCCACGCCCGCAGGACGTCGCGGTAGGGGGCGAGGGCGTCGGCCGGGCGGCGCTCGAGTGCCGCGAGCCCGGCCCGGATCGTCGTTCGATCGGCCTCGATCGCCGGGCCGTGGACACCCGATTCGTCGAGGGCGGCGAGGTCGTCGCGGGCGGCGGCAGCGTCGCCCAACCAGAGGGCCGCTCGGGCGGCCCGCGCCAACGTGAGCGGCAGATACTCGGCGCTCATCCTGGCGACGCCGTGCCAGGCAGTCCGAGCGTCCGCCAGCCGGCCGCTCGCGAAGGCGGCAAACCCGGTCGCGATGCTCTGCGCGGAGAGCATCGTCGGGTCACTGCTCGCGCCGACGAGCGGGGCGATGTCGTCGAGGAGGGCGGCGACCGGCTCACCGCGCAGGGCGCGCAGACTGCTCAAGGCCGCGAGCATGCCGATCCGGTCCGACGCCTCGAGCTCGTCGGCGAGGGCCGCCTCGAGCTCGGCCAACGCCCACGGCCAGTCGCCGGTCCGGAGCGCATCTTCGGCACCGTTGGCGAGCAGGGCGGCGGCAGTGGTCCGTTGGCCGAGCCGGCGGGCGATGGGGAGCCCGGCCCGGGCGACCTCGAGCGCGGCCCGCGGGTCGCGGCTGGCTTCGATCGAGGTTCGATTGATATACGCGCGGACGAGCGTCGCTCCGAGCCCGAGCGCCTCGGCCAGCTCCTGGCCAGCCCGCAGGGCACCGCGGCCCTCAGTCGCCCGGCCGAGGAATGCGAGCGCGGTTCCCTTGGTCACCAGCGTGTCGGCCACGATCGCCCCGAGATCGGCGTGCTCAGCCGCCTCGAGGACCCGCTCGGCCACCTCGATCGCCCGGCGGTGGTCCTCGGTAAGGAGATGGGCCCGGGCGAGCTGGCCGCCCAGCGCGATGACCGCAGGCTCGGTGGCGAGATCGGCGAACTCGGCCGCCGCCGGTTCCACGAGCGCGAGTGCCTCGGACGTGCGGTACGCGAAGATGAGTGCCCGTCCGAGCGCCGCGGTCGCCCGGCTGATGCCCGGACGATCGCCCACATCGCGCTGGGCCGCGACCGCCGCCGCCAGGTGACGCTCGGCGGCGTCGTGATGACCGGCGGCCGAGGCCTCCTCGCCGGCCCGCTCGAGCAGTTCCGCCCGCGCGCCAGGATCGTCCGTGACCGGGAGGGCCCCCGCGAAGTACGTGAGCGCCTGATCGTGGGGGCCGAGCGCCGCCGGGCGTTCGGCGGCCGCCCGCAGGGCGATCCGGGCCTGGCCGGCGAGGGCGTCGGCCTCGGGACCGGCCGGGCTGTTCGCGTGCGCCGCGAGGTAGTGGCCGGCCAGGGCGCCGGCGAGCTCATCGGAGCCGAGGCTCTCGAAGAACCGTGCCGCGGCGAGATGGCGGGTCTTGCGGTCGGCCCGGGCGAGGG
>JANMQO010000285.1:0-7475 GCA_031370565.1 Chloroflexota bacterium
GAAGGGTGTCGCCCACGTGTCGAGGGCGAAGACCTCCTGGGCGCGGACGCCCGCGGCGATCGAACCCAGGACGACGAGCATCGCGATCAAGCCGCCGAACCCGGCGACGATCGTGATCGTGGCGAGACCGAGCGGTGGGCGAGGGACGGTGTCCGCTGACGCGGGACTCGGCGGATCGACCCGGCCGAGCGGGCCGGCCTCCGTGGTCGCGCCCGCGTCGATCGCGGACCCGGCCGGCTTCACGGACGCGTCGCGGAGCGCATGTTGGGCGTCCGTCACGGCGGCGTCATCGCGGCGGATCATCACGCCCGTGCGGTGGCATGGCCAGCGGGGGCTTGTCGGCCCACGCACCCGGCCTCGTCAGCCATGAATACAACCCGAGCGCGCCCATCGCACCCAGGACGCCGGCGAGGACGTCCGTCGGATAGTGCGCGCCGAGGGCCAGTCGGGCGATCCCGACCAGCACGACCTCGATGGCGACAAGAATCGCGACACCGAGCCGGATCGCGAGCGCCACGGCGCTCCGCCACAGCCGGAGCGCGACGAATCCGAGGATCGTCAACGCCTCGAGCACGTGCCCGGACGGGTAGCTGTAGATGACCCCGGGGATCCCCGACGCCGTGCCGGCTTCCGGCCGGGGCCGGAGGGTCAGCTGCTTGATCAACTCGCTTCCGCCGGTCACCGCTGCCAGCATCACCAATACGACGAGGGCTTCACGACGCCGTTTCGTCACGAAGAGCCAGACGACGAAACCGAGCCCGATGACGATCAGCGGGATATTGGCCGTTTCGGAGATCGCCTTCCACAGGTCCGGGTTGCCGTCCCAGGTGTGAGCGATCGTCAGCAGCGGCAGATCGAACGGAAAGACGACCTTGCCTGCCACAGCCAGGGTCAGGACCGCGAGGCCAGCAAGGCTCACGACGGCGATCGCCAGCCAACCAGCGTCCGTCGCCTGGGCTTTCGGTTGTTTGGCGGCGTGATCGGCGGCGGCGGTTCGTGCCATGCAGGCGACCGTAGGCGACCCGCCGCAGCGCGGCCGGTCGTGCGCCCGCGCGATCCATTGCAAGGTCGCGTCAAATTCGGGCCAGACCAGGAGCAGGGACCGGCGCCGCCGCGCGACGCTGCCCGAATGATCGCTTCTGGGGCCGGCGCGTGTCGAAGCTACGCCTCGGGCGCAGACAACTCCTGTCCTCCCCGGGCGCGCAGCTCGGCCTCGAGCTGATCAATTTCCGCCTCGCTCATCTCGTCGATGTTGATGAGGCGGTTACGGGCACCTTGCACGGCCCGGATGAGCTCGTCATGCACAACCTTGGATTCCTTCGCCGAGCGGTTGGCCTCGAGCAGGATCAGGATCCCGAGAAGGAACGTGACGATGGTCGTCGACGTGTTGATGACCAGTTGCCAGGTGTCGCTGAAATTGAAGAGCGGCCCGGAGGCGGCCCACGTCAGGATCAGGACGATCGCGAGGACGAAAACCTGCCATGAGCCGACAATCAGGGTGACCCGGTGGGCCATATGACGAAAGAACTCTCCCAAAGCTGCACTCCTAGGCTGACGGTTGCCGCTCATGCCGGGGCGAGGTTGCGCCCTGGAGTTGGAGTCTTGACCTCCCGCGGCTTCGCGGGCGCATGGCGAATGTGGACGGACCTTGCAGCCGCGTTTGAACCAATCGAGGGCGCGCGTCAGGGCTGCTCGGTGGCCTTTGGACGCCTGGGTCGAGATGAAGGTCCGCCGCGCTTTCGGAGTAGCCTCGGGGACGTGGCCGAGGACCGCTGATCTTCCGATGGCCGGGTGACGACACCTACCCGACTCACCGTTTTGCGTCCATCTCAACCCGGAGCGATTCGGGCGCGCGCTGCGGGCCTTGCCCGTTGTCAACGTCCCGGCGTTGTGTCATGGATTTGTCGGTTGACCGCTGCCTCGTGACTGGCGACTATCCCCGCTGGCCGCCAGTCTTTGAACGGACATCCGGCCAGCGACCCCACAGCCCCGGTCGTGGGGTCGTGTTCTGTCTCGTCGTTACGGTCTACTGTGCGATGTGAACGGTCAGGGCCGTGACGCTTCGAACTCCGGCTCGGGCCACGGTGGCGGCTCCGGGCGATGATGCTGCCGCGCCAGGTCGAATAGCCGCTGATACTCCACCCGGAGCCTGGTCCATTCGTCGATCAGGGATTGGTGCTCCATTGAGGCCGGATCCAGGCTCGCGATCTCGCGGCCGTTGCCGCCGGCCTCGAGGTCGCAGCCGGGGCGCAAGTCAGCGAGGTCGGTGGTCGCCGGAGTCATCGCCGCGGCTCGCCTCGCGATACTCCGTGGCGAGCTCATGCACCCTGGCCGTCAGCCGGTCGTAGTCTGCCGAGCCTCCGCCACAGTCGGCCAACTCGCGCTCAGCCGATCGCCACTCGTCGAGAATCGCGGCCGGAGTCCGGCCCTCGTCAGTCAGCATCGCACCTACCCTCAAATGCAACACGGCTAACGGTCACGCCCGCGAAACCCAATTGTGGAAGATCCGAAGGGACGATCGCAAGTGAAGATCTCTTTGCCTGCGCGATGGCACCTCGCAGGACCATTATGCCACCGGATCGATGGCCTCATCCTGCCAGAGCCGCGACATGTGATAGCCCGGCACAGGATGGTGGGCCCGTGCCAGATACCCGAGGCTGACGATCAGGCCGTCGACGGCACGGAGCCGGAATTGGCCGTCGTGGCGACCGGCAGCGAGGAACGCCGCCCATTGGCCCGGGGTACTCTCGAACTGATCCCAAGTGCGACTCCGCCGATGTCGTCTACGGCACACTGAAACGGCCCGCGTCGCCGCCGGTCACGCTTCGAGGACGTAGCCGACGCGCGGAGCGGCGGGCAGCGATGACGATCGCACCCGGTTGACCTGGTTACGCCCGCGAAACCCGTCCAGCAGAGCGTCGGGAGGCTGGGCCAGATGTATCCGCCCGGGCGACGGCGTGGCTCATCGCGCGCGCCCGGTGACTTTGGCCGCGAAGAGGGGCACAGCCGGGTCGAGAGCCCAGACCGTGCGATTGGTGACATCGTCGTATGGGCCGATCCGGACCACCCTCAGGGCGTACCGGGCTGTCCAGCGCTGGACGACGCCGTGCAGGATCGATCGTGCGGTTGCATAGCCGGAACGTTCGACGAGGGCGATCAGCCTCGCGTCGAAGCCGCCCCCGACGTAGGCCATGGAGTCGGGCTCGTCCCGCATTCGGGCGCCGATCGTCTGGCGCGCGCCGTGGACCTCCAACCACATCGTCCTTGGGTCCGCGGGCGGGCGGTCACGACCGAGCATCGCCAACTGGACGTGGTGGACATCGTGAGCGCCGATGCCCATGCCGTTGGCAGACAAGGTTCGAACGTCGGCCCAGGAGATATTGTGGCGGGCGACTGCCTCGAGCGTCAGGTAGAACTCGGCCACCATTCCGTGGGCTCGCAGGAGCGGGAGGACCGTCGTGACCCAGTCGAGGCTGCCGTCGTCGAAGGTCAGCATGACGGGGCGGCCGGGCAATCGGCAACCGTCCAGCCAATGCGCGGCCAGGTCGCTCGGCAGGATCGTCGTGTAGCCATGCGTTGTCAGCCAATCCAGCTGCAGGGCCAGCGCGCCAGGCAACGTGTCGTAGGTGATGAAGGCATGACGGCGAGCGGCTGACCAGGTCGAATAGTCGGCTGGAGGGTCCTCTGCCCGGTGGTAGTAGAGGATCGGCAGGCGGACGTCGTCGTGCGTCGGTTGGCCCGATGCTCCGGCGCCGCACCAACGGGGCAGCGGCCAGACTCCGTGATCGGCGGCCGGCGGCGGCGGCGGCTGAGATGTCGAGTCCGGAGAAGGGGCGCTCGCCAGGCTTGGAGGCACGACCTGCCCATTCCCCGACGAGTCGTCCACCACGGGCTGACCCGGACCGGGGGTCCGACCGACGCTCGGCGCGACCGGGCCGCCGCAGGCGCTCAGTACCAGACTCATGGCGAGCACCAGGATCGCTGCCCGCTCCGGGCGTCGAGAAGGAGGCTTGCTCACGCGGCGATGGTACGGCCGCGCGCGAAATGCCGGCCAGACGCCTCGCGTATTCGCTCCACCTGAAGGCCCGTGTCGATCCGATCGCACGTTCGGGCCTGATTGCACACGTGGGGCCGGACGCGCGGATGATCGACCCATTTCTACAGGCCTTCGCAAGGGCCCCGCCTGCGGACGAAGGTGCGCGCCAGACTGCCGGGGCTCACCCTATTGGCCGACCCCCAACCAAGTCACGGAGGCAGACCATGTGCTTGAACTGCGGATGCGGCGAACCTGAGACTCGCCACCAGGAGACGGACATCACTGCGGACGACGTCCGAAAGGCGTCGGCCGGTAAGCCGCTGGATCAGACGGTCCAGAACATGCGAGCCGGCCTCGACAAGATGGGACAGTCCCAAGGCAGAGAGTCGGGTGGCTCCATGAGTCAGCCGAGTTCGGGCGGCCAAAGCCAAAGCTGACGACAGGGGATCCATCTGGCGGCGGACCGGAAGGTCCGCCGCTTCCCTCTTTCCCGGCGCGACGGCCGCCGAGTGTGCCACATCCTAACGATCGACTGGCTGATGCCCGACGCTGCTGAAGGTCGGGCAATCGCCTCCAGTCGCCGAATTGCGACGGGTCGGACCCGCTGGCTCGACCGCCTGTTCGAGGTGGTTCCCCGTCAAGCGCGCGGAGCGTATCCAAGAGCGCGTATGGTCCGACGCATGAAACGCGCGCTCGTCCTGGCGGCGATGGGATCAGTGGGATCACCTGGGAATCGGGCGTCCTCGCAGGGCGGGAAGCGGGCGGCTTCGATACAAAGCACTGGGACCTGGTCGTCGGAACGTCGGCCGGGGCGTACGTCGGCGCGCGATTGATCTGTGACGGATCGGCTTGGCCCCTCTTCGCTGTCCAGACGTCGGGCAACGACGACGCCTACGAGGCAGAGCTGCGATTCAGTCCAGGGCTCATGCGAGTGGCGCGTCTGTCAAGACGACAGTCCCTGCGCTGGCTTGGCGTGATCTGGCTGGCGACCTTCGTCGTGACGACTTTCATGCGCCATGCCATCCGTCACGGTCCGAGAGCGTCGCACGCGCTGGCCGACACCATTCGACGCGGCGTTCGTGAAGGACAATCGTCGCACTTGACATGTGGCGTATCAGTATGATAGACATGGTGCGTGGCAAGAAAGCCACGGCATGTAGAAGGAGGTGACGTTGTCAATGGCTCGAAACGGGTACAGTCCGCTGCGCGAGTTCATGACCCTCCGGGAGGGTATGGACCGGCTGTTCGAGGATCGGTGGGCCGGTCCTGGCAGCTGGCTCACCTGGTCCGGGACGGGCGCGAACTTTCTGCCCCTCGACATCTACGAGACGCCCGACGACCTCGTGGTCCGGGCCGTCGTGCCCGGGGTGTCGCCGGACGGCATCGACATCCAGTTCCAGGCTGGTGTGCTGACCCTGCGCGCGAAGAGCCTCGAGCCCGAGACCGACTCGGGGGCGACGTGGCTCGTCCACGAGGTCGTCCCTGGCGAGTTCATCCGCCAGGTCACGCTGCCGCGCGCGATCGACGCGGAAAAGGCGCTCACGACCTTCGAGAATGGCGTCCTGACCCTGACCCTACCGAAGACAGCGGATGCCAAACCCAAGCAGATCAAAGTCGAGTCCGCGGCGCAGATCGGCGCCGGGCAGACCAAGAACTGACCGAATACCCGAAACGATGGACGAGCGCGACGGCGTGTATTCGATCGCCGTCGCGTCTCGTCTGACCGGAATGCATCCGCAAACGCTCCGCAAGTACGAGCGCGCAGGCCTGCTGACGCCCATTCGCCAACGCGGCAATCAGCGCCTGTACTCCCAAGCCGACATTCAACGACTCCGTCGGATCCAGTACTTGGTCGACGTCCGCGCCGTCAACGTGGCCGGCCTGGAGCTCGCCCTGGCGATGTCCGACCGGCTGGATGCTCTTGGATCGGACGCGACACCTGCCGAGATGCAGACCGCCATCGACGAGGCGTCAGACATGAGCCGGGAGCCCTGAGGCGCAACCGTTGGCCTCTTGTCGTCCGGAATCATGGCCGCTTGGCGCCGAACGGAACCTTTCGCATCGATGCTCCCGATGCCTGCGAACAACTCCGGGAGGCTTTTTCAGGGGTTCGCTTAAGCTGAGACCGGACTCGCTGCAAGGCTCACCGCAGCCGAATCGACGCCGCTCCGGCGGACCTCCCCACTGCCCAACCCGTAAGAGGTGTCGATGGGGGGCCGGCGGTCAGACATCGCGAGTTGAAATGCCCTTGCGAGGCTCAACGTCCGCGCCTCGACGTAGGGTTGTGCGATGGCGCAGCGGCCCCACCTCATCGTCAATCCGCGCAACGACGAGACGTTTGTCGAACTGGTTGAACACCTCGTCGCGACGGCCAGGACACCCGCCGACCTCCAGACCGCCTTGCGCGGCTCGCATCCTCGCGCGGTCGTTCGCGATCGCGGCCTGAGCGACGAGACCTTGGCGGTGTGGTATGTCTATCGCGACGGCCATTGGGTTCGCGACGCGAGATGAGGGCCATGTCCGATATCGATGACGATCTTCACGCGATTGCAGACGAGATTGCGCACGACGCTGCAGGCCTGCAAGCGATTGAGGAGCAAAAGATCAACTTGGCCGCGGACGATCCGAAGGTCATCGCGCTGAGCATGGAGAGCGCCCGGTTGGCCCGCAAGGTCGTTGTGAACACGAACATCGAGTCGTCGATCGCAAATGAGGCGCGGCGCACGTGATGGGCGACTTCGATCTCAGGGCAGCCTGGCGCGAGACCGAGGCATTGCTGCCGGCCGGCTGGCGCATGGACGGGCTGCGCTGCGCGTCGACCGGACTCCGGCTGGAGGATCGCTCCGAGGAATGGATCTCTGTCGCCGTGGACGGGAGCGGGGCGGAGGTCCATCACCGCGCGTCGTCGGCAGATGCTGCCCTGCGCGGCTTGCCCGCCCGTGTTCGCACGGAAGCCAGAACCTGATGGAGACCGCGACCGTCGCCGACCTGCTCGCGGCTTGGCGTGCGGCGGAGCGGCGTTGGGAACGGCCCGCCCCGGCGGGCGAAATCCGGATCGCGGCACTCGAGGTGATCAGGGCTTGGGCGGCCTACCAGGATGCCGTACTCACCGGCTCGTCGACCGAATTCATGCTCGTTGCTGACGACGATGGGGTCTACGTCGCGGCCACTCGCGGCGTGAGCCGGATCCTCGGCTATGAGCCGGAAGAGCTCGTCGGCCGACGGATTTGAGGACACGGCCGCTCCGGAACTACGCTCGACCACGCCCGAGCAATGGACGCGGTTCCTGGCCGACGGGCGACAGGGCGGCTCCTTCCGCCTCCGGGCCAAGGACGGCTCGCTCGTGGCCCTCCGATTTCAGGCTCGAGCCCACCATCCTGTTCCTGGTTTCCACGTATCGCGGCTATGGCTGGACGAGAGCTGGACCGCTGAAACCTCA
>JANMQO010000289.1:0-10189 GCA_031370565.1 Chloroflexota bacterium
ATTGGTCGAACCGCTCGACGGCCACTGCGTCCGCCTGACCCTGACCGACGGCTCGGTGGTGGGCAGGGAGATCGCCGACCTGTTGGCGAGCCGGCCTGACGAACGACCGCCAGAGGGCGGTCCGCCTAGCAACGCACCGCCAGTCTGCAGATCACGCGGTCGTCCTTGCGGTTGGTCCAGACCACGACCGTCAGGCGTTCCTTGCAGGCGCGCAGCGCCAGCTCGCCGACGGCGCGTTCCCTGCTCCGGAAGACGTGCCGCTCAGCACAGCAGCCCTCGAGGACGAACCCCTCGAAGTCGCCGAAGCAGTCGAACAGCAGTTCGCCCACCTTGCCGCGGTGCTCGTGCTCGATTGCGGGCCCGATTTCCTTCACCGGCACGCCGTTCGGGGAGGGGAGGACGCCCCTGGAATCGCCGCCCAGGCCGTCGACCCGTGCGGCGAGGTAGCCGACGTACCGTTCGAGCACTGGATGCCACCGATTGGACGGCTTCATCTGCTCGAGACGCCACTTCATGATCGCCAGGGTGTTCTCCTCGGGGAAGAGGATCAGCTCGCTCGTCGCGACGGGGATCTTCACCTGGAACGTGCCCACGACGTAGCGCCAGTTGCGCATCGCCGTCTGCTCATGCTTCGTCCTGTTCGCGCTCCGGGCGACGGCAACGGTGGTCCTGCTGGCCAGCTGCGTGGCGGTCCCCCGCCCGGCCAGTTTCAGAATGACCGTCTCGACCCTGCGCGTGGCCACTCGTCGGACGACGATGTCGAATTCCTGACCGGTTGTGATCGTCGTCGGCAGGTCGATCGTCAGCAGGCCCGCGAAGTTCTCACCGATTCCCGGCGGAATCGGGACGTAGGTGACGCCCTTGCGCACCGTGCAATCGATCGTGTTGGCGTCCGATGCCGAGAGCACGTGCGTGCCGTAGAGCTTGCTCGCCAATTCGAGCACCTTGACCGCGTTGACCTGTGGCCAGTAGATGTGCGCCACACTGCCAACCGGCGTCGCGCCCCAATCGATCATCAGCTCATCTGGCTGATCCAGCAGCAGTCCCGGGCTCAGGGTGATCGGAGCACTTGGGCGCAGATCGAAGGTCTGCGGGATGCGGTGCGTGTCCGCGGGCCCAGGATTGTCCGAGTGGGTGACCTGCAGATTGCGCTGCGCCAGTTTGTCGGAATTCTCGGGGCTCATCGTGACGCCGTTGGCGTTGATGATCGGTGCGTCGTCGTAGGCGAGCTCCGCGACGAGGCAGTGGTGCGTGCCGGTCATCAACGTCTGCACCGGGCTGCCGTTGACGATGTTGGCTGGGTCGTACACGTTCAGGAAGCAGCCGAAGTAGGCGAAGGCACGGTCGCCCGTGGCGATCTGGATGAGCCTGTTGTTGACGCCGTTCGTGCCATATTCGGGATTGGCCGGGTTGCTGAAGTCAGGGTTGTTGCTCGTCGCGAAAAACGGGAAGGTGTGACTGTCGGTCGCGGGCAGGGGCGACCTGGGCCTGCCTCCAACCAGCTGGCTGCGGTACGTGCTGCCCGGCTGGAAATCCGTGTCTGCCGATTGGGTCGACCACATCCGGAAGAATGCCTTGACGTTCTGAGCAGCGCCTGCTGGACCGGCCGTTCCACGCAGGCGGACGCGCGCGACCGCAAAGTTGTAGTTGGCGGAGACCCTGACGGGGAAGAACTGGATCGTGAACGGCGTTACCGACGAATCGCCCGAGTAGGCCCCGGCCTGCGCGGGGATCACGCCGGACACGAACGGATCGAGCGTGCCATCGGTGAACTGGTTCGTCGGATCGTTCAGGAACGTCAGCACGCTCTGGATGTAGCCATAGGCGCCGGCGATGCTGTCGTTGGTGAACGCTGGCGCACCGACCACCGGGCTGCCATTGAGCGCCGGCGTGGCCGTGAACACCCGCAGGTCCTGGCTGAGCCAGAAGACGTTGTCCTGGTTCGCGTCGATGTTCGTGAAGTACGGATCGGCGCCCCCCACGAGCTCGAATTCGGTGATGGCCGACGCGCCAGGCAACGGACGTCCAGCGGCGCTCGCCGAGCCGTTCAAGACCTCCTGGAACGGGCCGCTCCCGGGAGTGGGGAATGCGGTGAGCGTCGCGGTTGTGAACCGGACGTCAAACGCGAACCGGACCCGTTGAGGGATCGTCGGGTTCAACGGAAGCTCAAATTCGATCGCGGAGATGTTGGGCGTGATGGAGATCTGGCTGAGGTTGCTGAATGGGCCGCTCAGCGACGGCACGCCGATCCCCAGGGCGTTGAATGACTGGATGTTGAACCCGTCGAGCATCAACCAGAAGGCATTCGGAAACGAACCGTTCGAAGCCGATCCGATGACATCGTTGACTTCGTCCCGACCGAACGTGCTCTTGTCGACCCAGAAGGCGAGCATGCCGACCGGGAACGGGTCGTCGAGGTTGCCGGTCGTGATCGTCGACGTGCCCGGCAGGGCGGTGTCCATGAGCTGCTTGAAGAAGGGGAATGGATCGCCGCTGTCACCGGTCAGGTTCCTGTACACGCCGCCGAGGGTCGGTGCGCCCGCCGCCACGATCTGCTTGATGCTGAACCCAAGCTGGCTGAAAAGGTAGTAGATGAACAGCAGCGAGCAGCCCGTGATCGCGTCCGGCCCGTCGTCGGTCAGGTTGATGTTGTTGACGAAGTCGGCCCGAGTGCTGCTCAGCCAGCTGTTGCTGTTGGCAAAGCCCGCCGGTGGGTTGCCGAACCCGTTGGCCGCAAGGAACCGGGCGGCCAGGAACCGGGACAGGCCCTCGCCTTCGCTGCCCTCGGTGCCGGAGCCATACCAGCCCAGACCCTGGGCTCGCATGAATTGCTCAACGATCTCCGACACGAGGAGATACCGAACGAAACTGACAACGCCCGCCCCCGGATTGATCGTCACGGTCAGGTTGCCACCACCCAGACTCCAGGCGGCACCGCCGCTGTTCTGGGTGACGTTGACGGCGGCCGGCAGATTGAAGTCGACCGCGATGTTGCCGAACCACCCGCTCATGAGATTGAAGTCGCCTTCGCAGGCGGCCATGACGGCGTTGGTGCGGGCGGGCTCGATACCCGCGGGGTTGGCAGTCGTCTGCTGCAGCGAGTTGTCGTACTGGAACTTGTAGTGCGCGGTCACGCCGCCGTTCGTCAACCCCGTGGTGATGAGGGCCATGGCGGTATGCCTCCGACAACTGCGAACAGTGCGTCCAGATGTCACATCCTGGAGGGAGGCCGTCTCGCATGCGTCTCGGATGCATCCCCTGCTCCGCGGCAAGCCGACCGGGGCAGCGTCCGACTACCGTCTCTCGAGCCGCCCGACGAGGCTGGCCCGGCGGCGCCGCACTGACGCCATCCGACGCCGAGGTCGAGGCGAACGCGCTGGCGTTCCGTCAGCCCGTGGTGCCGGTGCGCTTGCCACGGCCGGCTGCCTGCGCGACGGGCACGCTCGCGACGACGGCGGCAACGACGCTGCCTGCCCCTCGGCCGGACTCGCCGCTGCGCGGATCGTGGGCGGAGGCGGCTGGCGCGGTCTCCCAAACGGTCGGCACAACCTTTCGGCGGCGGTCATGGAGCTCATCGTGGATCTGGGCGTGGGAGCGTCCATCGGCGCCAACCGGCATGCCGAGCTGCGTTGCGGCTGCCCAGTCATCGGTGTGGCCCGGCGTGGCGCCCGGCTGGTTCCCAGGCTGCTGCACGAGCGGCGGCGCCTCGCCGTTTGACGGGGCATGGGGGTGACCGTGGGCGTGTGAGTGGCCGGGCACGTGGTCCGACGCCTGGACTTCTGTGTCCGGTGCCCACGGCACGCCGTCTGCGAAGAGCACGGTGAACAGGCGAACGAGCTCGGGATCGAACTGCACACCGGCATGGCGATGGAGCTCGGCCAAGGCCTGCTCGTGGACGATTGCGTTGCGGTAGGGTCGGCCGGCGACCATTGCCTCATAGGCGTCGGCAATGGCCACGATCCGGGCGCCGATCGGGATCTCCTGGCCAGTCAACCCGTGCGGATAGCCGCGCCCGTCGTACCACTCGTGGTGGTGCAAAACGATCGTGGCGGCATCGCGCAGGGCGCCGGCCTGTTCCAGGACCACGTGCCCGATCTTGGGGTGCTCCGACACGACCCGCCATTCGGGATCGGTCAGCTCACCCGGGTTGGACAGGATCTCGTCGGGAATGGCCAGCTTGCCCAGATCGTGGAGCAGGCTGGCCGTCCGGACCCGCTCCACCTCGCCGGCGGGCAGGTCCAGGGCGGTGGCCAGGCTGACCGCCATCTCGGCGATCATCGTGGACGGCCGGCCGGCCCACGACGGGCGGCTGACGAGCGCTTCGGTGAGCGCGGCCGTGGCGGCTACCAGCGCGGCCCGGCCGACCTCGACGGCGCGTTCGCGCGCCCTCGGGCCGATGGCCGCGCGACGTACGACGCTGCCTTCGAGCAGCTCGCGGAAGACGTAGACCTGATCGCGCCCGAGTGCCTTGGCCGAATAGAGTGCGGCATCAGCGTCGCGCACGAGCGTGTCAAGCTGGAGATGCTGGCCCAGCCCGCCCGCAACCCCGGCGCTGAGGGTCGTCGTGAGCATGTGGCCATCCGCCACGCGGACCGCCCGCGAGCCGACCACGCGTCGAAGCTTTTCGGCGATCGAGGCCGCGGCGTCGGCGTCGGTCTCCGGCAGGACGACGAGGAATTCCTCGCCGCCATAGCGGCCCACGAGGTCCACCCCCCGGACATTCGCCCGGAGCAACTCGGCCACCTCGCGCAGGACGATGTCGCCGGCGGCGTGGCCATACGTGTCGTTGACGCGCTTGAAGTGGTCGAGGTCGACAAGGATGATCGAGCATGGGTGCTGGTAGCGGGCCGCCCGCTCCAGCTCCTCGCCCAGCCGCGCGAGGAGCGCCTGGCGGTTCAGCACGCCGGTGAGCAGGTCGACAGTGGCCTGCGTCCAGGCCTGACCAAGCCGGTCTGCCAGGCGGTCGAACCCAGCGCGCAACCGGGGATCGTCCACGCGGTCCGTGTCGACCGGTCCGGTCAATTCCGTGGCGGACGCCAGAATCTCGGTCAGGGCCGTGATCCGCCGGACCTGGCGATGTCCGAAGGTGGCTGCGTAGCCGGCCGTCCCGAGCAGGGCGCCGACCAGACCGATGGCCACTGCGGCAAACACCAGCCAGGTCCCGGGCGGCAATTCCATCGGACGCAGATACCCCACTGCATGAGACCGGCACGCTTCGCCGCGTTGGGGCGTGAGCTCGTTCGATCTCCGACCTATCGTGGCCAACCACTGGTCAGGCAGCCATAGCACGATGGTCCCCGCCGCCGGAGGGCCCGGCTAGTACCTCTGCGCACTTCCGTCAGGGTGACGACGCGAGACGGACCTGCGCTCGGAGGAGCACCTCGTCCCGACTGGCGTCCTCGATCCGGCAGTTCCAACCACCGACTGAGTCTGGCCAGGCGCCAGCCAGGAGCCGCTGTCCGGGCGCCGCGGCCGCGAGGTATTCCAGCCGGTAGCCGCGTGGGATCGCGCCAAGCACGCCGGTTCGATCCGGCCGGGGTCGGCCGGACTCGCGGTCGGCGGGATCGGCGTCACCGCCCGCCTCGGCATCGTCGTTGTCCGCGCGGCCGGGTGTGCCGACGGCGGCGATGGCCTCCTCCAGCCAGTCGACGTAGACCGCGTTGTTGACATGGGCCATCGGGTCGAGTTCCTGGGGCCGCACGACGATCGCCAGTCGCGCCGCCTCCGGGGGCGCTTCGATCCGGGCCCGGATCGGCTCGAAGCTGTCCAGGACCGTCCCGAATGCGCCCGCCACCTCCGAAGGCACGCGGGTGAGCACGCCGGCCGACGTGGTCATGGCCCAGTCGACGTTGACGACCGCCGCCAGCTCACCCGTGGCGGTCAGGAACTCGCTGCGGCGGCGGGCCAGGACGCGACGGATGCCGACCACCTCCGTGGACCCGAGCAGTTCGTCGCCATCGGCGATTGGCCGGAGGATCTCCAGATCGACCGCGCGCACGAGCCAGGCCAGCCCGTGCTGTCGATACCAGGCGCGATCGAACCCGAGGCGCTCCGAATGGATCCAGGCCAGTTGGCCGGCATAGCGCAGGAGCACCGATGAGCGGATGGAGCCGGACGGTCCGGACTCATCGAAACGGACCCGAAACGGCGCGGCGAGCCGACGCACGCCAAGCGCGGACAGTCCGCTGACCGTCATCCTGCGGACGAAACCGCGAGCGTGTCGAGCGTGTCCAGCGCGATCAGCCGGGTGGCCAGCTGGGGCGCCGTCTGGCGCTCCAGCCTGATCCGACAGGACAGTTCCGCGTCGAACACCACGAGGCCCACGCTGAGCCGCTCATCCTCGTCGGCGGCATGCGTCCGCGCGTCGTCAAGCTGATGCAGGACATCGGCGTTGATGCCCCGGGCGCCCCACTTGCAGTCCCACGCCTCCGCAGCGCCGGACGCCTCGACCGTCACGTCATAGGGATGGATCTCCGCGGGCACGCCGTCGAACAGGACCCGGCGCTCGCGCCGGACGGACGCGGGCGAGACGCGTCGGGCGAGCAGCACGGCGGTGAGCGACTCAACGATCGCGCCGCGAATCTGGTTGCGGACCTGCTCGCCGCGGTCGGCGACCTCCAGCGCGACAACGAGCATTGCCTCGGCCCGGGCCGGGCTGGCTGGCTCGGCGGCGGAGCCGAAGAGGGTTGGGAACATGCGCCGCCAGGTATCCGGGTCGGTGCGCTCGCCGTTCATCGCCGCGCGGGCGAGGACCCGTTCGCCGAGACTGGCGTCGGCGAGCAGCGCAGCGGCCCGGGCCACCAGCGGGTCGGCCTGAATCGAAGCGTAGACGATGGCTCGACCGTCTCGGGCGGCATCCTGAAAGCGCATCCGACGTCCTGTCCGCTCGCTCAGCCCAGCTCGCCGAGGGCGAGCAGGACGACCTGCGGGAAGGTGGACAGCCAGTCGATGGCGCGGTGCGGATCGGTGATGAGCGCGCATTCCTCGGCGGTAAGCTCAACCGCCAGCGCGACCTCAGGCGACACTGGTTCCGCGCCGCGAGTCCGGGCCACCTCGGCGAGCCGACCGCCCCAGGCCTCCCGGAGGTCGTTGACGTACGACCACTCGTCCTCGATCGACTCACCCAGATCGGCCAGCAACCCGTGAGCCGCCAGGGCGCGTTCGACCACGTTGTGGAGCGGAATCGACGGCAAGTTCGGGAGCATGCGGGCAGCGTAGTCGAATCGCGCGGAAGCGGGACCGTGGCGCGCCGCAGCTGCTCAGCTGGCGCGCGAACGCACCGTGGCGGGCAGGCGCGGCTGCGGGGTACCGGCCGGGGTACGCCCGCGTGCCTGCTGGATGACGTCCTCGAGGACGTGCCCACAATGGACGTCCCATCCACGGCTGTAGACCTCGACGGAGACGCGACGGAGACGGACGGCCTCTGCTCGATGCCCCTGGCGGGCCAGCGCATCGAGCGCATCGAGGGCGGCCCGGTAGAGCCGCGGCATCTGCTCGGCGAGGACGGGGTCCGTGATCATGATGTGGCAACCATGTGCCGAACTGCCGCCGATACCAATGAGAGAGTAGTCCCGGACTGCGGCAACCGTTGGGGTCATGCTCGGCTGGGCCATCGGGATGAGCGCGACCGGGCGTGGCACCATTGACCGATCGTGACGACACCGCACCGGACACCCGAGACGAGCGCGCCACCCGCCGCAGCGGACACCCGGGACAACCCCGACCTGCGCGGCACCTGGTACATCCTGCCCTCGCCGTTCGACGTGGCAGGTGAGCTCGACACGGCGTCGCTCGGCCGGCTCGTCGACGCGGCCATCGGGTGGGGGGTCGACGGTCTGACGGCGCTTGGGGTCATGGCCGAGCCGGCCAGCCTGACCGCGGCCGAGCGTGCCGCCGCGCTGCGCACGATCGTCGAAGTCGCGGCCGGCCGGGTGCCGATTGCCGTCGGCTGTTCAGGCACGACCGTGGCGT
The DNA here is from genome assembly GCA_031370565.1 of Chloroflexota bacterium. Taxonomy (GTDB): domain Bacteria; phylum Chloroflexota; class Limnocylindria; order Limnocylindrales; family CSP1-4; genus Chersky-267. Next base: position 7,972 of record JANMQO010000289.1, read on the forward strand.
CGGTCGTGGCGCTCGGTCGGCAAGCCCAGGTGAGTGGTGCGGCCGCGGTGATGGTCGCCGCGCCCACCCTGCTGCGCAACCTGGATGCGTTGCCCGCGTTCTACGCCCAGGTGGCGGCCGGGATCGGCCTGCCGCTCATCGTCCAGGATGAGCCGGCCGCGACCGGCGTGGTCATCCCGCTGAGCATCCTGCTCGCCTGCCTGCGAAGCTCCGGCGCCCGCACGGTCAAGCTGGAGGACCCACCGACCCCGACGAAGATCGGGCAGCTCCTGGCGGCGGAATCTGGCCTGGCGATCTTCGGCGGGCTGGGCGGCACGGCGGCGCTCTGGGAACTGGAGCGCGGCTCGTGCGGCACGATGACCGGCTTCGCCTACCCGGAGATCCTGCGCGCTGTCCGCCTGGCGGTGGAGGCCGGCGCGTCGGACCGCGCGGGCCGCCTGTTCGACCGCTACCTGCCGCTCATCCTGTTCGAGGCGCAACCGGTCGTGGGCCTGGCCATCCGCAAGGAACTGCTGCGGCGGCGCGGCGTGCTGACCCATGCCGGCACGCGTTCATTCGGCGGTTCGTTCGACGGTTCGCTCGGCGGTTCGCTCGACCCGGCGACGCTGCATGCGCTGGACGCGGTCCTCGATCGACTCGGCATCGCTCCGTCGGTCGACGCCTTCGTGCCAACGTGGTGACGTGGTGACGTGGTGACCTGGTGACGACGCGCGGGGCGCCTGTGGTGACGCAGCAGCGGAGGACGACATGGATCTTGGCTTGACCAACCGGGCGGCGGTCGTCGGGGGCGCATCGTCAGGTCTCGGCCTGGCCACAGCCGATGCGCTGGCGGCTGAGGGCTGCCGGCTGGCCATCTGGTCACGCGATGCGTCCCGGCTCGAGCCGGTGGCGGCGGACCTGCGCACTCGGTACGGCGGCGAGGTGCACGTCCTGCTCGGTGATGCGACCGAGCCGGGTACAGGCGCCCGGATCGCGGCGGAGGCGCAGCGGCTGCTGGGCCAGGTCGACATCGTCGTCCTCAATGCCGGCGGCCCGCCCCCAGTCGATCCGACCCAGACGGACGCCGCCGGCTGGTCCCGCGCGTTCCAGCTCCTGGCGATCACCCCGATCGAGCTGGCCACGGCGCTCCTGCCCGCCATGCGCGCGCGGGGCTGGGGCCGGATCGTCGGAATCCTCTCGTCGGGCATTCGGCAGCCGATCCCGGACCTCGTCTATTCGAACGGCGGTCGGGCTGCGCTGCTGGCCTGGCTCAAGACCACGGCCCGGGCAGTGGCCGCCGACGGAGTGACGCTCAATGGGGTCATGCCCGGGCGTCTCGCCACGCCCAGGATCGAGAGCCTCGACCAGGCTCGCGCGGATCGGACGGCGATGTCGATCGAGGCGGTACGGGCAGCCCATGTCGGGTCGATCCCGGCGGGTCGCTACGGCCGACCCGAGGAGCTCGCCAGCCTGGTGGCGTACCTGTGTTCCGAGCGGGCGAGCTACCAGACCGGGACGTTCAGCGCGGTCGACGGAGGGCTCATCGCCGGGTTGCCGTAGACCGGTCCCGCGGCGGCGTCCACTCCGGGCGACGGAGCGGTGCCGTCAGTCCCCGCTGTGCCAGCCCGAGCGGATCGCGAAGCGGTCGAACCCGCCGGTCGCTGGCGACCAGGTGACCTCGACCCGCTCCACGCTGGCCCCCGGCGGCCCGACGTCCAGTTCCCGGGCGAACGCCTCCAGCGCCCCCGGTCCGCCCTCGGCCACCGCGCGGACGGACCCATCCGGCTCGTTGCGCACCCAGCCCACCAGCCCGTGATTGGCCGCGGCCTGGCCCACGAACATCCGAAAGCCGACGCCTTGGACCCGGCCTCGGACGATCACCTCGACCCGCAGTGGTTGCGGCTCGGGCGGCGGTGGCGGCTCAGGAGCTGGCGGCGGCTCGATCGCCTGGGGCGGGAGGGGTCCGGGCGTCTCCGGCGGTGGAGGCGCGTCGTCTCGGCCGGAGCGCATCTCAGGCGGTGGTCCGGGCCCAGGACGGCCAGGCGAGCACGAGCACGTCCAGGGCGAGTTCGGGGCTGACGTTGCCGGCCACGAGGTCGGCCACCTTGTCGAGCCGGAGCAGGAACCGGGCGACGACACCGCTGGGCAGACGCTCCGTCGCAACCGCCAGCTCCTCGAGCAGGCCCGGATCGCGCAGCATGGCCCGTCCGCCGACCTCGACCACGGCCAGGTCGCGCCC
>JANMQO010000309.1:0-2697 GCA_031370565.1 Chloroflexota bacterium
CGCGATGAGCCGGGCGCCGCGGTTCACCCCGCGCAGGAGGTGGTGGAAGAAGATCGGGTGGGTCTCGCGGGCGTTGCTGCCCCACAGGAGGACGAGATCCGTCTCCTCGATCTCACGATAGGACGAAGTGCCGCCTCCGGCACCGAACACGGTCGCCAGACCGGCGACGCTTGGAGCGTGTCAGGTACGGTTGCAGCTGTCGATGTTGTTGCTGCCCAGGACGACCCGGGCGAACTTCTGCGCGGCGAAGTTCACCTCGTTGGTCGCCTTCGAGCAGCTGAACAGTCCGAACGTTGTGGGCCCGTGGCGCCCGCCAGCGGCCCGGAAGCCGGCGACGACGCGATCGAGCGCCTCCTCCCAGCTCGCCGGCCGAAGGGTGCCCGCGTCGCCGCGGCCGCCCTCCCGGATGAGCGGCTGGGTCAGTCGGACGTACTCGCGTGGCATGGGCGTGATCCCTCTGTGCGCAGGCCGATTCGTTGACCCGAGTGTACTGCTGCCGGCGCGTCCCGATCCTGGGCGCCCGGTCCGACTCGTGATGGTCGACGACGGACCCGATGACGGGTAGCCGGCCGAGAGAGCGCCAGCGCATTGCATCCCGAGGCCGGCGGCATGTATCCTCCGGTCAATCTCGGCCTGAGAACGCGCCGGAATTGCTTGGCGACTGCACGAGGGGGGACGGCAATGCCCGACATGTCGGAGACTCCCGTGGATGCGGCAGATCCCGGCGCGGTACCTGACGCCGCGACAGCCACCGATGAGGCAGATGTGCCCGACCAGGCACCCGCCCCGGTACCGTCGACGGCCCCAGCACCCGCCGTGGTACCGCCACCGTACGGTTGGACGCTGCCGGAGCCTGTCCCGTCCGGCCCCGCGCCGGGGTACGTCTATGTCGGCTTCTGGCGCCGCTTCGTCGCGTTTCTCATTGACACACTCCTCCTGGCCATCGCAAGCTCCGCAATCCTCATCCCGATCACGGTGGGCGCCCTGACGTCCCCGGACGCCACGCTGTTGTTTGATCCGAACTCGTTCGGCATCGACCCGACGACCGGGAGGACCGTCCTCAGCCCGGAGGCGGTGGCTGCGATGCGGGTCGTCGTCCCCGCGTTGATCGGCCGGTTGTACCTGGCCGTCGGGCTGGTCCTGCTCCTGCAGATGCTCTACTACGCGATGTTTTGGAGCCGGCGCGGGGCGTCCCTCGGGCAGCTGGCGCTCGGGATCGAGATCAGAAACGAGGCCAATGGCCGCCGGATCGGCTTCTGGCGCGCGTGCCTGCGCTTCGTCGGCTTCCTCATCTCGAGCTGGTTCCTGTATCTCGGCCTGATCTGGATCGCAGTCGATGGGCGCAAACAGGGCTGGCACGACAAGATCGCCGGGACCCTGGTGGTCCGTCCGGCGCGTCGGCTGACGGGAGTGTCTGACGTCGACGTTCCTGGCTGGGACTCCGAGGCAGGAGCTGGTCCGCACGATCCTGCCGCACAGGCGATCCCGGACCGGCTCTCCGAGGTCTGGCGGACCTACCGGGCGAACTTCGGGCCGATCCTCGGGCTGGCCGTCATCCTCGAAGGCATCCTCAGCGTCCTGTACGTACCGGTTGGGGTTGCCCGGGTCGCCTGGATCGTTCGTCTGTGGCGGGAGGTGCTCGCGTCCCCGAACCTGGCGAGGTCCGGGTTCAGCCACCTGTGGACCACGTTCCCGTCCTCCGATCCGGCCATTGCGGCCGCCTTGGGATTCCTGACGAGCCTCGGGGCTCTGTCCGCCATGCTTCTGTCCGGGGCCATCGCGGTCTTCCTGCTCTCGCCTCGGAGTGAAGAACGCTCCATCCGCGGGTCGCTCCGAGTGGTTCGCGGCCGGTGGATGCCGCTCGCCATCCCGATGGTCGTGCTTGGGCTGGGGTTCGCCGCAGCGTCCGGGTTGCAGGCGATCTGGCTTGCCAGGTTCTCGGCCCTGGACCCGCAGAATCCGGCCGGATTGGCGGATGCACGATCCGCGTTCGGGGTAACCCCGCTGTTCGCGATCCTGGTTCCGGCCGTCGAGATCGTCGTCATCTACCTGGTGGTTCGATGGGTTGTCGCGATCCCCGCCCTGTTCGTTGAGGGGCTTGGTCTGCGATCCGCGCTCCGCCGCAGCAGTGAGCTGACGCGCGGCCGGCGTCTCTCCATCGCCCTGTTTCTCGCGGTGCTCAGCGTCGTGGTCGGCCTGATCGGGTCGCTCGTGATCTACCTGCCGGCGTTCGCCGCCGGCGCGCTACTCGGCTTCGACTCGCCGGTCGGTCTGGCCGCCGCCTCGATCGTCGCAATCGCCGGCCTGCTGCTGACCGCGCCATTCCTGCCGATCGCAATGGCGATTCTCTACCGTGACTTCCGGGTTGCCGGGCCGCGGACCGTGCCCCCCGTCAAGCCGTCGCCGGCCGGCTGGCGGCCAGAGCCGTGACGGGGAGGCGCGGACATGGATCGGGAGCGGGCCAGTGCGCAGTATGGAGATTCCGCGAGCATGGCGTCCTGAATCAGTAGCCGCCAGCCACGCAGGGCTGGTCGTCCAGGGGGATGGCGACGCCGAACTGAACATGGCCGTCGGCGCTGATCTGAACGCCGATCTCCGGCGCCAGCTGCGCCGAAGCTGATGTCGTCGTTTCATAGGTCACCGGCGCGGGGAGATTCGAGCCTGAAACGGTGAGCCTGACGTGGCCGCGGTACAGAG
>JANMQO010000326.1:0-5855 GCA_031370565.1 Chloroflexota bacterium
CAGGGCGATCTCACGATCGTGCTCGGCCCCGAGCACGTCGAGCTGTTCGAGCGCGAGGGAATTGCGAAGGACGACGCGAAGCGCTTCCTGCACCTGAACGCGCGGACACTTGCCCGCGAGTTCCCGGAGGACGTGCTCAACTGCGTCCGGGACTGGCGCTCCGACGAGATCGCGATCATCACGCCGGATACGCCGATCCCCGTCGTCAACGACTGGCAGGACATCAACATCGTCGTCGCCGGCGGGCCCGCCGGGTCGCATTCGTCGTTTCTCGCCGGCTTCGAAGCCCGCTCGGTCTGCGTGGAGGTGTGAGCATGGATCCGGAGCTGGCGGGAATCGCCGACGCGCTGCGCGCGGACGGCTACGAGCTCCAAGTCACCGACGCGTCCGAGACGCTGTCTCTGCGGATCACGGCACTCGAGGACGCGTGCGAGGACTGCCTGGTTCCGCGTGAGATCATGGCGCCGATGATCAGCGCCGCGATGGGCGGTCGGTACGTGCCGGAGCAGATTCAGATCGCCTACCCGGCCGACGCGAAGTGACCGCGGCGACGACGCCGCGGCGGATCGTCGACAGCCACGTCCACATCTGGCCCGACCCGCAGCCGGGACGGCCGTATCCGTGGCCGGCCGCTCCCGACCCACATCCGGTCGAGGCGCTGCTGCCGGTGCTCGACGCGGTCGGCGTCACCGCGGCGGTGCAGGTGACACCGTCGACCTCGGGGTACGACAACGACTACGGCCTCGTGGCAGCCGAGCAACACCCGGACAGGATCACCGTCTTCGGCCGCTTCGACCCGGATGCGCCCGACCTGCGCGGCCGGCTCGCCGCGTGGATGAAGCACCCGGCGGCGCTCGGCGTGCGGCTGACGTTCTTCGAGTCGGTGCTCGCCGCCGAGCATCCGTTCTGGGCCGCGGCGTCGGAGCTCGACGTCGTCGTCGCGGTGTTCGCGCCGGGCTCGGTCGAGGACGTGCTCCGGGTGGTCGAGCTCCATCCCGGTCTGCGCCTGATCGTCGACCACCTGGGCCTCGACATCTACGGCCCCGAGCCGTACCGCGACCAGCCGCTGCTCGCCGAGCTCGTGCCGTTCCCGCGCGTGCGCGTCAAGATCTCCGGGCTCGTCGAGACGAGCTCCGAGCCGTTCCCGTTCCGCGACGTCCACGACCACCTTGCGCGGGCAGTCGAGCTCTTCGGCGCGCAGCGGCTGATCTGGGGGTCCAACTACCCGGTGGTCCTGACCAGCTGTGGCTACTCCGAGAGCCTGGAGTTCCTCGACGCGTGCGACTTCCTCTCCGGCGACGAGCTCGACCAGATGCTCGCCCGGACGTTTGACGACCTGATCGAGGCGAGCCAGTGCGTGTAGCCGTCGTGACCGGTGGTGCGGGCGGCCTCGGCTCGGCCCTCGTCCGGCGGCTCGCCCACGACGGCCTGTCCGTCGCGGTCGCCGACCTCGACGGCGCCGCTGCAGCGGAGCTCGCGGGAAGCCTGCCGGACGGATTCGCCGTCCCGGTCGACGTCACGAGCCCCGAATCGGCAGAGCAGATGATCGCCGCGGTGCTCGAGCGCTTCGGGCAGATCGACGTGCTCGTCAACAACGCCGGCATCTCGGGCGCGCGCGCGCGCGTGGACCAGCTGGCCGTCGAGGACTGGCGCCGCGTCATCGACGTCAACCTCCACGGCGTCTTCCACGTGACGCGCGCATGCGTCCCGCACATGGTCGAGCGCGGCGGCGGGCGGATCGTCAACATCGCCTCGATCGTCGGCAAGGAGGGCAACGCGATGCTCTCCGCGTACTCGGCGTCGAAGGCCGGCGTGATCGGCTTCACCAAAGCCGTGGCGAAGGAGCTCGCGACGTCGGGAGTGCTCGTGAACTGCGTTGCGCCGGCGGTCATGGAAGCCGGCTTCAGCAGGCACGCGTCGGAGGAGGAGCAGGCTCGCTGGGTCTCCTGGGTGCCGCTGGGCCGGATGGGAACCGCCGAGGAGTTCGCAGCGCTAGTCGCGTGGATCGCCTCGCCCGAGTGCTCGTTCTCGACCGGCGCCGTCTTCGACCTCTCGGGCGGCCGGGCCAGCTACTAGCGAGTCAGGCCAGCTGGGTGGTGGATCCTCCGTCTACCGGCAGCTCCGCGCCCGTGACGTACACCGCTGCGTCCGACGCGAGGAACACGTAGGTGCGCGCGATGTCGTCGGGCTGCGCCAGTCGTGCCAGCGGGATCTTGTTGACGATCGCCTCGGTGACCGCGACCGGGTCGGGCTCCGCACCGATCCAGGCCGTCAGTGCCGGCGTCGACACGAAGCCGGGCGAGACACAGTTGACGCGAATCCCGTGCGGCGCTCCTTCCACGGCGAGGCACCGTGTCAGCTGCACGATCGCGGCTTTCGCCGCGCAGTAGCCCGCGAGGTTCGGATCCGCGACACGTGCCGACTGGGAGGCCGCGTTGAGAACGACCCCTCCGCCCTGCTCGCAAAGCCCCGGCCACACGGCCCTCGTGACGTAGATCACGCTCATCAGGTTGAGCGCAAAGATCGCGTTCCAATCCTCGTCCGGAGACATGATGCTCGTCGGCGGGTTGCCGCCCCCGGCGTTGTTGACGAGGATCGTGGCCGGGCCCAGGCTTTTCCCGATGTCGGCCACGCACCGGCCGACCTCGGCCGGCGACGTCACGTCGCAGACCAGAGCATCCGCGCGCCCTCCGGCAGTCTCGATCTCGCGGACGGTCGCTCGAGCAAGCTCGGCGTCCCGGTCCACGACCGCAACGCGGGCGCCCGCAGTCGCGAATGCGAGTGCGGTGGCACGGCCGATGCCCTGGCCTGCCCCGGTCACCATGGCCGTCCGCCCCTCGACCCCCTGCTGTAGAGCTGTGCTCGACACGTTTCTCCTTTCCCTCTGGCCGCTCAAGGTTGTCTGGTCTGGCATGTTAGAGAGGTTCGTCGGTCCACTCGACTCGGACGCCCACGTGTTCTAGATTCCACGAACTGCGCCGTGGCGACCACGGCGACACCGGAGGAGGGCCAATGGAATACCGCACGCTCGGCCGCACGGGCCTGAAGGTCTCGGTCTTCTCCTTCGGGACGATGACGTTCGGAGGCACGGACTGGTTCGAGAGCGTCGGCAACACCCAGGTCGACGAGGCGCGCGAGCTGCTCGCGCTCGCGATCGACGCCGGCGTCAACCTCGTCGACACCGCCGACGTCTACTCGCTGGGGCTCTCCGAGGAGATCCTCGGCAAGGCGCTCGGCTCGAGGCGCGACGAGGTGCTGCTCGCGACGAAGCTCCACTTCCGGATGGGCGACGGGCCGAACGACCTCGGCCAGTCCCGCCACCACATCGTCCGAGCGGTCGAGGCGAGCCTCCGGCGCCTCGGAACGGACCACATCGACCTCTACCAGGTGCACGGCTTCGACGGGATGACGGCCGTCGAGGAGACACTCTCGGCCCTCGACGACCTCGTGCGCTCGGGCAAGGTGCGCTACATCGGCTGCTCCAACCTGTCGGGGTGGCACCTGATGAAGTCGCTCGCGGCCTCCGATGCGCGCGGGCTCGCGCGCTACTGCTCGCTCCAGGCGTACTACAGCCTCGTCGGCCGGGAGCTCGAGCACGAGCTCGTGCCGCTCTGCCTCGACCAGGAACTCGGCATCCTCGTCTGGAGCCCGCTCACGAGCGGCTTCCTCGGCGGCCGGTTCCGCCGCGGCGAGGCGCGGCCGGACGACACACGCTTCGGCCAGAGCGGCTTTCCCGGGAAGCTCGACCTCGAGCAGGGCTACGACGTCCTCGACGTCCTCGAGCGGATCGCCGGGGAGCGCGGTGCGAGCGTCGCGGAGGTCGCGCTGAAGTGGCTGCTCGGCCGGCCCGGCGTCACCTCGATCATCGTCGGGGCGCGCAACCGCGAGCAGCTCGAGCGCAATCTCCGCGCGGTCACCTGGGAGCTCGAGCCGGACGAGCTCGCGGAGTTGAGCCGCGTCAGCGCGCCCGCTCTCCCCTACCCGTACTGGCACCAGCAGATCTACAACAGCGAGCGCCTGCACGAGATCGAGCCGTGAGGGCGCCACACTAAAGAACCTCAAACAGGATGAAAGCTGGGCCGTCGCGGGCACGCTGGCCGGCACGATCCGGCGTCCTCGGTCGCCCCGATAGCGCTGCTACCCGAGCTCCCTGCGTCCTTGGCTCCCACCAGCCATCGCACCCACGCCGACCGAGCGTCATTCCGCTAGGAGGGGTCGGCGAAACGGCTAGCGAAACGTGCTAACGCGCTCGTACCACGTTAGCCCGCGCCTCCATATGCTCTGCGGGTCGTCGCGTTCCGGTCGTCGCAGCGGTGTCGGCAAGATGGAGAAGGCACGCCGCCTTTCCGAGGCAGGCTTTGCATGTCCCGCCTCAACCTCTCGACTCGCTTCATAGCGCCCGGGCGGGCGTCCCGCTGTTGGGTCAGGGCGCGGCGCGGGCGAGGACGAGCGCTTCCGTTAAGCGCGCGAAGACGCACAGGTCGGCGTGTAGCGATACCGTTCAAGGCCGCGCACGCGAACTGGGGTGAGGCCGTACCACTCTTTCAAGCGGCCATAGACGCGCTCGACCGCCCCGCGAGTGGCGAAGTGCTTCTTCCAGCGAGCTGAGCCGTAGGGGATGAGCGGGTGGAGGCGACTCGCTTTCCGCCGGATCATGGGGGCAGCATTCCGCAGTCGGGCAGAGCAACTATGGCCGGGCGAGGCGTCCGGGTCGCTGAACCGCTCGCGGAGCGGCCCGTCCTTCCACAAGCGCTTCTGCCCGTTTGAGTAGGCTCGCACCGCCGAACCGTCGATCGCAATGTGCCGACCGTACTCGGGGTACTGAACGCGGAGTGAGGCTGCGAGCCGATCGAGGCAGGCGTCGAGCAGCGACCTCCTCTACTAGGGGGACAACCTCGACGTGCTCCGTGAGCGCGTGGCGACCGCGAGCGTCGATCTCATCTACCTCGACCCGCAGTTCTTCTCGAACCGGCAGTATGAGGTCATCTGGGACGACGAAGCCGAAGTCCGATCATTCGAGGATCGTTGGAAGGGCGGGATCGAGCATGAGAGACACGGCTGACGGTGGGAGATGAGCGATCGGGAAGAGGGACTTGCCTGGCAGGTCGGAGTTTGGGATCGCATCTCGCAGATCTACTGGACCGAGATAGATCGCCGGTTCGAGCCGGTGGTCGACGCCGTGCTCGTGCGGGCCGACCTCCAGGCGGGCGAGCGCGTCCTCGACGTTGGGACCGGTACGGGCGCGGTGGCAAAAAAGGCAGCGGTGGCGCTCGGGCCCGGCGGCCACGTTCTAGCCGTCGACATCAGTCCTGAGATGCTCGCGCTCGCGCGGCGACGGGCGGATCAGGCGCCCGTTGGGTTCCAAGTAAAGGAGGGGTCCGCCGAGAGCATCCCTGCCGCCGACGCGTCCTTTGACGTCATCCTCTCCTCGCTGACCTTCATGTACGTTATCGACCGACCCAGCGCCGCACGCGAACTGGCTCGCGTCCTGCGGCCAGGCGGTCGCTTGGTGGGATCCGTCTGGGCCGGACCGGACTCCTGCGACATCGTCCTGTTCCAGCAAACCGCCGGCGCGTTTGCACCGCCTCCGCCCGTGCCCGGCGTCGGTCCCGGCGCCTTGGCCGACCCGCAGCCTTTCCTCCAGGACTTGGCTCGCGCTGGCATCGACGCGCAGGTCGAGACCGAAGTGCTCGGGTTCGACTTCGACGACTTCGCCTCCGCCTGGGATGCGCTCGCCGGCGTCACCACGGTCATGTTGCCGCCGGAGCGCCAGCAGGAAGCTCAAGCCGCGGTGCGAGCTGCCATGTGGCCTAACCCCGACGAGCCCCGCCACTTCCACAACACGACGCAGTTCA
>JANMQO010000212.1:0-2637 GCA_031370565.1 Chloroflexota bacterium
GGGTCCCCACCCAGCACGATCCGCCGGTAGGAGACGTCGTTCGAGCGGCGAGTCTCGAGCAGCCGTCCATTCGGATTGACCGTGACCTTGATGTAGTAGGTGCCGTTCGGGACAGCGCTGATATCGAAGGCCTGTCCGGACAGGAACTGGGTGTAAGTGTCGCCCCAGCCCACCGGCAGGGTTTCGCGAATCCACAGCGCGCTCGGGCCGCCACAGGACGTGTGCAGGCCCAGAAGGGCGGCGTGCCAGTCCGCCCCTGGGACGGTCAGGTCGATCGTGTCGGTTGGGGCGAGGCACCACGATTCCTTGCCGCTCGTTTGGACGCGGGTCCTGGTCGCGTCGGTCAGGTCGTAGCGGGCGAAGTCTCGGAAGTGCCAGTGGTCATGGCCACCGCCGGTGTGGTACGCCATCGTGCCGATCCGGACTGCACCCGCGGGTCGCCCGGCGGCGTAGAAGACCTGGTAGGCGTCCATGATCGCGGCGCCGGGTCGCCGGAATCCCTCCACCACGAGCGGACTCGGCCCGGCATTCCAGACGTCCGCCCCGAAGGACAGCAGGTCGAGCCCCGTCTGGTCGTCATGGAACACGGAGATCCCGTAGGCAGGCAGGGCGACAAGGTCAGGCAGGGTCGCTGCAGGCGGCGAGGCGTGGGGCACCGGAGGCGGGGTCGGTGAGTCCGGCGTGGTTGTCGGCTGGGGACTCGCCGACGCGCTCGGGCTCGGGCTCGGGCTCGGACTCGCGCTCGGGCCGGGCGTCGCGCTCGGGCCGGGAGTCGCGCTCGCCGTCGGGTCCGGTGTCGGTGCCGAAGAGGGATCGGGTATGGGGGTGGGTGTGGGCGCCTGGCTGGTGACCATCACCGTGAGCGTCGTCGAGGTCGCTCGGAAGCCGAACGCGCGTGCCATGGCGGGATCGAGGCGCACCCGTGCCGTGTACGACCCATCGGCAATGTCGGCGCTGAACTGGGCACCAAGTGACACGGCCCAACCGGATTCGATGCCCATGACCAGTCCACGGGCGAGCAACGTCCATCCGCACGAATCCGGATAGAGCGGTACCTGGGGTCCGGACAGACCCAGCCGCTGCTTGTCGCCGGCGTTTGGGCAGAACGTGATCGACTTTGTCGCCACGGTCTTGCCGGCCGTGTCGAGGAGGGTGACCGTGGCGAACCCCGCAAGGCCGGTCCAGTCTGGCATGGCCGTGGCCGACAGGACGCTTCGCGCAACCTGACCTGCGGACGTTCGGGTGACGACGACCTCGATGGGCCGGTCGTAGTGTTCGCGCCGAGCCCGGACCTCGACCGCCTGGTGGTAGGACGCCACGTAGACGCCGAGATCGATCCAGGCCGGGTCCCCGGCCGCGCGGTCGATGCGGATCGTCCGATTCGGGACGAGCAGGCGGGCCGACGGTGTCGGCGGAGAGGCCGCCACGGACGCGGCCGGGGCGGCGAGCGCTCCGGCGACGATGACGACGAGAATGGCCAACGCGGTTCCCCGCAACCCGTGACGCATGCGACCTCCCTTGGTGCGGCTCGAACGTCCGCAGTGCGCAGACGGACAAGGATAGGGGACTGTTCCGCTGGGATGGTGCCGCCTGTGGGCGGCTCGGCAGATACCATGCGGGGGATGTCGTCTGTTGAACCGCGGAGATTCTACTGAGCACGCCGGCGGACAGCCGCCCGTCGCGCCTGGCCCGGCTCGCCCCGGCCATCGTCGGCGGAGTGGCGCTGGTCGTCTACGCGCGGACGCTCCTGCCGGGGATCGCCTTCGGCGACTGGGGTGAGCTGCAGACCGTCCCGCACGTGCTCGGCGTCGCCCATCCCACCGGATACCCGACGTACATCCTGCTGGCCTGGCTGGCTGAGCTGGTGCCGATCGGTTCGATCGCCTTCCGGGCGAACCTCCTGTCGGCGGTGTTCATCGCCGCGTCGCTCGGGATCTTCACGCTGATCTCGCTCCGGCTCGGGGTCCGGCCGATCCTCGCCATCGCCGCCGCCCTCTCGCTCGGTGCGGTCGGGACGGTCTGGGCCGCGGCGACCGTCTCCAAGGCGAACCCGCTGCTGCTGCTGTTCGGCGTGCTCATCCTCCACCGGGCCCTCGTCTGGGAGGGGCGCCGGTCGCCGTTAGACCTCGCGCTCGGTGGGCTGCTGTTCGGTCTTGCCCTCGGGAACCACCCGCTCACGGTGCTCATCGCCCCGTTCGTCGCCATCTTCGTGCTGTGGGTCGGCCGCCAGGAGATCCGGGCCAGACCATGGATGCTCCTGCCGGCAGTGGTCACCCTCCTCCTCGGGCTGAGCGTGTACCTCTATATCCCGCTGGCCGCCAGTCAATCGCCGCCGCTGGCATACAACCATCCGGTCACTCTCGATGGCGTCCTGTGGCTTGTCGGCGGAACGCAGTTCCATGGCCAGTTCGACTTCCTGACGCCCAGGGGCCCCGGCCAATTCGTCGCGGCCCTGCCCGACCTGTGGGCGCTGCTCGCGGCCCGAGCCACGCCGATCCTGCCGATCCTGGGTCTGGTTGGCCTCGCCGTCCTGGCCCGTCGGCGACCGGCATTCGGCTTGCTCTGTGTGAGCCTGCTGGTCAGCGGTTGCTACGTCTGGGCGAACTACCTGCGGCTCGAGCACTACCTCCTTGTGCC
>JANMQO010000018.1:0-15679 GCA_031370565.1 Chloroflexota bacterium
CCAGGTCTACGTCCTGACCAAGGAGGAGGGCGGTCGCCACACCCCCTTCTTCAACGGCTACCGACCCCAGTTCTACCTGCGCACGACCGACGTGACCGGGGCCATCGGACTGCCCGATGGGGCCGAGATGATCATGCCCGGTGACAACGTCCTGATGACCGTCGAGCTGATCACCCCGATCGCGCTCGAGACCGGCCTGCGTTTCGCCATTCGCGAAGGTGGCCGCACCGTCGGCGCCGGCGCCATCATCACGATCATCGAGTAGCACGATGGCAAGAGTCGAGAATCGCCCGGTCATCCTCCTCTCCTGCACGGAGTGCAAGGAGCGAACCTATTCGACGCGGAAGAACAAGCGGAACGACCCCAACCGGATCGAACTCCGCAAGTACTGTCCGCGAGATCGCCGTCACACGCTTCATCGGGAGGCGAAGTAGCGGCCAGAGCGGAGGCGCGTAGCTCAATTTGGCAGAGCTCTGGTCTCCAAAACCAGTGGTTGTCGGTTCGAGTCCGGCCGCGCCTGCCATCCCGGCATCACCCGTAGCCTGAAGGCACAGATCCACCAGTGTTGCAGCGAATGCGTCGGTTCATCGACGAGTCCTGGTCCGAACTGAAGAAGGTCACCTGGCCCACCCGAGAGCAGACCGTCAACCTGACGTTCCTGGTCTTTCTGGTCAGCCTTGTCGTAGGTGTGTTCATCTCGGTCTTCGACTTGGTCTTCAGCCAGGTGCTTGATTTCGTCGGAAGATTGGGCTGAGGGCCGCCATGATGACTGACCCGACCACCGAGGCCGCGGCGCCCCAGAAGCACTGGTATGTCATTCACACGTACTCGGGCTATGAGAACAAAGTCAAGGCGAACCTCGAGCACCGGATCGAGTCGATGGGCATGGAGGACAAGATCTTCCAGGTGCTCGTCCCGATGGAGGATGAGATCGAGATCCGCCAGGGCCAGCGCTACACCGTCCAGAAGAAGGTGTACCCGGGCTATGTCCTGGTCGAGATGATCCTCGACCCCGATAGCTGGTTCGTCGTCCGCAACACCCCGGGCGTAACCAGCTTCGTCGGCGGTGGCAACATCCCCGGCCAGCGCAACGAACCCATCCCACTCGCCGATCATGAAGTCAAGCAGATCCTCCGGACGATGGGCGTCGAGACACCCAAGTACCGGGTGGCCTTCATCAAGGGCCAGAGTGTGCGCGTGACCGACGGTCCGTTCGCCGAATTCATCGGCACGGTCGATGAGGTCAACCCCGAGCGCAACAAGGTCAAGGTCCTGGTCAGCATCTTCGGCCGTGAGACACCGGTCGAACTCGACTTCCTGCAGGTTGAGAAGCTCTAGGCACCAGCCATCCCACCCCGCCCACTCGACCGCGCAATCGGCTCGGGTGACGAGGCACCGCAGAGGCAACCACAGTGGCCAAGAAGATCCGAATCGTCCTCACGCTCCAGCTGCCGGCCGGCAAGGCGACGCCTGCGCCGCCGGTCGGGACCGCGCTGGGACCGCACGGGATCAACATCATCGAGTTCACCAAGGCCTACAACGAGCGAACGGCGGACAAGGCCGGGCAGGTCATCCCCGCCCAGATCACGGTCTTCGAGGATCGCTCGTTTACGTTCGTGCTCAAGACTCCGCCGGCCGCGGACATGCTGCGCAAGGCTGCCGGGATCGACAAGGGCTCGGCTACGACCGGCAGCGCCAAGGCTGGTCGCGTGACGAGGGACCAGCTGCGCGAGATCGCCAACCTCAAGATGGCCGATCTCAACGCCAATGACATCGAGGCGGCCGCTCGACAGATCGAGGGCACTGCCCGCTCCATGGGTATCGAGGTTGTCGGCTAGCTCGAAGTCGCATCCGCGCACCGGCCGCGCCACGGATCTGCCGGTCGTCTACCCCGCGCCAGGGGGAGGCCGCTCGCCGGCCGCCAAGGAGGAACCTGAATCATGGCCCACGGCAAGAAGTATCTGGAAGCAGCCAAGCTGGTCGACCCGGAACGGCTGTACGAGCCACAGGCTGCGGCGGAACTGGCCAGGCAGACCAGCACGGTCAACTTCGACCCGTCGGTCGAGGCGCACATCCGGCTCGGCGTCGATCCGCGCCACGCCGACCAGATGGTCCGGGGCACGGTGGTCCTGCCGCACGGTACCGGCAAGGTTGTCCGAGTGATCGTCTTTGCCCAGGGAGAAAAGGCCCAGGAGGCCCTTCGCGGCGGAGCCGACGAGGTCGGCACCGAAGACCTGGTCAAAAAGATCGAGGCCGGCTGGCTCGACTTCGATGTCGCGCTCGCCACTCCGGACACGATGGGCATGGTCGGGAAGCTGGGCAAGATCCTCGGTCGTCGCGGCCTGATGCCAAACCCCAAGTCCGGCACCATCACCTTTGATCTCGAGCGCGCGTTGCGCGAGGTCAAGGCCGGACGGGTCGAGTTCAAGGTCGACAAGGGCGGCATCATCCACGTCGCGTTCGGCAAGGCCGGTTTCGAATCCGAGCAGCTCGTGGCCAATCTGGCCGCACTCATGGACGCGATCAATCGCGCCAAACCATCCGGCTCGAAGGGTCAGTACCTCAAAGGGCTGACCATCGCGAGCACCATGGGCCCGGGGATCCGGGTCGACATCCCGGCCGTGCTCGCCGCTGCGGTCGCGTAGGCGGGCAGCACGTCGCTTGCCCGCCGGCGAATGGCGGGTGGTCTACCATACGGGGCCGCGGCCATCGGGTTCGTCCCGGCGGTACGCGGTCAGTTCCATCACGAAGACAGACGGACGCCCAAGACAGCCTGCGCCCGCCGACCGCCGCCCGTCACCGTTGGTGGCAGCGACGGCCAGGGCTCAAACCGCCGTACGGACCGGCTTTGCCGGGGACGACGACGAGCATGCCGAGGCAGGACGAGCCTCCCACGCGGGCAGGCGCACCCCTGCGAAGACACGGGACCGTCGCAGGGGCCAGATCCGGCCAGGCCGGATGGACGCCACCGCTGCGCGCCGGCTGCGCGCCAGTACACGGGAGGCTACCCATGCCGACGGAGGCCAAACGGGCGACGATCGCCGAGCTCAAGGAGGAACTCTCCGGCAGCACGACGCTCATCGTCTCCGAATATCGCGGCCTCAAGGTGAGCGAACTCGCCGAGATCCGGCGAGCGTTGCGCAAGCAGCACGTGTCGTACCACGTGGTCAAGAACCGGCTCATGCGGATCGCCGCAAATGAGGTCGGGAACGAGGCGCTGTCGCCACTGCTGACCGGGCCGAGCGCGATCGCCTTTGGGTCCGGAGACGAGGCCAGCATCGCCAAGGCGGTCCTCGATGCGACCCGACCGTTCAAGCTGATCAAGGTCAAGGGCGCCGTCCTCGGAGGGCGTTCGATCGACGCGGACGGTGTGACCCGTCTGGCCAGCCTGCCCCCACGCGACATCCTGCTGGCACAGCTCGCCGGAGCGATCGCGGCGCCGTTGTCCACGATGGCCGGCCTCCTCGAGGCGTCCCTGCGCGACATGGCGGGCGACATCCAGGCCCTGGCGGACAAGCGGGCGACCGCCGCCTGAGCTACTGCACCAGCAACTCTTTCCGGTGCGCGCTGCGTGCCGGCCCACGATCCCAGGAGGATTTCACCATGGCGACCATCACGGCGGACCAGCTCCTCGAGGCGTTCGAGCAGATGACTGTCCTCGAGTTGTCGGAGTTCAAGAAGAAGTTCGAGGATCGCTTCGGCGTCACCGCTGCCGCCCCGATGGCGACGTCGTCCGCAGCCACGGCTCCGGCTGCCGCCGCGGCCGTGGCCGAGGAGCAGACCGAGTTCAGCGCGGTCCTGACCGAGATCGGCCCCAACAAAATCCCGGTCATCAAGGTCGTCCGGGAACTGACCGGCCTTGGGCTCAAGGAGGCCAAGGATCTCGTCGACGCGTTTCCCAAGCCCGTCAAGGAGGGTGTCGACAAGAACGAGGCCGACAAGATCAAGGCGGCCCTCGAAGAAGTCGGCGCCAAGGTCGAGATCAAGTAGCGCGGTCGGCCGACGCGTCGATCCAGGGCCTGGCCGGTGGACGCCGGCGGCCCGATTCCTGCGCACACCGTTTGGCGGAGCGATGGTCCGGTACCATCGCTCCGTTTGACATGTGTCGGAATCGCGGTATCCTACTCCTTCTGTGAGTGCGGGCCCTTTCCCTTCCCCATCCTCCTCCGATAGGAGCGGTTCATGCTGTCTGCTGCGTCGTCGCCCAGGGCGACCGTGACGTCGCCGCGCAAGTCGTATGCGCGGATCCCCGAAGTCCTGCCGATCCCGAATCTCATCGAGCTCCAGCTTGATTCGTTCCGCTGGTTCGTCGAGAAGGGACTGCGCGAGCTGTTCCTCGAGATCAGCCCGATCAAGGACTTCACCGGCAAGGTGATGGAGCTGCAGTTCCTCGACTACGAATTCGGCCAGCCCAAGTACACCGAACTCGAGTGCCGGACCAAGGACCTCACCTTCAGCAGGCCGCTCTATGTCGCCGTGGAGCTCCTCATCAAGGAGACCGGCGAGATCCAGAAGCAGCGCGTCTACATGGGCGACTTCCCGACGATGACCGGCCAGGGCACGTTCATCATCAACGGCGCGGAGCGGGTGGTCGTCTCGCAGCTCGTTCGTTCGCCGGGCGTCTACTACAGCGATGTCGAGGATCCGACCAGCGGCCGGACGCTGTTCAGCGCCAAGGTGATCCCGAACCGCGGCGCCTGGCTCGAGTTCGAATCGAGCAACAAGGACCTGCTCTCGGTCAAGGTCGACCGCAAGCGCAAGATCGCGGCGACGACGCTCCTGCGCGCCGTCGGCTACGAGTCGAATGACGAGATCACCGCCCTCTTCACCAGCGTGGACACGGATCCGGATCATCCGTACATCGCCTCGACCCTGGACAAGGACCTGACCAAGACCCAGCAGGACGCCCTGATCGAGGTCTACAAGAAGCTGCGCCCGGGAGATCCGCCCACCGGCGACAACGCCCGCCAGCTGGTCGAGAGTCTGTTCTTCAACTTCCGCCGCTACGACCTCGGCCGGGTTGGTCGCTACAAGTTCGACAAGAAGCTTGACGCCGTGGCCGGACGGATGGGCATCGAGCTACCCCGCGACGAGCGAACGATCACCAAGCAGGACATCGCCGCGATCGTCGGACATCTCATCGAGTTGAACATCGAGGGCCAGAAGTCGCTCTCCGAGCGGCGCTGGACGGCCGACGACATCGACCACCTGGGCAACCGCCGGATCCGCGCCAACGGAGAGCTCATCCAGAACGCGTTCCGGATCGGCCTGCTGCGGATGGAGCGTGTCGTCCGTGAGCGGATGACGATTCAGGAGATTGACAAGGCGACGCCGAACGCCCTGATCAACATCCGGCCCGTGGTGGCCGCGATGAAGGAGTTCTTCGGCGGCAGCCAGCTCAGCCAGTTCATGGATCAGACCAACCCGCTGGCCGAGCTGACCAGCAAGCGCCGCCTGTCGGCGCTTGGACCGGGCGGCCTGTCCCGCGAGCGGGCTGGCTTCGACGTGCGCGATGTCCATCACAGCCACTACGGTCGGATCTGCCCGATCGAAACGCCTGAAGGCCCGAACATCGGGCTGATCGGGTCGCTGGCGACCTACGGCCGAATCAACAGCTACGGCTTCATCGAGACGCCCTACCGCAAGGTCAAGCGAACCGTCGCCTGGGACGATACCCGGCTGAGCACCTACGAGGCTGGTGCGGACGTCGTTGGCAAGGGTGGCGAGGTCGTGCTCGCCGCCGGGGCCCCGTTCAACGACGTGGCTGCCGCAGAACTCAAGCGTCAGAAGGCCCACGCCTTTCCAATCCGACCAATCGTCACGGCCGAAATCGAGTATCTCGCCGCCGACGAGGAGGAGCAGCACGTCGTCGCCCAGGCCAACGCGCCACTCGACGAGGTGGGTCATTTCCTGGCCGAGCGCATCCCGTCGCGCTACCGCGACCAGTTCCCCGAGGCCCGTCCCAACCAGATCGAGTACATGGACGTGTCGCCCAAGCAGGTCGTCTCGGTGGCCACCGCGCTCATTCCGTTCCTCGAACACGACGACGCCAACCGCGCCCTGATGGGTTCGAACATGCAGCGGCAGGCGGTCCCGTTGCTCGAACCAGAGGCGCCCATCGTGGGTACCGGCATGGAGGTGCGCGCCGCGCGAGACTCGGGCCAGGTGCTCGTCGCGCAGCAGGCGGGCGTGGTCACCAGCGTGACCGCCGAGCGGATCGAGATCGAGACGGACGGCGGCGAGCTGCTGGTCCACCCGCTCCAGAAGTTCGTGCGCTCCAACCAGGGCACCTGCATCAACCAGCGTCCGATCGTGGACGTGGGCATGCGCGTCGACCAGGGCGACCCCCTCGCAGACTCAAGTTCCACTGATCAAGGCGAGCTCGCGCTGGGGCGCAACGTGCTTGTCGCGTTCATGAGCTGGGAAGGCGGCAACTACGAGGACGCAATCGTCATCAGTGACCGCCTCGTCAAGGACGACCTGTTCACCAGTATCCACATTGAAAAGCACGAAATCGAAGCCCGCGACATGAAGCTGGGGCCCGAAGAGATCACCCGAGACATCCCGAACGTGGGCGAGGAATCGCTCAAGGACCTCGACGAGCAAGGCATCATCTATGTCGGCGCCGAGGTGGTCCCCGGCGACATTCTCGTCGGCAAGATCACCCCGAAGGGTGAGACCGAGCTGACTGCCGAAGAGCGGCTGCTGCGGGCGATCTTCGGGGAAAAGGCCCGCGAGGTAAAGGACTCGTCCCTGCGACTACCGCACGGCGAGCGGGGCAAGGTCATCGAGATCCGCGAGATCAGCCGCGGCGACCCGGACGACTCGGCGCTGATGCCTGGGGTCAACCGGCTGGTCCGGGTGTCTGTGGCGCAGAAGCGCAAGATCAGCGTCGGCGACAAGATGGCCGGACGCCACGGCAACAAGGGCGTCATCGCCAAGATCCTGCCACAGGAGGACATGCCCTTCCTGCCCGATGGCTCGCCGGTCGACATCATCCTCAACCCGCTCGGCGTGCCGAGCCGGATGAACATCGGGCAGATTCTCGAGACCCACCTCGGCTGGGCACTCAAGGCGAAGGGCGAGAAGGCCGCGACAGCGGTCTTCGATGGGGCGACCGAGGTCCAGATCCAGGAGGAACTGAGGTCGGCCGGCCTGCCCGAGGACGGCAAGATCGAGTTGCGCGACGGCCGTACTGGAGAGCCGTTCGACCGGCGAGTCACCGTTGGTCAGATCTACATGCTCAAGTTGCACCACCTTGTCGAGGACAAGATCCACGCCCGCTCCACCGGCCCGTACAGCCTGATTACCCAGCAGCCGCTCGGTGGCAAGGCCCAATTCGGCGGGCAACGGTTCGGCGAGATGGAGGTCTGGGCGCTGGAGGCATACGGAGCCGCGAACATTCTCCAGGAACTGCTCACGGTCAAGTCCGACGACGTACTCGGCCGGGTCCAGACCTACGAGGCAATCGTCAAGGGGGAGGAGATCCAACCGCCGCGTGTGCCTGAATCCTTCAAGGTCCTGATCAAGGAGTTGCGCAGCCTCGGGCTCAACGCCGAGATCCTCGACCCGAACGATCAGGAGATCGAACTCGGCGAGGACGACAGCACCGTGTATGCACTACCCGACCTCGGCGGGATCAACCTCGCCGGGTTCGAAGACTAGTCATCGACTCGACCCTCTCGCGAGCCCGGCGCCCGGCCAGCCCAGGTTCGCTCGCTCACGGTCCAGATCGCGTCGCCGAGCCAGGTGGCGGCGCGGAGGAGAACCATGCTCGAGGTCAATAACTTCAACGCGATCCGGATCTCGCTCGCGAGCCCGGACCAGATCCGCGATTGGTCAAAGGGCGAGGTCACCAAGCCCGAGACGATCAACTACCGCACGCTCAAGCCGGAAAAGGACGGCCTGTTTGACGAGCGCATCTTCGGTCCTACCAAGGACTGGGAGTGCTACTGCGGCAAGTACAAGCGGATTCGCTACAAGGGCATCATCTGCGACAAGTGCGGCGTCGAGGTCACGCGCAGCAAGGTCCGTCGCGAACGGATGGGCCACATTCAGCTGGCCAGCCCCGTCAGTCACATCTGGTACTTCAAGGGCACACCCTCGCGCCTGGGCATCCTGCTCGACATCAGCCCGCGCAACCTCGAGCGGATTCTGTATTTCGCGCTGTACGTGGTCAGTCACGTTGACGAGGACGCCCGGGCGCGGGCGCTGCGCCAGCTCGACGACGAGGCCGAGGGCCGCGGCGGCAAGACCGGGAAGGCGATCGCCGAGCGGGAAGACGAGCTGCGGGCAGCCTTTCACCGGACCAAGGACGAGCTGAACACAGCCTTGGCCGGCACCAAGGTCGAGCTCGACCGGCAGCGCTCCGAGGCCACGCTGGGCGTCGCCGAGGCAGCCCAGGCGGTCGAAGCGGAGCTGGCGGCCCTCGGTACCGGCAGCGCAGACTCGACCGTTGCCTTCGCCCCGACGGGCGAAGTGGTGCTGGCGGCGGGCGACAAAGCGGGCAAGGCAGCGGCCACCCAGCTGCGCAAGATCGCGGCTGCGTACACGCAGCAACTCGAAGTGGACTTCCAGCAGCGCGTCCGGGACGAGACCGCGGCCACAGCTGCCCGGATTGCCGACGCCGAACTGCAGATCGACGCGGAACTCGAAGTCGAGCGGGAGCAGCGGCGCCACGACGCCGACGGCCTCAAGGACGAGATCCGCAAGACGCGCGACGAGATTGAGAAGCTCCAGCCGATGATGATCCTGCCGGAGACGTCGCTCGACGGCTGGAACTTCCGCGACCTCGATGCCAAGTACGGCAGTGGCGCCCGCGGCGGGCGGATCTTCCATGCCGGGATGGGTGCCGAGGCCGTCCGCGACATCATCCAGCGAATGGATCTCGACGACATGTCGCGCACACTTCATGTCGAGGTTCGGACGACCTCCGGCCAGCGCCGCAAGAAGGCGATCAAGCGATTGCGCCTTATCGAGGCCTTCCGGCGCTCCGGAACACGACCCGACTGGATGATCCTGTCGGTCCTGCCGGTCATCCCGCCGGACCTCCGACCGATGGTCCAGCTTGACGGTGGCCGCTTCGCCACGTCCGACTTGAATGACCTCTACCGCCGGGTGATCAACCGCAACAACCGACTCAAGCGGCTGCTCGAGCTGGGTGCGCCCGAGATCATCATCCGCAACGAGAAGCGCATGCTCCAGGAAGCGTGCGATGCGCTGATCGACAATGGTCGCCGCGGTCGGGCGATTGCCGGAACCGGCAACCACCGTCTCAAGAGCCTGTCCGACATGCTCAAGGGCAAGCAGGGGCGGTTCCGCCAGAACCTGCTCGGCAAGCGCGTCGACTATTCCGGTCGCTCGGTCATCGTCGTGGGACCGGAGCTCAAGCTCCACCAGTGCGGCCTGCCCAAGAAGATGGCTCTCGAGCTGTTCAAGCCGTTCGTCATGCGCCAGCTTGTCGAGAAGGGCTTCGCGCACAATATCAAGAGCGCCAAGCGGATCGTCGAACGAGTGCGCCCGGAGGTCTGGGACGTCCTCGAGGATGTGATCAAGGACCATCCGGTCCTGCTCAACCGCGCCCCCACTCTGCACCGCCTCGGGATTCAGGCGTTCATGCCCGTGCTCGTCGAGGGCTCCGCAATTCAGATTCATCCGCTCGTCTGTACCGCCTTCAACGCGGACTTCGACGGTGACCAGATGGCGGTCCACGTGCCGCTCTCGTCGGCCGCCCAGGAGGAGGCTCGCGAGCTCATGCTCTCGACCGCCAACCTCCTGTCGCCGGCCAGCGGTGAACCGATGGTGGCACCCACCCAGGACATGGTCCTGGGCTGCTTCTATCTGACGATGGACGGACAGGACGGGCCTGCCGCCAAGCCGACCTGGCTCTTCGCGGACGAGAAGGCCGCGGTCATCGCCTACCAGCTCCGGGAGAAGACCGGACTCACGCTCCACG
Organism: Chloroflexota bacterium; assembly: GCA_031370565.1. GTDB lineage: Bacteria > Chloroflexota > Limnocylindria > Limnocylindrales > CSP1-4 > Chersky-267. The sequence continues at coordinate 9,956 of JANMQO010000018.1, forward strand.
ATCCCATCGAGGTCGAGGCCCGGATGTGGGACGAGGAGTCCGGCACGACCGTCGGCCGGGTGATCACGACAGTCGGACGGGTCATCTTCAACGAGATCCTGCCTGACCGGCTCCGGTTCAACAACAAGCAGATGAAGCGTTCCGAGCTGCGTCGCCTCGTGGATGAGTGCTACCGGTTGCTCGGTCCGACCGAGACGGCCCACCTGGTCGACGGGATCAAGAGCGTCGGCTTCGAGTACGCCACCCGCGGTGGCATGACCATCGGCCTGTTCGACATCGAGATCCCTTCGGACAAGGCCGCCCGCCTGGCCACGGCCGATCAGCAGGTCGACGATATCGATCGCCAGTTTCAGCGTGGGCTCATTACTGACGACGAGCGCTACGAGCAGGTCGTCACGGTCTGGCAGCGCACCACCTCGGAAATGTCCGACGCGATGATGGCCGGCCTCGACCCGTTCGGGGCGGTGACCATGATGACCAACTCGGGGGCACGCGGAAACAAAGGCAACATCGGCCAGCTTGGCGCCATGCGCGGCCTCATGGCCGACCCCTCGGGCCGAATCATCGACGTGCCCGTGCGCAGCAACTTCCGCGAGGGCATGACTGTCCTCGAGTACTTCATCTCGACCCACGGCGCCCGCAAGGGACTGGCCGACACCGCCCTCCGCACGGCCGACTCCGGGTACCTCACCCGGCGCCTGGTCGACGTCGCCCAGGACGTCATCACCCGCGAAGACGACTGCGGCACGGAGGAGGGCAGCTGGATCACGCGGACCGAATCGGTCGAGATCGCGGGCAACGAGGAGGGCGCCTTCGGTCGTCGCCTGGTTGGACGACTCGCCGCGGCGCCGATCGTGGACCCCCGTTCCAAGGGCAAGATCGTCATCGTCGAACGCAACGACCAGATTACCGAGGAGAAGGCTGGCGCACTTGACGAGGCGGGCATCGACGAGGTGCTCGTCCGATCGCCACTTACTTGCGAGGCGCGCTATGGCGTGTGCCGGCTGTGCTACGGCCGCAACCTGGCCACGGGCTTCCTCGTCGCCTCAGGCGAGGCGGTCGGCATCATCGCCGCCCAGTCCATCGGTGAACCTGGCACGCAGCTGACCATGCGCACGTTCCATACCGGCGGCGTGGCCGGCCTCGACATCACGGCAGGCTTGCCCCGCGTCGAGGAGTTGTTCGAGGCGCGCGTGCCCAAGGGCAAGGCCGAGATCAGCCACATCGACGGCGTCGTCGAGATCATTCGCGACGGCCAGACCAGGGTCAAGGTCACCAGCCGGGAGTCCTACGACACGTCACTGGTGATTCCGGACGGCGCCGAACTCCTGGCCGCACCCGGTGACGCTGTCGAGGCCAACCAGCTCCTGGCTCGCGGCGAGGGCAAGGATAGTCAGCTCGATGTCCAGTCCCCGGTCAAGGGCTTCCTCGTGGCGGATGGTGCCGGTCTGGCGATCCGGGCTGAGGATGTCGTCGAACGCGAATATGTCATCCCCCACAACGCCAAACTCAAGGTCGAGAACGGTCAGGAGATCCGGGCCGGTGACGCCATCACCGATGGTCCGATCAACCCGCAGGAGTACCTCGACACGAGAGGCAAGGACGCCGTCCAGCGCTACCTCGTCAAGGAGGTCCAGAAGGTCTATCGGAGCCAGGGCGTCACGATCAACGACAAGCACATCGAGATCATCGTCCGCCAGATGTTGCGCAAGGTCCGGATCGACCAGCCGGGCGACGTCGACCTGCTCCCGACCGAGCTGATCGATCGACTCGAGTTCGAGGAGGCCAACGACCGCGTCCTGGCCGAGGGTGGCGAGCCGGCCACGGCGCAGACGGTCCTGCTGGGCGTGACCAAGGCTTCGCTCAATACCTCCAGCTTCCTGGCCGCAGCGTCCTTCCAGGAGACCACCCGGGTGCTCACCGAGGCCGCCATCAACGGCGCCAAGGACCACCTGATTGGGCTCAAGGAGAACGTGATCATCGGCAAGCTCATCCCGGCCGGGACGGGTGCGCCGGCCAACGTGGCGGCCGCCCAGGAGCGTCGCCGCCGAGCCGCGATCGAAGCGCTCGCTGGTGAGGCGATCGAGGGCCTGCCAGGCGACGAATACAATCCGTTCCTCGAAGGGGGAACCGCTCGACCCACCGACGATGAGACGGCGGGTCTGGCCGCGCTCCTGGCTGCCACCCCCAATGACGACGACCAGGACGAAGACGACCTTGTAGGAGCGCTGCTCGGTGGCGCCGGTACCAACGTGGATCCCTTTGCCGATCCGGCAGTCAGCCCGCTGCTGGCCGGTGATGACAAGGATGCGCAAGCATGAGGTTGACACACACCCACCGATGACCCCGGCGGCCCTCTCGTTTGACACACGATCGGGGCCGCTGATATCCTCCGCCTTCGTGGCCCAGTGAGGTCAGCCGCGCGCAGCCGCGCGTCGCAGCCTGCCACCACCAACGCAGCAACCTCCGGTCCCCGCCGAGCGGCGCCGGTAGACCGGGGCGGCCCACCGCCACCACATTCGAAAGGAGCAGCGTCTTCGTGCCGACGATCAGCCAGCTCGTGCGACACGGCCGCAAGCGCAAGATCGCCAAGGTCAAAGCGCCGGCCATGCGCAAGAACTGGAACAGCCTGAAGCAGCGCCAGGATCCCATTCCGGGCGCGCCGCAGAAGCGCGGCGTCTGTCTCCAGGTCCGCACGATGACGCCCAAGAAGCCGAACTCGGCACTGCGCAAGATCGCCCGCGTTCGACTGACCAACCAGATGGAGGTCACCGCCTACATCCCGGGAATCGGCCACAACCTCCAGGAGCACTCTGTCGTGCTCGTTCGGGGCGGTCGCGTCAAGGACCTCCCGTCGGTGAAGTACCACATCATCCGGGGCACCCTGGACGCCGCGGGCGTGCGCGACCGCAAGCAGGGCCGCAGCAAATACGGCGCCAAGAAGAACGCCCCGGTCGGAGGCAAGAAGTAGATGCCGCGTCGCGCATCCATCGCTCGCAAGACGAAGTACGAGACGATCCCGACCAACCGGAGCACCGCCCGTTTCAGCGCCAAGCTCATGCATGACGGCAAGCGCAATCTGGCCGACCGCATCATGCGTCAGGCGCTCGCCCGAGCGGAGGCGCAGGCTCATCGACCGGGCATCGAAGTGCTCGAAGCGGCCCTGCGCAATGCCACGCCGATCATCGAGGTGAAGCCGCGCCGGGTCGGTGGCGCAACATATCAGGTCCCGGTCGAGATCCGGGGCGACCGTCGCCTGTCGCTCGGTGTTCGTTGGCTCGTCCAGGCGGCCCGCAAGCGCAACGGCAAGAGCATGGGCGAGAAGCTCGCCGCCGAATTCGTCGACGCCAGCAACGGCCTCGGGGCCGCCGTCAAGCGGCGCGACGACACACACAAGATGGCCGACGCCAACAAGGCCTTCAGCCACTTCAAATGGTAAGCCGGAATTCAGGAGCGTAGAAGCATCGTGGCACGTCAGGTTCCGCTCGTCAGGACGCGGAACATTGGAATCATTGCGCATATTGACGCCGGCAAGACCACGGTCACCGAGCGGATCCTCTTCTATACGAAGAAGATCTACAAGCTCGGCGAGGTCCATGAAGGCGCGGCCACGATGGACTGGATGCCCCAGGAACAAGAGCGGGGGATCACCATCACGGCGGCGGCAACGACCGCCGTCTGGGGCGATCATCGCATCAACATCATCGATACGCCCGGGCACGTGGACTTCACGGTCGAGGTGGAGCGAAGCCTGCGGGTGCTCGACGGCGCGGTCGTCGTGTTCGATGGTGTGGCCGGCGTCGAGCCGCAGTCCGAGACGGTCTGGCGCCAGGCGGATCGGTACGGTGTGCCACGCTTCTGCTTCATCAACAAGCTGGACCGGACGGGCGCCGACTTCTGGCGTGGCGTGGAGTCCATTCGCGAGCGCCTGGGCGCCAACGCGGTGCCGATCCAGCTGCCGATCGGTCAAGAGGACCAGTTCCAGGGTGTCATTGACCTGGTCGAGATGAAGGCCATCTACTACCGAGATGACCTGGGCAACCAGATCGATGTGGTTGAAATCCCCGCCGAGCTCCGTGCGGATGCGGAGAAGCACCGTCGGATCATGATCGAGGCTGTGGCCGAGATGGACGACGAGCTCACCCACAAGTACCTTGAGGGTGAGGAATTCACCGTCGCCGAGATCAAGCGTGGCCTCCGCCTCGGGACCTTGACGTCGAGGATCATCCCGGTTCTGACCGGCTCGGCGCTGCGCAACAAGGGCGTACAGAAGATGCTCGACGCGGTCGTCGACTACCTTCCGTCGCCGCTCGATGTCCCGCCCATGATCGGCCTCGATCCGCGGACCGGCGCCGAGATCATCCGGACCCCGTCCGACAGCGAGCCCTTCAGCGCGCTTGCCTTCAAGATCGCGGCGGACCCGTTCGTGGGCAAGCTGGCCTTCTTCCGGGTCTATTCCGGCACGCTCAAGTCAGGTTCGTACGTGATGAACCCGGTCAAGGGCAAGAAGGAGCGAATCGGGCGACTGCTCCAGATGCATGCCAACCACCGCGAGGAGATCGAGGAGGTCTACGCGGGCGACATCGCTGCTGCCGTCGGGCTGAAGGACACGTTCACTGGCGACACGCTGACCGACCCGGATCACCAGGTCGTGCTGGAGTCGATGACCTTCCCGGATCCGGTCATCGAGGTCAAGATCGAGCCGAAGACGAAGGCCGATCAAGACAAGCTCGCGATCGCGCTCCAGCGGCTGTCCGAGGAGGATCCGACGTTCCGGGTGAAGACGGATCCGGAAACAGCTGAGACCTTGATCGCCGGGATGGGCGAGCTCCATCTCGATGTTCTTGTGGACCGGATGGTCCGCGAGTTCAACGTCGCTGCGAACATCGGCAAGCCCCAGGTTTCCTATCGCGAGACGGTCCGCCGAGCAGCCGAAGGCAATGGGCGCTTCATCCGCCAGACCGGCGGCAAGGGCCAGTACGGCCACGCGGTGATCAAGCTCGAGCCCAGCGAAAAGGGTGCCGGATACGAATTTGTCGACAAGATCGTGGGCGGCACCATCCCGCGCGAATACATCAAGCCCGTGGACGCCGGGATCCGGGAGGCGCTCCAGACCGGAATCTACGCCGGCTTCCCGGTCGTTGACGTCAAGGTGACCCTGTTCGATGGTTCATTCCACGAGGTCGACTCGTCGGAGATGGCCTTCAAGATCGCCGGTTCCATGGCCGTCAAGGATGCCTTCGGCAAGGCGGACCCGGCCATCCTCGAACCGATCATGAAGGTCGAGGTGCTCATGCCCGAGGAGTTCATGGGCGATGTCATCGGCGACCTCAACAGCCGACGCGGCCAGATCGAGGGCATGGAATCCCGAGGCACGACCCAGGTCGTGCGGGCCTACGTGCCGCTCGCCCAGATGTTCGGATACGTCACGGATCTGCGGTCGATGACCCAGGGCCGGGCCACGTCCTCGATGGAATTCAGTCACTACGCCGAGGTCCCCGCGAATCTTGCGGCGGAACTCGTTCAGAAGTCGAAAGTTTAGCCAGGCGGTCGGGACGACCGGTCAGAGGAGCTTGGGAGCAGCCACGATGGCGAAGAAGAAGTTTGAGCGGACGAAGCCGCACGTCAATATCGGCACGATCGGGCACATCGACCACGGCAAGACGAGCCTGACCGCGGCGATCACCAAGTACCTTGCGCTCAAGGGCAAGTCCGAGTACCGCC
>JANMQO010000027.1:0-2387 GCA_031370565.1 Chloroflexota bacterium
GTCGAGCGTACGCGCAAGCTGGTCAACGACGGCTCGCGCTACTTCGGCCCGTACGCCTCGGCCAGCAGCGTCGACGAGTCGATGAACCTCATCCGCAGGCTGTTTCCCTTCCGGACCTGCACGATCGACATCGACGAGGGCAGGCGGGCCCTGCAGCGTCCCTGCCTGCTTTACCACATCAAGCGCTGCCAGGGACCGTGCATCGAGGCGATCTCGAAGGCGGCCTACCGCGCCGACATCGCCCAGGTGGAGTTGTTCCTCGAGGGCCGCCAGGAGACGGTCGTCCAGGCGCTCCAGGCCGAGATGACGGCCGCCTCCGGCCACACCGACTATGAGCAGGCGGCCATCCTGCGCGACAAGATCCGGGCCATCGAACGAACGATGGAGAGCCAGAAGATGGCGGCCTTCGCCCGAGTCGAGGTCGATCTCATCGGGCTGGCCCGACAGGACAACCAGGCTGCGGTCCAGCTGTTCGTGGTGCGCAATGGCATGCTCGTCGGACGAGACGTCTTCCTTCTCGAGGCGGCCCGCGACGCCCCCGACGACGAGGTCCTGGCCAGCTTCCTGGAGCAGTACTACAGTCGAGCGACGTCGGTTCCGCCACGTGTTCTCGTCCCGGCGCTGCCGTCTGAAGGGCCGCTCCTCGAAGCGTTTCTGACGGAACGACGTGGCGGCCCGGTCCGGTTCCATGTTCCGCGGCGGGGTGAGAAGCGCAAGCTCATGGCGCTGGCCGTCCGCAACGCGACCGAGACGCTGGCCCGCGAACAGGCCCGCTGGCTGGCCGACCAGGGCAAGACGCGGGGCGCGCTGCGCGAGCTGGCCGATGCGCTCGGCCTGGCCGACCCGCCGCAGCGCATCGAGTGCTATGACATCAGCAACTTCCAGGGCGATCAATCGGTCGCCAGCATGGTCGTCTTCGAAGAGGGCAAGCCGCGGACGGGGGAGTACCGCCGCTTCCGGATCAAGGGCGTCGAGGGTCCCAACGACTTCGCCAGCCACCAGGAGGTGCTGCGGCGGCGGTTCCGGCGCTCGACATCGGGTGACGATGGGAGCGTGGAGGAGCTGCGCTGGCGGCTGCCGGACCTGGTCATCGTCGACGGCGGCAAGGGCCAGGTGAGTGCGGCGGCCGAAGTCTTGCGCGAGCTGGGCCTCGACGACCTCCCGCTGGCTGGCCTGGCCAAGGAGCGCGAAGAGCTGTTCTTGCCGGGCAACCCCGAACCGATCCTCCTGCCGGCCACCTCCCAGGCGCTCTACCTCGTCCAACGCCTGCGCGACGAGGCGCATCGCTTCGCGATCACCTATCACCGCGGCCTCCGGGCGAAGGCCTCGGTCCGGTCCGCGTTCGACGACCTGCCCGGAGTGGGGCCGAAGCGCCGGCGGGCCCTCCTGCGCGTGTTCGGCTCGACCAAGCGCGTGCGCGAGGCCCCGATCGAGCAGATTGCCGCGGTTCCGGGCATCGGGCCGGCGCTCGCGGCACGGATCAAGGCGGGCCTCGAGACCTGATCCGCAACCCCGCGCGGCGCGCCCTGCTATAGTCCGCCGCGATGCGTCGACTTGCCCCCATCCTCATCGTGATCATCGGCCTCAGCGCGCTCCTCGTCGACTTCTGGCCGGGCCTGAAGCTGCCGACGCTGGGCGACCTGGGCGGCGGTGCCAAGCGGCTCGAGACCAAGCTCGGCCTCGATCTGCAGGGCGGCTTGCGCGTCGAGTATCAGGCACTGCCCGTGCCCGGCAAGGACCCGGGTACCACCGTGGCGCCGGATGCGGCGGCCATGAATACGATCCGCAACATCATCGAAGCGCGCGTCAACGGCACCGGCGTGGCCGAACCGGTCGTCGTGACCCAGGGCACGGACCGGGTCATCGTCGAGCTGCCGGGCGCCACCAACCGGGACGCCATCGAGAAGCTCATCGGCCAGACCGGCCAGCTGCTGTTCATTCCGCTGCCGGCCGCGCGCTACGGGACGGCGTCGCCCACGCAGCAGGGGCCGAATGGCGTCATCCAGGGCGGGCCATTGCCCAAGGACCCCAGCCTCACCCCGCTATTCAGCGGCAACCATGTCAAGACCGCCGACCCGGCCATCGACCAGGCTACCGGGCAGCCCGTCGTCGCCTTCTCGCTCGACAGCGAGGCCGCCAAACTCTTTGCGGACTACACGCAGGCGCACGTCAACGACTACTTCGCGATCGTCCTGGATGGCAACGTCGTGTCCGCCCCGAGCATCCAGCAGCCGATCACCTCGGGGCAGGGCCAGATCACGACCGGCACCGGCGCCCAGGCGCTGACCGAGCGCAACAACCTGGTCACCGTGCTCCGCTACGGCTCCCTGCCGTTCCCCATCCAGGCGGTCCAGGACGAGACGATCAACGCGACCCTGGGCAAGGAG
>JANMQO010000035.1:0-1599 GCA_031370565.1 Chloroflexota bacterium
GCCTGCCATCGGCGCTACCATCGGTTCGACGCCGGTCGGGCAACATTCCTCCCGTCTCGACCGTCTTCGCGGGTGCCGGGTTGGCTCGGCGGTGGATGGCGGCAGGATCGCGGGAAGGATGGAGGCTGTCGATGCGCGCTCAGATGGGCCTGTTCCTGGTCATCGCAGTGGGCCTCGCCGCCTGCGGCGGAGCGAGTGCGTCGCCGACCCCGGCGCCATCAGCCCAGCCTATCCAGGCGCCGGTGCCGACCCCCGAACCCAGCGCCAGCGACGCCGCCACACCGGCACCGAGCGTGACCGTCTACGTCATCCGCAAGGGCGACACGCTCGTCGCCATCGCCAAGAAGTTCCACATCACGCTCAAGGCACTCCGTGCGACGAATCCCGGAATCACGGACCCCACGCTCATCCAGATCGGCCAGAAGCTGGTCATCCCGGCGCCGTGACCTCGGTCGACTGGCCGCTCCGTCCCGTGGGACGTTCGGAACTTGACGTCGGCCTGGTAGGGCACCATAGTTTGTATGGCAACAGCATCACAAGTATGGTGACCACTTGCTCGCACGGACCGTCGCACTCATCAACAGCGTGATCATGCTCAGCGCGGACATGCCGCTGCCGGCGGCGGACATCGCCCGGGCCGCAGGGGTCGCCTATACGCCTGCGGTCTCCGCACTGGCGACACTGGAGAAGCGCGGTCTGGTCCGCCGCACGCGCCGGGCGGGCCGCGACGAGTTCGAGCCTGACAGGCAGAGCGTGCACTACCCGATGGCCTACGCCACCGCGCTCGTCGATCTCCCGCTCGCGGACGCCTTGCGTGGTCAACGTGTCTACGGGGTCTACGCCTATGGCTCCATGGCCCAACCCGGAGGGGGCACGCGAATCAGTGATCTGGACTTGTTCATCGTCGGAGACGTCAAGGATCGTGCGGCGATGAGCGAGCGGCTCGCGTCGGTGGGGAAGCGGCTGAGCCGCGTCATCGACCCCTTCATCCTCACCCCAGAGCAGTTCGAGCACGGGAAGCAACATGGCGATCGACATATCGCCGCGGCCCTTGGTGGCGTCCGCGTGATGGGCAGCGTCTGATGCCCGACGTGACGAAAGCTCAGGTCGCCATTGCGCGTGACTTCCTCGTCCGAGCCGAACGACGCTTCAACGGTGCGGCCGCAGCGGTCGCGAGACCCGATGCGGATCCCGGCGAGTTCGACAACAATTTCGACGGAGTGGTCACCGGCATCTTTCACATTGCCGACGCCTACGAACTTGTCACCACTGGTATCAAGCGCCAGGTCGGCGAGGCGGAGCAAGCGACACGGATCCAGTCCGTCCTCGCCCAGCTGCGCGCAGCCAAGATTCCCAACGTGCCACCCGCATCACGACTCATCGACCTGAATCGACGACGGAACACTTCGGTGCATGGTGACTGGATGGAAGTCGTCGACCAGGACGCGCTCCAGGATGCCATCCGCGCTGCACGTGACTTTCTTGCGGCTGTGCGTCGTGCTCTCGCGGCGAAGGGGATCGGCGTCTCCTGATTGTCTGTGGGCAAGACACCCAGACGCGGTCACCGTCAGCGCCTGGGGTCGAGCGGGCCCGCAGCAC
>JANMQO010000053.1:0-5029 GCA_031370565.1 Chloroflexota bacterium
TGGACCCGGGCGATCCGGCTGAACCGTTCCTCGACGCGATCGAGGCAGCCGTCGCAGCCAGCGGCGGTCGCATCGTGGCGATCGCGCTCACGCACGTCGATCCAGGGCACGCGAGCGGCTCACAGGAGCTGGCCACCCGGAGCGGCGCGCCGATCTTCGTCGGCCCCGGTGGGGTGGCATCGCTCTCGTGGCCGGCCCGGGAACTCGCCGATGGCGGGCGGCTGTGGGCCGGCGAGGTTGCTCTCGACATCGTCCCGACGCCGGGCCACCGGCCGGACCACCTGGCCTTCCTGTTGGCCGACGGCACGCTGCTGACCGGCGACGCGCTGACCGATCGGCCGACGCTCGTGCTCGGACCGGAAGGGGATCCAGCCGCGGCCCGCGAGACAGACCAACGGTTGGCCGGGTTGCTGGCGGAAGGCCGGGCCTGGCGGGTGGTGCCCGGACACGGGCCCGTTGCGACGCTGGCGCGACTGCTCGCGCTCCGGACATGAACCGCCTCTGTCGGCGTCCGCCCGGGACGGACGAGGTTCTCGGCCGTCCGCGTGACGAGCGGCGGGCCTGCTCGGTGCGACGCCGTCAGGCGGGCGGCGGGCCTGGAGCTGTCGGCGGGTCCACTGGCGGCGTCGGTGTGCCGCCGCCGCCCGCGTCACGCTCTGAGCGCAGCTCCGCCGCCTCTCGGCGAGCTTCCTTCACGCCGCGGCCCAGCATCGAGCCGATCTGCGGGATGGTCTTGGGGCCGCGCACCAAGATCACCAGGATGAGCAGAACGATGAGGACCAGCAGCAGATCTGACATGGCGCGATGGTACGCGCTCAGCGCGTCCGAAGCGAGACGGGAATGACCAGCCGGAGGGCCGTGTGGGTGGCCGAGAACGAGACCACCTTGTTGTCGACGAGATCGACGGCCCTGGCGGCGGCGATGACCTCGACATCGCGCAGGGTGGCCGTCTTGCCCTTGCGCGAGACGACCCAGATAGCGCCGTTGGGGACGATCCGCTCGCGCAGTGGCCCGATCTGGGCCAGCTCGTCCGCCGAATCTGCCGCCAGCACGATGACGTCTGTCTGTGACTGCGGCTCACCCACGCTCACGTCGTGCGTGCGCTCAGCGAGTCGGGTCCGGAACTCCGGGTCGTCGACCCCGACGATCGCCACGCGGGCCCCGGGCCTGATCCCAAGCTTGTCGATGAGGGGGGTCGTGTACACGCGCTCCATCGCGCCATGGTGCCACGTATGAGCGCACAGGATGAGCCGCTGCTCGTCTTCGGCCCCCGTTCGCTCGAACACGACTTCGGGCCGCACCATCCGCTCACTCCGCGCCGGTTCGGCCCGGGGATCGACCTGCTCGAAGCGTTCGGCGCGCAACCAGGCCTGGCCCCGCAGCCGGCCAGCGACGAGGATCTCCTGGCGGTCCACGAGCCCGCCTACGTGGCGGCCGTCCGACGGTTCTCCACGGATCCGCGCCAGCCACCGGCGATGGGCATCGGCCCGGGCGACGTGCCGCCGTTCGCGGGTATGCACGAGGCCGCGGCGGCCGTGGCCGGCGGCACGCTGCGTGCCCTCGAGGCCATCCTCCGTGGCGATGTTGCGCACGCGTTCCACCCCGGCGGCGGTCTCCATCACGCCATGGCGGGCCGCGCCGCCGGATTCTGCATCTACAACGACGTGGCCCTGGCCATTGCGGCGGCCCGTCGGGCCGGCCTGCGGGTCATGTATGTCGACCTCGACGCGCATCATGGCGATGGCGTCGAAGCGATCCATCGCGACGACCCGGACGTCTTGACGGTTTCCGTGCACGAGACCGGCCGGACGTTGTTTCCGGGCACGGGTGCCGCCGCGGACGTCGGGCACGGTGCCGCGGCGGGTACGGTGGTCAACCTGCCCCTTGAGCCGCTGGCCGACGATGCGGCCTGGCTGGGAGCGATCCGCCTCGCGCTGCCAGCGCTGGCCGAGGTCTTTCGACCCGATCTCGTCGTGAGTCAGCACGGCAGCGATGCCCACGCCTGGGACCCGCTTGCCCATCTGCGCGTCACGACCACGGCGATGAGCGAGGCCGCCCGGCTGGTCGACACGATCGCCCATGACCACGCCGGTGGACGCTGGCTGTCGACCGGGGGCGGCGGCTATGAGGTGTACCGGGTGGTACCGCGGGCCTGGGCGCTGGTCTGGCTGGCGGAGGCGCACTGCGCGATCCCTGCCGAAACGCCGGTTGGCTGGCGCCAGCGCTGGGCCGCCGACGCGATTCGACACGATGGCGGACCGCTACCCGAGCGCCTGCTCGACGAGCCGAATGCGGGTCTCAGCAGGGGCCCCGGGCAGGTAGCCGCCGCGCGCGAGGCCGAGGCGATGGCCGCGGGCGTCGTCGCTGGAGCGCTCGAGGCGCTGCGCCGCCGGTAGCGCCGGGCTCGGCGAGGCGCTCAGCCAGCACGCGAGGCCGCGCAACCGACACGCGCCGCGCCATCGAGAAGGCCTGGACTACAGCCCCGCGAGAATCGCCCCGGCGGTCGCCAGGATCGCAGTCGCGCCACTGGCGATGGCGAGGGCGAGGCGGCCGCGACTGGGCCGGGCGGTCGGGTTCGTCGACTGGTTTGCCTTGGCCCATGTTCGGGCGACCTTGGCCAGGCGGACCTGGTCCGCTTCGTGCTGGAGCTCGGCCTGATGTTGACGGGTGTACTGCAGGCTGGTGTAGGCGTTCATCTGGTCCCTCTCGATCGTCCGTCGTGGCCTGTCGATGTCCGAATGGTGCCTGCGCCGGGGACGCATCGGTCAGCGTCCAGATGACCCTGGCAGCGTCATTGGCCGGCCCCGCCGGCTGTCGGAGGCGTCCCCGTGCGCATGTCGGGACGCCGACAGGTGACGTTCGACCATTGGTTCGAAATCGACGGAAGACTCCATGCTTGGCCTCCCGTGCTCGACCGTTCGGCAATCCTCGGGTGAGTCGCAGTGCAGGGCCGCATGGTAAAATGTGGTCCATGAGCGAGCAAAACGAGCCACAATCGCGAACACCAGGCGAGCAGGTCGGTGTCCGAGCGGTGCGCGATCACTTCAGCGAGTACGTTGCGCGCGCCAGGGCCGGAGAGGAGATCGTGATCACCGAGCACGGTCGCCCGATCGCGCGACTCGTCCCCCTGGCCGGTCGATCCCGCCTGGACGAGCTGATTGACGCTGGGATCGTCACGCCAGCGGCGGAGCCCGGGATCCGGATCGATTGGAGCTCTCTCCCGGCTGCCAGGGGCCGGTCTCTCGCGAACTTGGTGATCGAGGAGCGCGAAGCTGACCATGCGGATCTACTTCGAAACATCGGCATTCGTGAAGATCCTCCTGGGCGAACCCGAGGCTGACCTTGCTCGGATCGCGTGGGATGACGCCGACCGGATCGCGACCAGCCTGATCACCTACACGGAGGCACGGGCGACGGTCGCGGCTGCCACCCGGAACGGGATCCTGGCGGCTGACGAGGTGACCACCGTCCGTTCGACGCTCGAGCGGATGTGGCGTCGATGCGATGTCGTCGATGTCACAAACGCCATCGCAGCTGTCGCCGGCGATCTCGCCGAGGCGTGGCGACTCCGTTCGCTTGACGCCATCCACCTCGCGTCGATGCTCGAGGTAGCCGACGATCGAACCGTGCTCCAGACGTGGGACCGGCGGCTGGCGGTCGCGGCGCGCTCCATGGGCATGGCCGTCGCGGGGATCGACGCCTGACGTCGGCGGCCGACATGTTCGTCCGGTCGGTGCGAGGCTGGGGCTGGCGCGACGACGTGGCTCGCTGGAATGTTCACGCTGGTCCGTCCGGACCACCGTACAATCCCGAGCCATGTGTGAGCACTACGTGGCGCGGGCCGCCGAGCCGTTCCGGATCGACGAGCTGTGGCCGTTCACCGAGAAGCTGGAACGCTACGGGATCGCCGGCTTCGGCTGGGGTGTAGCCTGGCTGATGGCCGACCACGGGCTGGCCAGCTACCGAGACGTCAGGGCGTTCAGCGACGATCCGGGCCGCGAGGACGTGGGTGCGGTCGAGACGACCAGCCTGCTCGTCCACCTCCGGCGGCCATCGAAGCTGTCCACCCTGGATCTGGCCGACACCCAGCCTTTCGTCGACCCGGCCGGCCGGTTCGCGTTCAGCCACAACGGTGACCTGCGCAACTACCGTCCCTGGCGTATGCGCTATCGCGCTGAGGGTCGCATCCACGGACGGGCGGATACGGAGGCGGGGGCGCGCTGGCTGGAGGACGCCTGGAGCCCGGCGGAACCGGTGGCGCACCTGCTTGGCGCCCTGCACGACGTCTTCGCCGGAGACGCGAACATGGCCGTCCTGACAGCCGACGGGACGCCGTACCAGTACGCCGGCAACGACGAGAATCCCGTCTTCACATTCCGGCTGGGCCGGATCAGACTGGCCTCCACCGGGATCTACTCGCTCGACCGGTCGCTGTTCCGGTTTGTCGCTCCCGGCGCGGAGGACCGCCGGCTGATCCGCTCGCGGACCACCGTCGAGCTCTCGACCAGCTGAGACGCCGCCCCGACGTAGCGTCCGAACCGCCTGAGTGTCCTGGTGAGCAGGACGTCCGATGCGCTCGCAGGGAGGAAACGGGATGCACGCACCCAGCAGTGTGACGGCAGGCGAGAGCGGCGCGCGACCCGATGTCCACCTGCCGCTGCCCGAACTGTTCCAGCTATCGATCTACTGGTTCGGGATCAACGCAGTCTGGGGCGGCCTCGACGGGGTCATCCTCCAGGAGCGCATTCCCGGCCTGGTCGATCCGAGCGTAGGCGGTCGTGCGCTCGCGCTGGTCAAGATCCTGGCCGTGCTCATGGCCATCATCGTCCAGCCGACAATCGGCTCCATCAGCGACTACACGATGAGCCGCTGGGGTCGGCGCAAGCCGTATATCGCGATCGGAGCGACCCTCGACGTCGTCTTCCTGGTGGGCATCGCCAGCTCGCAGACGTACCTGTCCGTGGTGGCCTTCCTGATCTTGCTCCAGTTCAGCTCCAATTTCGCGCAGGGTCCGTTTCAGGGCTACATT
>JANMQO010000060.1:0-4483 GCA_031370565.1 Chloroflexota bacterium
CGTCGTCTACCACATCGTCGACTCGACCGGCGCGACGCCGGCCATCCAGACGGCCCGCCTGCTGGCCGCCCTGCCGAACGTGCACACGGACGGCAACGTGCTCAACTTCATCCCGACCGAGGTCGGCTACACCGGCGGCGCCTGGAACCTCCAGATCTTCCACTGGAATTTGGGGACCACCCCGGTCGAGCTGAGCTCGGACACCGCGATCGACGCGGCCGTGGCTGCGGGCGACGGCTACCTCGAGATCACCAACGTCCTCGTGCGCTGCCCCGTCATCGACTTCGCCGCCAACCGCTGAGCGCGATCGCGTCTCACCCTGCCGACCGACGATCCGCCCAGCGCGGGCGACCGTCGGCCGGCGCCACGCATCCGGAGCGGCGATCAGACGCCCACGTCGGCCCGGCGCTGGCGGAGAAACCCGCGATCAGCCGGCCACCTCGGCCAGGCGTCGGCGCAGAAACCCTCGATCGGCCTCGTTGCTGGCGAGGTCGAGCGCGCGCTGGTAGGCCACGGACGCCTCGGGCCGGCGATCCAGCCGGCGCAGGAGGTCCGCTCGGGCGGCATGCAGCAGGTGGTAGTCGTCCAATTCGCCGGTCGCGACGATCTGCTCGATCCGCTCCAGGCCGCTCCCGGGTCCGTCCAGCATCGCCACCGCAACGGCTCCGTTGAGCGCGACGACGGGCGACGGGTCGAGCCGCTGGAGCGCTCCGTACAGCTCGACGATCTGGGCCCAGTCCGTCTCGCCGGCGGTGGGCGCACCGTCGTGCAAGGCCGCGATCGCCGCCTGGATCTGGTACGGCGCGGGACGACCCATCCGCAGTGCTCGCTCGACGAGGGCCATGCCCTCGGCGATGCTCGCCCGATCCCAGCGAGCCCGATCCTGGTCCTCGAGCAGGATCAGTTCGCCGTTCGGACCCACCCGTGCCGCTCGACGGGCGTCGTGCAGGAGCATGAGCGCCAGCAGCCCAAGCGCCTCGGGCTCGTCCGGCATGAGCTCCACGAGCACCCGAGCCAGCCGGATCGCTTCGGCGCACAGTTCGCGCCGGATGAGGGCATCGCCGGACGACGCAACGTAGCCCTCGTTGAAGATGAGATAGAGCACGCGCAGGACCGCCTCGAGTCGATCAGGCAGGGCGTGGTCGGGCGGCACCACGTAGGGAAGGCCGGCATCGCGGATTTTGCGCTTGGCCCGGACCAGCCGCTGGGCGAGTGTCGCGTCCGGGATGAGGAAGGCATGGGCGATCTCCGTGCTGCTCAGCCCGCCCAGCGTGCGCAACGTGAGTGCGACGCGGGCCTCCGGGGCGAGCGCCGGGTGGCAGCAGGTGAAGATGAGACGAAGGCGATCGTCGGCTATCGGGCTCGCGTCGCCCTCCTCGTCCTCTGTGCCACGGGCGCCCGGGACGCCCGGGACGCTCAATGCGACCACGGATCGGGTCGCCCGCTCGACAGCCTCGCGCTGCAGGTCCGCCTGGATCTCGGCCAGTCGGCGGGCGCGACGTAGCCGGTCGATCGCCCGGTTCCGGGCCGTGGTCATGATCCAGGCGGCCGGGTTGGCCGGCACGCCGTCGTGCGGCCAACGCTCGAGGGCGACGACGAACGCCTCCTGGACGGCCTCCTCGGCCAGGTCGAAGTCGCCGGTCAGCCGGATGAGCGTCGCGACCGCCCGTCCCGACTCAGCGCGGAACAGACGGTCGACGACGACATGCGGATCAGCCGGCGCTGGCGGCGGCACCGACTCCCTGGGCGCTGGCCTCCATGGGCATCTCCCAGATTGGGCGCACCTCAATCGAACCGTGCGTGGCGCCCGGGATCCGGGCCGCGCAGTCGATCGCCGCGTCGAGATCGGGCGCCTCGATGAGGTAGAACCCGCCGAGGGCTTCCTTGGTCTCGGCGAACGGACCGTCGGTGGTGACCGTCCGGCCGGCCTGGACCCGGACGGTCGTGGCAGTTGATGTCGGCTGCAGCGCCTCGCCGCCCAGGAACCTGCCCTGCTCGTGCGCCCACTGGGTGAACTGGCCGTAGGCGGCGTGCTCCGCGGCCATGGCATCGGCAGGGATCTGGCTGGTCGGTTCGGCGTTGTAGATGAGGAGCAGGTAGCGCATCTGAGGCCTCCTGGTGGGGTCGTCTGTGGCCTGATTGGCCGCGTTCATTCGTACAACGAACGGGCTGACGAGGAATCGACAGGTCTGGCCGACCGATCGCCTGCCATCGTCATCAGCTCGAGGTAGCGCGCCGCGGCAACACCACGATAGACCGACGGTCAAGTCGGGTACCGTGGGCGGAGTCGGCCGTAGACACGTGGAGCTTCGCCCAGGGACAGCCCGCGCGGTATCGTGTCCGCCATGGCTACGCGGCAGGAGGTCCTCCGGATCAGCGCCCGGGACGTGACGATCACGAACCCGGACAAGGTCTTCTTTCCCGAGCTCGGGCTGACCAAGCTGGACCTCGTGCGCTACTACCTGGCTGTCGCCGACGGCGCGCTGCGGGGCGTCGCCGGCCGGCCGATGGCCCTCAAGCGCTACGTCAACGGCGCCGCGGGCGAGTTCTTCTTCCAGAAGCGGGCGCCCGAATCGAGGCCGGACTGGATCGAGACCGTCGAGCTGTCGTTCCCGTCCGGACGGACCGCCTCGGAGGTCGTCGTGCGAGACGCGGCCCAGCTGGCCTGGATCGTCAACCTGGGCTGCATCGACCTCAACCCGCACCCGATCCGGACCGACGACCTGGACCATCCCGACGAGCTGCGCGTGGACCTGGACCCCGTGCCGGGTGTGGCCTGGCCGCAGATCCGTGAGGTGGCCCTGGTCGTGCGCGATGCGCTGGCCGATGTCGGTCTGGTTGGCTGGCCCAAGACGTCCGGCTCGCGCGGGATCCACGTGAACGTCCGGATCGAACCGCGCTGGACGTTCGCCGAGGTACGCCGGGCGGCGCTGGCCCTGGCCCGGGACATCGAGCGGCGCGCTCCCGACCTGGCCACCTCGCGCTGGTGGAAAGAGGAACGCCACGGGGTGTTCATCGACTACACCCAGAACGCCAAGGACCGCACCGTCGCCTCGGCCTATTCGGTCCGGCCGCGGCCGGATGCCCGAGTGTCGGCACCGCTGTCCTGGGCGGAGGTGGCGACCTGCGACCCGGCCGCGTTCACGGTGCTGACCGTGCCGGAGCGGTTTGCCCGGGGCGGCGACCCGGGAACGGGGATCGACGAGGCGGTCGGGTCGCTCGACGGGCTGCTGGACCTGTCCGCCCGCCACGAGCTCGAGGGACTGGGCGATGCGCCCTGGCCGCCGAACTATGCCAGGACCGCCGATGAACCGCCGCGGGTCCAGCCCTCGAAGCGGCGGATGAGCTCCAAGCCCCTCATCGAGATCGGCCGAGCGGCACAGCAGGCGGACGCGCTGGCTGGGCTCGAACGCTGGAAGGCGCGCCACCCGGACGTCTGGCCGCATCTCGTGCCCTCGGACGTCCTGCTCGACTCGATGCGTGGCCGGTCCACCACCTGGACCCGGATCCGGATCAACCTGGAACACGTCCCGGAGGCGCTCCGCCCGTCCCAGGAGCCCCTCGACCCCGAGTACGACCCATGGCAGGGCTACGAGTGGCCGGACCGGGCTGGTCAGGCTGAACGCGCGCCGAGCGAGAAGGAAGTGGCCGAATGAACGACCTGGATCTGATCGAGCGTGAGCGGCTGCGGGCGCTCGTCGAAGCCGACGTGGATCGGGCGGCCCGGCTCCACGCCGACGACTTCCAGCTCATCACCCCCTCCGGCAGGGTGCTCTCGAAGGAGGGGTATCTCGAGGCGGTCCGTTCCGGTGACATCGACTACGCGCTCTGGGAGGCCGGCGAGATCGTCGTCCGATCGTACGGAGACGTCGCTGTCATCCGCTATCCCTCGGAGATCGCATTCACGGTCGACGGGACGCGCACTCCCCGCAAACGATACTGGCACACCGACCTGTACGAGCGCCATGACGGCCGATGGCAGGTCGTCTGGTCGCAGGCGACCGCGGTCAGGGATTGACAGCCATCTCGCGTGGCGCCATCGGACCCGGACCACGAGGAGTGCCGGGAGGAGCGAGCTGCTCACCACGCCGGGCTCGCTCATGTACGGCTGAGTGGGAGCTCACCGCGCAAGCCATCGGCGACCTGACGGATCGCAACAAGGAGACGAATCGTGGACTGGCAGCTCGAGCTCGTGGTGGTTCCCGTTTCGGACGTGGACCGCGCCAAGACCTTCTACATGGAGCGGGCCGGCTTCGAGCTGCACGTCGACCACCGCGCCGGCGACTTTCGCGTCATGCAACTGACGCCGCCGGGCTCGGCGTGCTCGATCGCCATCATGAGCAACACGGCCGGAGGGGCGGGCCCCGTCCAGGGCCTGCATCTGGCCGTGTCCGACATCGACGCCGCGCGTGCGGAGCTCGTCGAACGTGGCGTGGACGCAAGCGAGCTGTTCCACTTCGACTCCGGCGGACGGGTTGTCGGG
>JANMQO010000065.1:0-2743 GCA_031370565.1 Chloroflexota bacterium
CGTCCACCAGGCTGCCAGGCCGCGGCTTCGGGCAAGCCCGGTGATTCCGCCGGGACCGGCCAGAAAGAGGCTCTTGCTCCAGACCTCCGCCCAGGCCGGATCCGGCCCGGCGACGGTCACGGCAAGCAGGCCTGCACCCCCGGGTTCGCCCGTGCGCGGATCGATGAGGTGGTGGACCGCGCGTCCCGCGGCGGTCTGCCAGCGGTTGACGCTGACGGAGGAGGTGGCGACGGCGCCGTCCGACACGGAAATGACCGCGAGCGGCTCGATTCCGCCGGTCGGATCCTCGATCCCGACGGACCATGGGGCGCCGGCCCCCGACCAACCGGCTGCGACGAGATCGCCGCCCGCTTCGAGCAGGACACCGATCGGGTCTGCGGCGGTCGTGACCCGCTGGTCGAGGATCCCGCTGCGCTCGACGGCTCGCCATGCCCAGCGCAGGGCGAGCCCCTTGCCGATGCCACCCAGATCCACGGGGCAGTCCACCGCCACCGTGCCCGCCCGGGGATCGGCAGCCAGCCAGCGCTTCGGGTCGAGCGCAACGGCCGGGGCGCCCGTGCGGCTGGAGTCGCTGGCGTCGTGTGCGCCGACCCCGGAGATGGGGCTGTCGCTGGGAGCGCCGCCGAGGTCGGCGCCACGATAGCCGAGGCGCTCGAGGGCAGACAGGACCCGGGCGTCGAACCGATTGTGGGTCAGGCGACCTGCCCGGTCTGCTGCCACCAGCGCCCGGACCAGCCGCCGGTTGACGGTGCAGGCACGGCCGCTGCCCGAGGCCCGGTTGACGAGGGTCACATCGCTCGTGTCGCGAAAGCGCGACATCGCCTGCTCGGCCGCCTCGAATTCGTCAACCACGATCCGCCACGCCTGCTGGGCGATGGATCGGGTCTGCCCGACCACGGTCAGGCGGAGCGGCGACGCCATCGCCCGACCCTCGAACTGCTCGACGGCGGCAGCCGGGTCTGGGCTCGTGGCGATTGGCACGATGGAGGGTGCCGGCGTGGCCATGGCCGTCAGGGACACGGCTTCCCGGATGCACAGGTGGTTGCCTGCACGGGTGGTGGCGGCGCTGGAGCGGCTCGGGTCACCGTTGGGATCGGGGCGCCTGGTGCTGCCTGGACGGACGTGTTATGGCCACCCCCGCCACCGCCCGACTGGCCGGCGCCAGCCGAGGTGGCTGCGATGTTCTCGGCCATGGCGACCTGTCGGGCCAGGTCGCCGAGCTTCTGTTCGAAGGCGCCGATCCCGCTGGCCACTCGACCATAGGCGGTTGCGGCCTTGTTGTAGGTCGCGGCAGCCCGGGCGATCCGGGCTTCAAGGCGATCGTGCTCCGCTTTCAGCTGCAGGATGAGGTCCGAAGTCGGCGTCCGGTATGCCGTGAGGGCCTGCTCGCTCGTCGCCTGCAGCGCTGTCACGCCGGCCAGCGCGGCCGCATAGGTGCCTGCCGACAGCCCGACCACGACCGCCAGGTGCAGCGGTCGACGAGGCTCGGCCTTCGGCCTGGGTCGGATCGGCGTGCCCGGCGTGCCTGGTGAGGTCGTCCCCACTGCGGGGGTTTGCCCAGCCTCAGTCATCGCCGCCTTCTTTTTCGCCGCCGCCGCCCGTCGCGCCGGAGGCACCGGTGGTCGCCTGGACAGGTGGTGCCGTCGGAGTCGGGATCGCCGCGGTCTGGCCGCTGCGTCCCGTCGTCGGCGCGGCAGTCGTGCGTCGGGCGGCCGCCAATCGGCCCTGGAGCGCCTTGGCCTCGCGAGCGTCGGCGACGGCCCGGGCGCGCGCGCCCTTCAGCGCCGCTGAAAGATCGCCTGACTGACTGGTCAGGGAACTGAGTTGCTTCTGGAGCGCGACTGAGCGCGCCTGCTCGTCGGCCAGCTGCTGGGCGAGCGTCGTGACCGACAGCGGGGCGGCGTTCAGCGGCGCCTCGGCGGCCGTCCAGGCCGCCGCCGCTCGAACGGCGATGCCGCCGACGGTCAGGCTCAAGCCTGCCGCCGCAACGACCGCGGCGCGCCGGAAGATGAGTCGTATCGGGGTCATCGGGACGGTTCCTCCTTGAGCGATGTGGCGAACGATGGACGGGCCCGCCGGCTCACCCAGTAGCGGTACGCAGCCGCTCCCAGGATGGCCAGACCGGTCACGATGTAGAGGAGGCGGAGACCCTCGGTATCGGTCCCCGAAAGGATCCCGTGCAGCCAGGCCAGCCCGAACATGACCAGGCTCAGGCGGTGCAACTTCAGCCAGAAGCCGGGCGGCAAGAGCTTGGTGTAGCGCGCGGTCAGGCCGGTCACCACCAGTGCGTACATGGTCAGCGTGCCCAGCGCAACCGGCGAGCTTCGATAGCTGGACAGACCCGGGATGAACGTGCCCGCGATCCCGACGCCCGCGTAGGGGTCCAGGACCAGGCTGACGATGTGCGCGGCGAGGAACGCCAGAACGAACACCCACAGGTTTTCGTGCCACGGAAAGAGGCGCTTGGAGAGTTTCCAGGTCGTCTGGTTGGTGGGGTGGCTCAGGATCAGCCCGAAGGCGATCTGGACGGTCAGCAGCAGGTACGTGACGATCCCGCTGGCCCGTGCCGCCAGCCAGATCCTCAGTTGAGCCTGGTGGACGGACGTGGCGGGCACGATCTGGTCCGTGGCCAGCACGATCCCGATCCCCAACAGCCCGAGAAGCACCAGGAAGCGAGGACCAGTCAGGCGCATCCGATGCAACCAGCAAGGGGCGTCCGCGTCGTGCCCGGACCGCGGCAGGC
>JANMQO010000067.1:0-2319 GCA_031370565.1 Chloroflexota bacterium
GCCGGCCGCGGCCGCGGCAACGTTATCCGTGCGCGAGACGACGACCGCCTCGGAACCCTTGAAGGCCGTCTCGGAGCGGACGGCGCTGAAGTTGGAGGCCAGGTTGGCGTAGTACAACCGCTGGCCGTTGCCCCAGGAGAAGGTGCCGTCACTGCCGGGCTTGGGGCCGAAGGCGAGCGCCGGATCGCCGCCCGAGACGAGGCCGGCCTGAAGGTATCCGGGCAGTGTCCCGATCGGTCCGGAGACCGGCACGCAAACGGCCGGTCCCAGGCAGCCGCGCGCCGACCAACCCGAGAAGGACTGCTGGCTCCAGCTCGCCCCACCGTCGGACGAGAAGTAGACCCCGGAGTCGCCGACACCGCCAGTGAAGGGGCAGCTCGTCGGGGTGCCCGCCGCGCAGGCCTCCAGGTCGATCTCATCGTTGGCCCCCGCCACCAGCACATTCGGATGCATGGGATTGACGGTGACGGCCGGTTCGTTCTGCTTGTTCTGCGAGAAGGGCGAGCCGCTGTTGCCCGTGCTGACCCGCGTGTCGGGAGTTGTCGCCGTGGCGAGCCCCGCCACGACCAGGGCAGTTGCCGCCGCGAGCGCGATGGCCGCGCGGAAGACACGTTGACGATGCATGCATTCCTCCTCGGTCCGTGGACGACGCACAGCGCCGCGCCACCGGACGGGTGAGACTGGATCGAGCTGTTGCGCCAGCCCGTGTTGCCCACAGGGTACCAGCGACCGTCCGCCATTCGTACTGGTTTGACGCCCGCAAGCGTGCCTCAGGAGCCACTTGGCGGTGCGACCACGCACCAGACCGCCACCGGACGTCGAGGCCTCGCTCAGCCTCCCGGACCGAACACGCCCAGCTTGACCTGGCGGGCGGCCACCAACCGCAGGGCCACCGGCAGGAACGTCCGTTGCGCGTCCCAGGAGTGTCCCAGCGGCGTGGGCAGCAACGCCTGGGCGATCTTCGCCCGGTCCAGCGCCGCCGCGAACGCCCGCATCTGTGGCCCATAGGTGGCGGCAGCCGGATCCGCTTCGATGACCACGAACAGACCCTGGCGCAGTGCTGCCGAGATGGTCGCGAGCCGCAGGATCGGTGACTGCGTCGCCTCGTAGGCCGGGTCGGCGCCGAAGACGGCCTCGTCGCCGATGGTCTGCGTGCTGGTCAGGCCGGCCGTGTAGTAGCCGCTGAACGTGATGGCCGAGCCAAACAGGTCCGGATGGTGGGTCAGTGCCGACGCCGCGCAGTAGCCACCCTTCGAGGCGCCCATCGCCGTTCGGGCCGCCGCGCTCGGGATCGTCCGGAAGGATGCGTCGACCCAGGGCACGACGGTGGTCGCCAGCCAGCGGTCGAACCACTCACGCCCGTCGCGACTGTCCGAGCATTCCGGGTCCACGAACGGCGACCCGCCGTGACCGACGTAGACAACGATCATCGGCGGCAGCTGACCGGCCGTGATGAGCGAGTCGAGCGTGGCCGTCAGGCGCATCCCAAGATCCCAGGTGTTCTGTCGATCGGGCAGCTCGTAGACCACGGGATAGCGCCGGCTGGACTGGCTGGCATAGCCGGGCGGCAGATAGACGTCCACCTTGCTCGTCCCCGGACCGGCAAAGAAGTGGGGCAGGTCTGCCACCTGCGCGGTTCCCTGGCCGGTCGGCGCGGAGCTGGACCAGGGCATCGCCAGGGAGAGCGCCCCAGGGCTGATCAGCGAACCGCGGACCGGGCCCGGGACGAGGTCACCGGGCAGGCTCGCCGGGATGGGCCCGGACGAGCCGGTGCCAGCAGACGCTCCGGGGCCGGTATTGCCAGACCCGCCGCCGGTGCCTGTGCCCGAAGCGGAGGCAGAGCCCGGACCGGTCGCGCCGCCCGCCGCGACCGGTCCGCCCGCCCCGAACAGCGCGCCGGGAGCCTGCCCGCCGGCGTGCATCCGCGCGTCCGTCCCGTAGTTGAGCAGGTCGCTGAGCACCGGCGAGACGATCAGCAGGACCACCAACGCACCGACCAGGCCAGCTGGCAGCAGCGCCGTGCGACCCAGGCGACGGTCACGGCGGAGCTCGACGAGCGCCCTCGCGCCCTGGCCGATCCAGCCGCGGAGCGGGACGGCGAGCGTCGCGCCGGCCCAGGCCACGATGAGGGCGGCCGCCGTGATCGCGAGGACGGTCAGTAGCCAGCCCAGCGGGTCGAGCGTCTCGCCGACGGCGTGCGCGGCGAGGATCCCGAGCGTGTCGCGCCGGATGCTGGCCGCGTCCGCGATCAATCCGGCGAACAGGCCGAGCAGGATCGCCGGCCGCGTCCGTCCAGTGACCAGGCTGACCACTGCCGCG
>JANMQO010000072.1:0-1943 GCA_031370565.1 Chloroflexota bacterium
TTGGTGTCGAAGGCTCGGCGGCACGACCAGTTTGGGAAAGTTGAACAGCATGACGGTCACCATGAGCACGCCGGCAATCAGCGAGACGATGCCACCGGCCGCGAACACGTAGGACAGCACGGTCCGGACGATCGACGGCCCGATCACCTTGAGCAGCTCTGCCGTGAACCCGGCGACCCACAGCCCTGTGCAGGCGACGATCGCGATGGGGTTGGCCCGAAGGAAGCCCTGGAGCGAAGCTTCACCCCAGAACCAGAAGGAGCGCACGACGCGCTCGAGATCTGGCAATCCCTTACCGCTCCACGTGTTGGGCAGCGCGGCTAGAACCGGGACAAGCATGACGCCCATGACTACGAGCGCCACGATCATCTTGTCCATTTCAGGTCAGCACCCACTCCGTGACCATGCGCGACACGCTACGGCATCTCAGGTGAAGCCGTTGGCATCGGGGCTCAGCCGCCCGCCTCATCGGCTGTGCTCTCCGGGGTCTCGACCGGCTGCCGTTCGAACCTGACGGCACCATCCTCGAGGTGCTCGGACCAGCCGTTGGCGGCGAGGCCTTGCGCCTCGGGGCTGGCGTCGACGAAGCGCAGCATGAACAGTCGGGCCGGATCACTGACCTCGTCTGCGACCGTGCGCAGCAGGGCCAGACCGTCGAGTCCGAGCAGCTCCGCGGCCCGGACGACGGGCGCGAGGTAGGGCAGGATGTCGCTCTCGTCAAACATGGACGGTCGCTGCAGACCGGCCAGGACCACGCCAAAGACGCTCAACCGCAGCAGCGTCGGCGACCGATCCTCGATGGCGCGCTCGGCGGTGCGCCGGGCGTAGGCCAGCACTGCGCAGTCCTCGGGCGGCCAAAGGACCAATCGCTCAACGTCAGGCGGCGTCGAGGCGTAGGCCGCGATGAGCTCATCGAGCTGGCGCGGATCGGACGACAGGGCAACCTCGGCCGCCGGATCGTCCAGGGCCGGCCACAGGTTGTTCCGAAGCGTGGCCGCCACAGATTGGCTGGCGAGGAAGGCGTCCATGGTCGCGGACGGTTCGGACCCGAAGCTGAGTCCGTCTGGACCATGCTGCTCCTGCCAGCCCATCTGCGCGAAGGCCTCGGGCCCGACGTACACGATCGCCCAGCGCCGCAGGATCGAGCGGGCAGGCTCCTCGATCTGCCCGGCGATGGCGCGCAGCGAGGCCGCGGGGTCAATGTCCAGCAGGGTCAGACTCCGGCAGACGAGCGGTGCGTACATGTCGACATCGAGCACGTCAAAGCGGGTCGGTGCCGCGATGCCGGCGAGGATCAGGCCGTACACCGCCAGGCCGGCGAGCTCCGCTGAGCGGCTGTTGACGGCCTGCGCCGCCGTCGCCTGCGCGAACCACAGAAACGACTGCTGCTCGGGTGGCCGAGTCGTCGCGACCAGGGCAAGACGCTCGTCCGGTCCGCTGGCCCGGTAGCCACGCACGAAGCTCTCGACGATCTCGAGGAAGGCCGGCTCGTCTTCTTCGAGCCACGGCCGGGCGAGACGCGATCGCAGGGCTTCGTAGCGCTCGGGCAGGGACATCGTCGGCCTCAGTATGGCGGCGGGTGAGGGTGCGGATCAGATGCCAGCCTTCGGGTCAAGGGCTACTGGAGCCCCGCGATGGGCACGATGACGATCTCGTTGTCGAGCAGTCGATCTGGATTGGACTGCTGCAGGCCGACCAGGCGGGTCCCGTCGGGTGACCACGAGAGCCACTCGAAGCGCTGATCGTAGACCGCCCGGAGAGCGCCGCTCTGGCGATTGAGGATCCAGGTCGCCTTGCGCCCGCCGATCACGCCGCCAAAGGCAAGGTAGCGGCCATCGGGCGAGTAGGCGAGGTCGCGCGGTACCGTGATGTTGGAGAGGATCAGCGTTGCCGTGGGGGCGTCGGGGGCCAGCACATACAGGTTGGCCGGGGCTCCGCCGCGA
>JANMQO010000134.1:0-3334 GCA_031370565.1 Chloroflexota bacterium
CCGCCGGAAGCGCTGCCGCAAGGCCGTGTCGGACGGCGTGCGCGCTCAGGTGGACAGTCGCCTCCTGGATCCCGAGAACGTCGATCTGGTCGAACAGCGCGCTCGCGAGGAGCTGGCGGCCAGACCCTCCCTCGGCCTTACGCCAGGTCTCGGGAAGGTCTCGGACGTAGCGGACGGCGACGTCGGCTGGGATGACGTCCAATGGCCCGCGGGTCTCGGCTGCCGCCTGCTCCCGGTCGAGTCGGACCATCGTTCGTTCGAGGGCTGGGGCGTCGCGATCGCGGAGGTAGCGGGCCATCGCGCGCTCGCGCTCATGCGCGACCCGATCGAGCACCGACCGATCGGGAGCTGGGGTGGCCTTGCTCACCTCGCCGACCACGCCGGCGATGGCTCCGGCACCGAGGGAGGCCTCGGCCAGCAGCTCCTCGACGATCTGCTCGTACAGCTCGCGCCGGTAGGCGTGGCCAGGCGACTGGCCACGACCCCGGTGCTCGGGTCGGGCCGCGACGAATGCCGGACATGGCTCACGATGGCGGTAGTAGCCGGTGTCGCCGGTGAGGCGCTTGCCGCACGCCGCGCAGTGGAGCATGTCGAGCGCATACGGTCGGCGTGGGTCGGCCGGACGGCCGGTCTTCGTCGCCCGCCGAGCCCGGGTTGCCTGGGCGGCTTCCCACAGCGCGGCCGGGACGAGCGCCGGCCAGCGAGCCGGCTCCCCGTCGCGCAGCCGGCCGACGTAGAGCGGCGAGGTGAGGATGCCCCGGACCGTGAAGAGGGGCAGGCTGACCGCCGCTGCGACGTCGCGGTCAGGCAGGCCCGCCGCCGATAGCTCGAAGATCCGACGGACGAGCGCGATGCGCTCAGGATCTGGCTCGAGCAGCTTGTCGCCGTTGCGCCGGAAGCCGAACGGGGGATGGCCGCCGGGATCGCGCTGCTTCGCCCGCTTCGAGGCGTAGCCCTCCTTGATCCGTCGCGAGAGCCGGCGAGAATAGCGCTCGGCGTCCTTGGCCTCGTCGACGAGCTGGTCCCAGTGCCGATCGGCGGAGGACAGGATCTCCTCGTCGCAGAAGTACACCGGGACGCCCGCCGGATGAAGCGTGTCCTCGAGCAGTTCGAGTGTCCGTCGCAGGTTGCGCTGCCAGCGCGAGACGTAGCCGACGAGCAGGACGTCGAAGTCGCCGCGTTGGGCCGAGACGAGCATCTCGGCCATCTCCGCCGAGCGGTACACCGTTCGCCCAGAGTGGGCAGCCCGCCAGGCGAGCCCGGAATCGACGAGACCAAGCCGGGCGATCGCGCGATCCTGGAGTTCGGCCTGGGCCTCGGGCCCATAGCGGTCGAACTGGCCGGATGTGCTCTCGCGGATCCAGCGGGCGGCCCGTCGGCCGGCGAGGTCCTCGATCGTGGCGGGCAGGCGGCTCATGCCGGCTCGCTCGGGACGACCCGGAGACGAGCTCGACGGTCGCTGCGCGCGCGCTGCTCGTTGGCCCACCGATCTCGGACGAGTTGGGCCAGGGCGATGACGACGGGGTCCACGGACACATTGTCCCTCGATACGGTCGAGTCGGCCAGCGCTGCTGTACCGCTGAGGACCACGAGGCGCAGCGCCGGGGTCAATGCGGCCGCGCATGGCAGATGCACACGTTCGTGACCCATTCCATTCGGCGCCGACCGGCGATCAGGCCACGGGTGCGGATCGGGACGCCGGCGGCGGGCTCGGGGCGCCTGCCCGGGCGTGCCGGTGGCGGTCACCGACGCCGCCTGTCTCACCGCAGCGCCTCGTCGAAGTCTTCGTGGCCGCCATACCCCAGTACCCGGAGCCACGCGTCGGTGCCGACCGGCGTCGAGCAGCGTCGCGGCGTCGGGTCGACGAGGAGGGCACCGAGGGTCGTCCGCGGGACATTCGGGTTGAGGGCGACGACACCGGCGTCGAGGCCGCGGGTCCGAAGGTCGGGCAGGACGAGCGCCCAGGCGCGACCGGCGAGTCCCGGGTAGCCGCCCTTGTGGCGGCCGGTCCGGGCGAGGGAGCCGACCCGCTCGGCCGAGCCCACCACGAACAGGAGGTGCCAGCCGGCCTTGTGGCGGAGAGCTGTCTCGTACCGGCTGAGCTTGTCCCGGATGACCGGACCACGCTCGGTGTTCTCGTCGATCTCGAGGCACAGGACGGCCGAGCCCGACGCTGCCTGGAGGACGACGACCGCATCGGGATACGTCCGCGCCAGGAGGTCGTGAGCCATGACCTCCGACAGCCACGCCTGCACGAGCGGCTCGGTGGCGTCGGTGATGGGTGCTCGCACGAGCGCGCAGACCGTCTCGACGACGTTGAGGCTGTGGCGGAGCTGGGTGCCGGCTCGGGAGCGGGTGAGCGGGTCGTAGCCGAGACGACGACGTCCGCGGGGAGAGACCCGGAAGGCGAAGGGAGCACCACCGCGGGTAGACGGTGGCAGGATCGCGCGTTCGAGGTAGCCCGCGCGGTACAGAGTGGTGAGGCGTTCCTGGGCCGTCTGACGGCGGGTGTAGGCGAGCGTCGTGAGTTGGGCGGTTGTCGCGACGTCGGCGCGATAGAGGATGCGCAGAGCAGCTCGATCGCGATAGGACAGGAAGCCTGGATCGACGATGACCCGACGGGGCGGCGCGGGTGCGGAGGTGAACGCGCCGATCATGGGTCTGTAGGGTCTCGGCGCGGATCGCCCATTCCCACGCACGGAAAGGGGGGCAGGGACCCGGGTCCCGAAACCCCGATCGCGTGCCCCATCCCTGCCGAGGGGTGGTGGCCGAGCGTGCAGCTCTTTGACTGATGCTGGTCGTGATCCTGCTGAACCATCTGAAGGGCGACCTCATAGAAGGACTCTGCGTACCTGCTTTTCGACGGACTGGCCACGTTCCTGCCCGATGGAGCGGCCCGCCTCGGGAGCCGTCACGCCAGGGGACGACCCGACCGAACCGAAACCGCCGCAGCGGAGCAGTCGCGGCGCGGACTCCACAGTCGTCGACCCGAACGCCGTCAGCGACCGCCGGAGCGTGACTCCTGTCGCGGTCGACACGGCGGACCGCAGCGCATGCTGCTCAGCCCACCGAGAAGACGCCGGGCGACGGACCGAGGCGTCAGCCGCCGAGCCTCGATGCTATCTCTCGGGATCGTCCGGGCGAAAGAGGCGGTGTGTACCAGATTGTGTACGGTTGAATCAGCGGGCGATCGGAGTCATCGTCAGGACGCGTGGAATCGGGGCCGCCCTTTCGATACGGCGCCCGCAGGCTGGCCTGGTCTCGCCAGCTCGTGCCACCGCCGGAACATCCTGATCGGCGGACGCGTCACCAGGTCGTGACGCGAGCAACCCGG
>JANMQO010000135.1:0-5669 GCA_031370565.1 Chloroflexota bacterium
GTCCGGACAGGCCTTCGATATCAGCGCTGTCCCGAACGGCACCTACTACATCAAGGTCACGGTCAATCCGAATGGACGGCTGCTCGAGACTCGCCGCTCGAACGACGTCTCCTACCGGCGGATCGTGCTGGGTGGGGACCCAGGCGCCCGAACGGTGACGGTGCCGCCGTACCGAGGCATCGATACGGAAGGCGCCGTCGGGCCGCCCCTCGTTTGAGGGACCCGCACCAAGGTGTTCGCGTCCGCGGCCGCGTCGTGCGTAGCGTTCCATGCATTCGCTGGTCGCCCTCGTGGAGGGTTTCGAGCCAGTCGTCGTCAACCACCGCGTCGCACACCGGGCAGGCGGGCAACGCCGGCAGCCTCCCCGGGAACGGCTCCCGAGCCGATCGATCCAGTATCATTGCGTGCGCAACTAGGTGGTAGTAGAGTCAAGGGCACCCCGAGTCTTTCGAACCACCGAGGAGCACCATCCGTGACCAGCCTGGACCCTCGCGCCGCGGAGCGTGCCTATAACGAGTCCCTGATCGCCGACGTCCGGGCCAATGCCGGTCAGGCCACCAGCGGTCCCTTCGTCGGTCGGCAGCTGGCGCTGTTGACGACGATTGGCGCCAGGAGCGGCCAGCGGCGCACCTCGCCGGTGACCTACACCCGCGACGGCGACCGGGTCATCGTCGTCGCATCGGATAGCGGCTCGGACGTGCACCCGGCCTGGTACCTCAACCTGGCCGTCAACCCGAACGTTGTGGTGGAGATCGGGGGCAGGACGTACGAGGCCCGGGCGCACGCCGCGCAGGGTGCCGAACGTGACCGACTGTACGCCCAGCACGCCACGGTCCACCCATCCTTCAACGAGTACGTCACCACGACCAGCCGGGTGATCCCGGTGGTCATCCTCGAGCGCCTGACCGAGGAGGCCGCCCCGTCCCAGGGCTGACGCCCCCAACACGCCTGTGGCGAAGGAGTGGATGCGGATCCATTGGCCGTGGATGTAGGCGCACAAGCGCAAGCGCGCCATCGCCGCGACGACCGGCGAGGTTACTGGCCAGGAAACGCGACGCTTCAGCGCGAGGCGGCCCCCAGGACGAGCGCCGCATTGAGTCCGCCGAATCCGAATGAGGTCGACAGCACGCGTCGGTAGGTGCCCTCGCGGCCGCCCTGCAGGAGGCCGGGCAGGAGCGCGAGCACCTCCGGGTCGGGATTGACCAGATTGACCGAAGCCGGCACCCAGCCATCGCGGATGGCGAGAGCACACAGGGTGGCTTCAATGGCGCCCGACGCGCCCAGCGGGTGGCCATAGAGCGCCTTTGTGCCGCTGACCGGGACGGTGGCTGCGCGCGCACCCAGCGCGAGAGCGATTGCTCGGGCCTCCGCGAGATCGCCGATCGGGGTGGACGAAGCGTGGGCGTTGACGTAGTCGACCTCGGTCGGGTCGACCCCAGCGTCGGCGAGCGCGATCGACGCGGCGCGCGCGGCCTCGGTGCCGTCAGCCCGCGGCTGGACCATGTGATGCGCGTCGGACGTCGCCCCGTAGCCGAGGAGTTCGGCATACGGGATCGCACCCCGCCGTTCCGCGACGTCGGCCGCCTCGAGGACGAGGAGTGCCGCACCTTCGCCCATGACAAAGCCGTCCCGACCGGCGTCGAACGGCCGGGCGGCCTGACCGGGGTCGTCGTTGTGTCCGGCCGACAGGGCCCGGATGATGTCGAAGGCGCCGAACGCCAGCGGGCTCAGCGGAACCTCGCAGCCGCCGGCGATCGCGGCGTCCACGCGACCCTCGCGCAGGTCTCCCAACGCCTCACCCAGGGCCACCGCGCCCGACGCACAGGAATTGGCTGTCGACAGAATGGGGCCGCGCACGCCCAGGGCAATCCCGAGATTCGCGGGAGCTGCACCGCCGAAGACGGCGAGCGCGAGATTCGGCGCCACCGCGCGGATGCCGCGCTCGAGGTAGCGCTCGTGCTGCTGCTCGGCGTAGGCGATGCCGCCCAGCGCGGACCCCAAGTAGATCCCGATCCGCTCCGCCGCCGCACCACCGCTGTCGCCGGGCCGCAAGCCGGCATCGTCGAGCGCCAGTTGGCCGGCCACCAGGCTGAACTGGCTGAACCGGTCGAGCTGTCGGGCTGTCTTGGGCGACATCCAGGCCAGCGCATCGAACTCGTCCACCTGGGCCGCGACCTGCGAGCGGAAGGGGCTCGGGTCGAAGCGGTCGAGCCGCTTGACCGGTGAGTGCCCGGCGCGCAAGCCGGCACGGAACTGGTCGCGGCCGATGCCGATCGGGGTGATGACCCCGATGCCGGTGATCCAGACCCGTCTGCGTTCGCTCACAGGGGGAGATTCGTTGTGGCGGGGCCTTCGGACTCGCCCGCATGCCGGGGCGTCTCAACCGGGGCTTCCGCAAGGGCCTCGGCGAGCGCCTTGAACGTGGCCAGCGTCCGGCCTGCGATCGGCCGCGTGAAGCTGCGGTCGATGAAGGCGGCGAATCCGGGCAGCCGCGGCCGAAAGTCATGGTCGATCGAGACACGCGCGCCCGACGCTGATGGCTCGATCCGCCAAGTCACGTCCATTCCTCTCGTCGCTCCGGCCACGTGGACGAATCGAAGCCGCCGCGCTTCCGGTTCGCTCCACGTCCGCGCCCGCCAGGCCACCGGCAGGCCGAGCCCCAGGAGTTCGACGAACGGCCGGCGGGCCACGAACTCGACGACCAGCGCGCCATCTGGAGTCTGGCGCACGGCCCGAGAGCGGACGTAGTGGGGCAGCAGCACCTCCCAGCGCTCCACATCACGACAGAGCCGGAACAGGAGCTCGGCCGGTACCGCGATGTCGATCGTGATCGTGCTGTGCATCGATCAGGGCCTGTCGCGGACAGCGGGAAGGTCGCCGGATCGCGGGCCTGTCAT
Source organism: Chloroflexota bacterium (assembly GCA_031370565.1). GTDB lineage: Bacteria > Chloroflexota > Limnocylindria > Limnocylindrales > CSP1-4 > Chersky-267. The sequence goes on from JANMQO010000135.1 coordinate 2,898, forward strand.
GGCGCAAGCAGTGCCGCGAGATAGCGCGGATCGAGCACCCGGCCGGCCCCGATGAGATCGCCCATGACGAGGCCCATCGTCGCACGGGCGTCCGGCCGCGCGGCCATCCTCCGAGCGGCGTACTCGAACAGCAGGGGCCGGACGAGGAAAGCCTGGACCAGCCACGACACGATGTCCTTGGCCAGAAACCGCCGTTGCATCGCTCGCTCATACGCCACGAAGGCTCCCTGGTTGCCTCGCGCGCGCGCCCGGATCGCCGCCGCCGCAAGCTCGGCGGAGACGAGGGCGCGGTGCAGTCCCTCCCCCGTGAACGGGTCCAGGAACCCGGCCGCATCGCCGACCAGCAGCCAGCCCGAACCTGCACGCCGAGTCACCCGGTGGGCGAGTGGCCAGGCTCCGACGACAGCATCCGTGGGTTGGCCATGGCGCCAGGTGCCGGGATCGTCGTCGGTCTGCGGGATCATCCTGACGATCGAATCGGCAACCGCCCGCCCGCCGCGCCTGGCAAGCTCGGCCTGCCACGACCGCCCCAGGACGATCCCGACGTTCACGCGTCCACCGGCGACCGGCGCGATTCCCACATAGCCGTCGCGCAACAAGCGCATCCGAGCATCGCGGATCGCCGTTGGATCTGGATCAGGGAGATGGTACGTCAGGCCGATCCGCGGCCCAAGGCGTGACGGACGGTTGACGCCGGCCGCCCGAGCCACCATGGAGCGCGGACCATCGGCCCCCACGACGACGCCGGCCTGCAGACTCGCAGACGTGCCGGCGGGCCCGCGCAGGGCGAGCCGTCGGGTGACCAGATCGAACGCGGTGACGGTCCAGCCGACCCTGACCTCAGCCCCAGCCCGGCTGGCCAGTCCGAGCAGCGCCGGATCCAGGCTCGACCGATCGAAGCCGACCGCCGGCTCGCCACCGGCGTCTGCGCCGTAGGTCAGTCGGAATGAGGTGCCGCCCGGCGTCTCCACCCGCATCGCCGGGATCGGCCGGGCGACCGCGCTCAGGGCCGCCGGGTCCAGGCCGGCTCGGCGCAGGGCGCCCATCGCCGCAGGCGAGGCAAAGACGCCGCCCGCCCGCCAGCGCCACATCGGCATGCGCTCGAGGACGACCACCTCGTGGCCGGCATGCGCCAGGCGGGCGGCAAGGGCGGCTCCGGCCGGGCCACCGCCAACCACCGCGACCTCGACGTGCTCCAGGCTCATTCGGCGAGCTCAGCGGAGTTTCGCGATCCGGTTGCGCCAGCGCCACTCGAACTGGCGACCGCGGCGATCGCATAGCGGTGACGGAAAAGCCCATGGACCGTGCGGACGGGGGTGAGCCCGGCAGCGCGAAGCAGCTCGGTCGCCTCGGTCACCCGATACGCCCGGCGGACGGACAGCGGGGCGTCATGTCGTGTGTACCGGTTGCCCGTGAGGAGGTGACCAAGCAGCCAGGCCCCAAGCCAACCGAGCCGGCTGCGGTCGAGGTCATTGATGACGACGCCCAGGCGAGCGACGCGAGCCATCTCCCGGAGTAGCTCCACGGCTGCTTCGGGCCCCAGGTGGTGGAGCAACAGCGAGGCATGGGCAACGTCAAACGAGCGATCGGGATGGGGCAGCGACCGACCATCGCCGGTCTCGAGCGTCAAGCCGGCCGCGGTGGCCACCTCCGGCGTCGTGCGCAGAGCGGCGGCCAGGATCTCCGGACGGCTGTCGATGCCCACCACGGTCAGGCCTCGACCGCGGCGGGTCGCCCACCGCAGGAGCGCCATGGGGATGTCCGCTCCGCCCGTCCCGACGTCGAGCAGTGTCACGTCGGCCACCTCGGCGACCACGGCCTCCAGGGCGGAAACGCTGAGGGCGGTTCCCCCCAGCCACCGATTGACTCTGCGCAGATCGCGCAGGTTGTCATCAAGGGCTGCCGGGTCATCGAGTGCCCCATCGAGCAACTCCACCGCATCGCTGAGGCGCTCCATCGGGTGACGATCCTCGGGGGCCGACGCACCAAACGCGGGGCGCCGGCGAGCATCCGCCCGCCTACAGTACCGGCCATTGGCGAGAACCACAACGACCACCAACAGCGACCGTGATCCACGCCGCGAGTGGGCCGCTGCCGGTTTCGAAACCGTTGCGCGGCCGGCGATCAGTCCGGGGAAACCGCCCGGCTCGAGGAGGGCACGCGGACCTCCGGACGCTCCAGCCGGTTGCGGGCACGGTTTTTGGACCAGACCTCCAGCGGACTTCCGCCCGGCGTGCGCGTACCGATGACCCAGGGCCGGGCAGCGGCAGCGCTGCTGTACTGACTGCGGCAGGACGGGCGGAACGCGCTCGCGTGAACACGGGAAGTCCGCCGTCACGCCGATCGCCACTCGAGGAAGACATGCTCCGGCGAAGAGGATTCATCGTCGTCGTCCTGACGGTCGTGGCGACAGTCACCGCCTCATGCGGGGGCGCTGCGGGTCCATCGGCCGGACCGCCGACGCCCGCCTCGTCCTCTACCAGCAGCACAACCGCATCCAGCGAGTCCGGGAGCGCCGCACCGAGCCAGGCTCTGGAGACGCCGGGCGTCGTCGCAACCGCCAGCCCCAGCTCGGCTGCCAGTCGTGCCCCGTCCTCGCCCCACCCGCGCCCAACGTTTGACTCCGCGGCCATGGCCGCCTACCTCACCGGCAAGATCACGCTGCTGAACCTGGCCGATGTCGACCTTGCCGTGACCGTCACCTACATAGATCCTGCCAGCAAGCAGTCCCAGGCACTGGGAACATTCACGGTCCAGTCGTTCGCGCAGCAG
>JANMQO010000141.1:0-1593 GCA_031370565.1 Chloroflexota bacterium
TGCGCTCGAGCCTGCCGACGACGCCGGCGCTCGTGATCGCCTGCGGATCGGCCTGCTGGTCGCCTTCGTGTCCGGACTCACCTCGCTGGGCTACCAGACCCTGTGGACGCGCCTGCTCGCGTCCGGCTCGGGCAACTCCACCTACGTGTTCACCGCCATCCTGGCCTGCTTTCTCGTCGGGATCGCCCTTGGCGCCATTGCCTTCGGCCTGCTCCGGACCCGGATCCGCGGCACGGTCGGCCTGCTGGCGGGCGCCCAACTGCTCATCGCCGTGCTCGTGATCATCGGCGGGGCGCTGGTCATCCCGGGCGCGTCTCGGGGGATCCTGGCGCTCCAGACGCACCCAGCGCAGCTGTTCGGGACGTTTCTGTGGACGACCGTGCTGGTCGTGCTGCCGGCCACCTTCGTCATGGGCCTGAGCTTCCCCGCGGCGTCCGGGCTGGTGGCCGGCCGGGACGGCCAGGTCGGCGCGCGGGCCGGGCTCATCCTTGCCGTGAACACGCTCGGCGCGATCGTCGGGACGTTCGTCGTGCCATTCGTGGTCATTCCGCTCATCGGCTCGCCCAATGCGCTCGGGCTGCTGGCCCTCATCAACGTCGGGTTGGCGCTCGTGCTCGTCGGCTGGGGCGGAATCGGTCGGCAGGCGGTTCGTGCCATCGTCGGGGTGGGCGGCACGGGGGTCGCCGTCGTGCTCGTCGTCGCGCTGGTCGCCGGCGGGGCGTTCGTCGATCCCTCGATCGCTCGGATCCAGCGGTTGCATGGCACGCTGCTGGGTGCGGCGGAGGACGAGATTGCGTCCGTCCAGGCCGGTATCCTGCCGGGCGGCGTGCGCCACCTGTGGGTGACCGGCACGGCGATGACCCTGCTGACCGTGGATGCCAAGCTCATGCCGATCCTGCCGCTCGTGGCCCGGCCGGACTCGCGGACCGCCCTCGTGGTGGCGTTCGGGATGGGTTCGGCCTTCCGCGCCGCGCTCATCGCGGGGCTGCAGACCGATGTGGTGGAGCTGGTCCCGTCCGTGCCCACCATGTTCGGCCACTACTACCAGGACGCGGCCGCGGTGCTGGCCAACCCCAATGGTCGGCTGCTCATCGCCGACGGTCGCAACCACGTGGAGCTGACCGATCGCACCTACGACGTCATCGTGACGGACCCACCACCACCCATCGAGAGCGCTGGCGTCTCGGTCATCTCATCGCGCGAGTACTACGCGGCCGGACGCGCCCGTCTCAACCCGGGCGGGGTGATGATGCAGTGGATCCCGTGGGGCCAGACGCTGGACGAGTTCAAGGCGCACGTCCGGACGTTCAGCTCGGTCTTTCCGAACGTGCTGTTCGCCTTCGGGCCGGGCGGCTACGGGCTGTTCATGTTGGGCTCGGACCAGCCGATCTCGTTCGATCCGGGGAACATCCAGGCCGTGCTGGGCCGGCCGGGTGTCGCGGCGGACATCTCCTCGGCGTTCGACTCGCCGATCAAGGATCCGCGCGATGTCGCGGGCTGGGTGAAGCGCATCTCGTCGCTCGTCTGGATCTCCGGCGACGCGGTGCCGCGTTTTGCCGGCCCCGGTCCGCTCATCACCGACGATCGACCGCT
>JANMQO010000146.1:0-5658 GCA_031370565.1 Chloroflexota bacterium
TGAGGGCCTGAGTGGTTCCAGCGAGTACCTCGAAGACGCGCCCCGTGAGGGGCGACGTCACGCTGTTGATCGGGTGCGAGAGGTCCACGTCTGCTAACTCCAGTTGACGAGTGCTCACTATGATACTCACTTGCACACCGGAGTCAACAAGGTTCGAGTCGGGCTGTCAACAGCCAGCGAGTCGGGCTGTCGAAGGTTCGAGTTGGGCAACCTCGATCCAACCTGGTGGGCCGCCGCCAGTCGCCGTCAGGCCGACATCTCCTACGGTCACTACCGCGCACACGTCGGCTTCGACTGGGTCGAGACGGGCAGGGTATCGCCATGCTCTCCTGAGAGGCCTCGTGCCGGGACTCGGTCAACAGGTAGAGATCCTCGCCGTCGCGTCAGTGCAAGACCACGTCCACCTCGTCGAGTCGATCGGTGACGGTCCTGGGATCGCGGAGGAAGTCGGACCAGGTTGCCTCGAGGACGCTCGCCTTCATACGCGCGGTCTACTTCAGAACATCCTCAGAAGTCCAGCAGGCGTCTCGATGCCGCTATCCTCAAGGAGATGCACGAGGGTCCCCAGCGCGCCGTTCCCGCTCTCCGGTCGCGTCTCTTCGGTTGGCTGCCGGTCATCGCCTGGGCGGTGCTCGTCTTCATCCTCTCCGCGCAGCCGAACCTGCGCTTCGTGTCGGACCCGGGGCTCGACTTCGTCGTGCGCAAGCTCGGCCACATGGGCGTGTTCGGGATCCTGGCCGTGCTCTGGTGGCGGGCGCTGGCGTGGCGGGCGCTGGCCGGGTCGACCGCCTGGCGCCGGCCCCGGGCCTGGGCCTTCGCGCTCACCGTCCTCTACGCCGCCAGCGATGAGCTGCACCAGGGGTTCGTGGCCGGTCGCCATCCATCCGCCGTCGATGTCGCCATCGACGCCAGTGGCGCGCTCCTTGCCCTGGTGGCCGTCGGGTTCATCTCGTCGCGACGGTCCTGAGGGGGGGGAGTCGGGGACCCATGGATCGAGCCCGGTCTTCACCCTTGCCGGGTTCGCGGTCCGGCCAGTCCGGCCGGTTCGGCCGGTTCGGTCAGGCCAGTCCGGCCGGTCCGCTCAGCGACGCGAGGTATCACAAGTACCCTTAGCGGACGTGGTTTGAGGCCCCCGATCCCTCTGCGCCGGCCCCGACCCGCCCGGCCTGCCCTCGACCCGGCCCAGCGCTGGCCCCTTTATCAGCGGGAGTGATAGATCCGCTGATGGCGACACCCTGGAGGGCGGATCGAGGGCCAGCCGTGGCCATCGCCGTGCCGGCTACCAGTGGGGGCGATATCTGGGGTACTGAACGCCCAGCGCACCCGGCGGCCCCGGCGGCCCCGGCGCTGGACGTTCGCAGTCACGTCCGGGACCCTGCCGCATGCGGGGTCCTGCCATCGACGCCAGTGGCGCGCTGCTCGCCCTGGTGATCGTCGGGCGCATCTGGCCGGGGCGGTCCTGGGGGCAGGCTTCAGGGGTCACCCCGAAGCGGCCCACCCTGCCGACGCGAGATCGGCGGAGACCCTTGAAAGGGCGTCGGTAGCCTCCGTGATCGCCTCCTCTGCCTCGTCCCAGGTAGGTCGCTCGATCAGATTCATCGGGTTCGACGTGCCGGCCACGTAACGCTGCTCGACCGCATACACGGTAAGGCCGCCAACGTTCAGTTCCTTCATGGTCGCCCCTGCGGGCACGAGACCCGCCAGAAGACCGAGGTCATGCCTGGCTGGGAAGTCGACCGCGTGCCACACGAGCAGAGCCTTGAGGCCCTTCTCTACCGCCTGCTCCGCATGAAACGCAGACCCGAAGGGCGAGGTGCCCTCGTCGCGGTGAGCGGCCAGCGAGCGAGCGTTGGCGAGGTCAGCGTAGGCGTCCGTGAGCCACGCCTCCACGGCTCGACGGCGCACCTCCTCAGGTGACAGCTGCTGGGGACCCATAGAGGAAGACTCCTTCTCGCGACACCGCACGGGCGATCGAGCCCGTGAGATCTTGTTCGGCCGCAATGATCGAAGGGGTCAACACGACGATGTCGACCGCGACTGACCGAGCCGCCACTGCCGCGAGACTCTCGTAGGCGCGCATCGCGACACGACGTCGTACGACCCCATCTGGCACGAGAATGGCCAGGTCGAAGTCAGAGTCCGCCCGGAAGTCGCCGCGGGCGCGCGACCCGAACAGGATCACGCCATCAGGCTGGACGGAGTTCACGATGGCATGGACGACCCGCTCGAGCTCGGAGGCGATCGGCTTGCCCAGCTGAATGCTTGCCATCGCCTTCATGGGTGGACCATCTCCGGGGTCCATCGCTGCTTCCTTCGTGAGCACGCCGCTGTTGTGCTCGAATGCGAGGAGCGCCTGCGCACGGATCTTGTACCTTCCGCCTGGGGTCGGTTGAACAGATGGAAGCTGCCCCGCAGCAATCCAGTTGCGAACCGTCTGGCTGGTAACCTCAAACCGAGCCGCCACCTCTGAGACCGTATGGAACTGCTTCATGCTGCCCTCCGCGGTCAGCATCTTCAACTTGGCATACTTTGTCAAGTTGTGTCTCTTGGCAAACGCTGGCCGACGAACCCGCCTGTCCTGCCCAACGTGACCGCCTCGGTGAGGGCCACTCGCGTCCGAGCATGTCGTGGCCCGCGGAGCGATGGTCGGGTCGGCGTCTGTCGGCGTCTGTCGGCGTCTGTCGGCGGCTTGCGCGGCAGCTCGGCTCGGCGGCGGCTCGGCTCGGCGTCCTGACGTACTTGCGCGTCCTGACGTACGTGCGCGTCTTGACGTACTTGCGTATCTTGCGTAGGATGGTGGCATGATGCCCGACACGCTGGCAGCAACCGCAGATCGGGAGTCGCTCCGCGAGGCGATCGACGCCCTCCGCCACTCGTCTCGCGGCATGGTGCTCCTCGTTCTCGCCAGCCTCCGGGCGCGGGATGGGGGCGACACACATCTCGACGGCGCGTTCGGCCGCGAGCCCTCGGCGGGTGCGTATGCGGAAGCGGTCGCCTGGAACCTTTCGGTGGCGACGGAACGGCGACAGCATCTCATCGCCCGAAGCCTGGCGCGCCACGAAGCTGCCAGCCGGCTCGGGGTGACTGCTCAGGCGGTGAGCGGCATGCTGGACCGCGGGGCGCTTGTCGGCCTCAAGGAAGGACGCGAGTGGCGCATTCCCGCCTGGCAGTTCGACGGGGAGAGTCCGACAGGCGTCCTGCCCGGCCTCCAAGACCTCGCCTCGCGCTTCCCGGGGAGCGTCGTTTCGCTCTCTCGGTGGATCGAGCGAGAGAACCCGGATCTCGACGGGATGACGCCGCGGGCGTCACTGCGACGGGGGAACCTCCAGGGCGTCCTGCGGCTCGCCGACGCGATCTGACCGAAGGTGGTTCAGCATCTGCCGGCGCCCGTCCGCCCGCTCCGCGGCGGGAACCACTGGACGTGGCACCCGCAGGAACGGTGGCTGCGCATCTACCACCAGGACGACGTGACGCCCTCGGCCGACACGCGCCGTCTGTTCGGACCGCTGCTCCGCTTCGACCAGCACACGCCGCCGTTCGCGGCACCCGCACCGTGTCCGGCGGGCCGGACCGTGGTCTATGCCGCGAAGACACTGCGAACGTGTGGCGGGGAGGTCTTCGGCGACGGCGATGAAGCCACGGTCTGCCCGCACTTCCGCGTCGCAGTGATCCGCCCCGCTCGGTCCGTCGTGGTCCAGAACGTACAGGCGAACGGCTCGATGCTGATCGGCGCGTTGCCGGCACTCGGCACGGCCGACGTACCCCGCACGGAGACGCAGGCGTGGGCCCGCGCGGTCTACGAAGATCGCCCGGCATCGCCGCTCGTCGCCGGCATCCGCTACACGAGTGCGCATGACGAAGGCGCCTCCGTCGCGCTGTGGGACACGTCCCCGCAGTTCGTCGTCGTCCAGGATGTTGCAATCTGCGACCCGGCTGTCTTCCGGCTCTTCGCAACCGCGATGCGGCAGATCGAGATCGAGGTCTCCGTCGTCCCCGCCGACGCGTGCGTTCGCTGCCGAGATGCCGTCAGCCGCGGACACCCGTGCTGACCGGCGGCGTTCGAGCAGTTCCATCCGGCCTGCGCGACGACGGACGGCGGGCCGACCCGGCGGCGCGCGAGCCGGACAGCGCACCTGCCGGCGGGCTATCTACCGCCAGGCTATCTGCCCGGGTGAACGAACACCGCCGGGATCGTGCGCAGCAGGATCTTCAGATCCAGCCAGAGTGACCAGCCGTCGATGTAGGCGAGGTCGCGCTCCACCCAGCGGTCGAAGTCGGGGTCCTGGCGGGCCTCCACCTGCCACAGCCCGGTGAGTCCGGGTCGCATGGACAGGCGCCGCCGGTGCCAGGTGTCGTACTCGCTGACCTCGCGCGGGAGGGGAGGCCGGGGGCCAACCAGGCTCATCTCCCCTCTGAGGACGTTCCACAGCTGGGGGAGCTCGTCGAGGCTTGTCTTGCGGAGGGTGCGCCCAAGCGGCGTGATCCGCGGGTCCTCGGTCGCCTTGAAGGTCACCCGGCTCCGCTCGTTGAGGTGGGCGACTTCATCGAGTCGCGCCTCGGCGTCGGGGACCATCGTCCGGAACTTGCAGATCGTGAAGGGCCGGCCGTGGAGGCCCACCCGGGTCTGACCGAAGAGGACGGGTGGTCCCTGGCGGGCGCGCATGACGAGGGCGGTGGCCAGCAGAAGCGGGCTCAGGACGATGAGTCCGACGGCCGAGCCGGCGATATCGATGAGGCGCTTGGCCACCAGGCCCAGCTCGCGCCGCTGGTCGTGGACGAACGAGCGGACGAGGTAGCCTTCGAACTCCTCGTCCTGGGAATCCAGGAGTGGGCCCCCCCGCGGGTCCATCGGCAGGCGGACAGTCTTGCCCTCGTCGGCGGCCAGGCGGGCGATGGGTCCGCGCAAGCCGGCCGACTCGGGCGGCAGGCAGACGGCAACTTCATCGACCGTGTGGCTGTGGAAGACCTCGCCGACCGTGTCCGTCGTGCCCAGGATGGGCCGGCTGACCACGGCTTCGTCCGTGCCCGGAACGGCCAGGTGGCCGATGACCCGGATTCCGAGTGTCGCCCGGCTCTCCACCCGGTCGGCAAAGTCCTGGGCCAGCTGCCCGGTCCCCACGACGAGCATGTAGCGGGTGTTGTAGCCGCGCCGGCGCAGCGCCCCGAAGGCGAGCTGGACCGCGGCCCGCTCGGCGAAGGTGACGAGGGGCTGGGTCAGGAACAGGAAGAGCAGGAACAGCCGGCTCACGTTCTGCTGGCGGAACAGGAAGAGCGCGGACAGGATGAGCGCCGCCACGAGCAGGGTCGCCTTGAGGATGTCGCGCAGCTCGGTCTGCAGGCGCCAGCGCGCGCGCAGCCGGTAGAGGCCCTCGAACCAGAGGACGACCACCCAGGCGAGCCCGAAGGCGATGGCCGCCAGCCGCAGGTCGACGCCGAGCCGGTTCCAGATGTCCAACCCGTCGCCGTCCCCGAAACGGACGATCGAGACGAGCAGGAAGACGGCCGTCGCGCTGACACCATCGGCGACCATCAGGCCCAGTCGAAGCGCCATGAGGTGCCGTCTGATCATCCCGGTCGCGGTCCCCCTCTGGATCAGGGCCACCGGCTCGACCGGCGGTGCGCAACCCCTCGCGGTGATGATACGCGCTCCATCTGGTC
>JANMQO010000150.1:0-2947 GCA_031370565.1 Chloroflexota bacterium
CACCTCGCGCACGTCCGGCCAGCGCTCGGGCCGGATGATGGCGAGCATCCGCTCCTGCGATTCGGAAATCATCACCTCGAACGGGACCATGTCCGGTTCGCGGCGTGGGATCGCGTCGAGGTCGACCAGGATACCTGTGCCGGACCGGTCGGCGGTCTCCGACGTGGCGCAGGTGATGCCGCCGGCGCCCAGGTCCTGCAGCCCCTCGACGAGGCCCCGCTCGATGAGCTCCAGGCTCGCCTCGATGAGCAGCTTTTCGGCGAAGGGGTCGCCCACCTGGACGGTCGGACGCTTCGAGGGCTCGTCCGCGCCGAACGTCGCCGAGGCGAGGACGGATGCGCCACCGATCCCGTCCCGGCCGGTGGTCGAACCGAACAGCACCGCGAGGTTGCCCGGGCCGGGGGCCTGGGCCAGGGTGAGGTAGCGCTCATCGAGGAGCCCGATGGCCATGACGTTGACCAGCGGGTTGCCCCCGTACGACGGGTCGAAGACAAGCTCGCCGCCGACCGTGGGCACGCCGACGCAGTTGCCGTAGCCGCCGACGCCGCGCACGACGCCGTTCACGAGATGGCGGGTCCGGGGGTCCGACGGGTCGCCGAAGCGGAGCGCGTCGAGCAGGGCGATCGGCCGGGCACCCATCGTGAAGATGTCGCGCAGGATCCCGCCGACGCCGGTGGCGGCACCCTGGTAGGGCTCCACGGCACTGGGATGGTTGTGCGACTCGATCTTGAACGCGACCGCCAGCCCGTCGCCGATCGAGATGACCCCGGCGTTCTCGCCCGGGCCGGCGACCACGCCCGCGCCGGCGGTCGGCAGCGTCCGGAGCAGCGGCTTGGAGCTCTTGTACGAGCAGTGCTCGCTCCACATGACGCTGAACATCGCGAGCTCGAGGTCGTTCGGTTCGCGCTGCAGCTTGACCACGATCGCGCCGAGCTCGCCCTCGGTCAGGCCCAGCCGGCGATGGAGGGGCTCCTCGACCGGCGGCGCCCCGAGGGCCGTCACCGGACGCCGCCGACCGCGACGGGGCCGGGGCTGCCCGACGCGGCGGGGCCGCCGATCGAGACGGGGCCGCCGGCCGCCAGTCGCTCGGCGGCGCTCTCCACGAGCGAGCGCATGAGCAGGAGCCCGTCGTCGGAACCGAGGATGGCCTCGACCGCCGCTTCCGGATGGGGCATCAGGCCAGCGACGTTGCCGGCGGCATTGGTCACGCCGGCGATGGCCCGCAACGAGCCGTTCGGGTTGGCCCGCTCGTCCGGGTCGAGCGCCGGCGTGCCGTCGTCGTGGACGTAGCGGAACAGGACCTGGCCGTCACGCTCGAGCGCGTCAAGGGTCGCCTCGTCGGCGTAGTAGCAGCCCTCGCCGTGGGCCACCGGCATGCGCAACGGCCGGCGCCCGCCGACCGCCCGGGTGAACGGCGAGTCGAGCCGCTCCGGTGCGATCGCGATCCGCCGGCTGACGAACCGCAGCGAGCGATTGCGCAGGAGCGCACCGGGCACCAGGCCGGCCTCGGCCAGGACCTGGAACCCGTTGCAGATCCCGAGGACCAACCCACCGTCCGCGGCGAACGCGGCCACCGAGCGCATCACCGGGCTGAACCGGGCGATCGCGCCGGCTCGGAGATAGTCGCCGTAGGCGAAGCCACCGGGCAGGACCACGGCGGCCGCGCCCTGGAGATCGGCCGACTCGTGCCACAACATGACCGGCTCGGCGCCGGCCAGGCGAAGCGCCGCGGCGGCGTCGGCATCACGGTTTGAGCCGGGGAACACGACGACGCCGATCCGGACCATCAGGCTGGCACCTCCGCCGTGGGCGTCGTCGACGTGGACGGTGTGGCCCTAGGCGTCGCAGCCGTGGCCACGGTCGACGAGGTCGCCCCGAGCAGCTCCACGGCATACGCCTCGATGAGCGGGTTGCTCAGCAGCTCACCGGCCAGCCGCTCAACCACCGCCCGGGCCTCGGCGTCGGTGGCCGCCTCGACGGTCAGCTCGACCCGCCGCCCGACCCGGACGCCAGACACGCCGCTCAGCCCAAGGTGACGCAGGCTCTGCTCGACCGCGCGGCCCTGCGGATCGAGAATCCCCGCCTTGGGGGTGACGTTGACCGCGTACCGGAATGCCGTGGTGGTGCTCATCGGGCGATGACGTCCTCGTGGAGGTAGCGCGCGAAGCTCGCGCCGGTGATCCGTTCGAATGCCTCGACGTAGCGGGCGCGGGTCCCGGCCACGACCTCTGGCGGCAGCTCGGGCCCTGGCGCGGTCTTGTTCCACGCCTGGCCCTCGAGCCAGTCGCGGACGTACTGCTTGTCGTAGCTCGCCTGGGGCCCGCCCGGGACGTACGTCGCAGCATCCCAGAAACGCGACGAGTCCGGGGTCATCGCTTCATCGATGAGGATGACCTGCGACTCCGCCGAGCCTCCGACCGGCTCCATCCGGGCCCCGATCGGCCGGCGCCCGATCCGCTCCTCGAGCGGGCCGAAGGGTTCATCGTCACCGGTAGAGGCACGGCCAAACTCGAACTTCGTGTCGGCCAGGATGACCCCGGCCCTGGCCGTCACCGCCGAGCCGTAGCCGTACAGGCGCAGCGCGACATCGCGGATTCGCTCTGCGACCGCGCCGGCGTGCTTGCGGAACTGCGCGATGTGCGGCTCGGGGAGGTCCGTGACATGGAACATCTCGTGCGCGACATGCTCGACCATCTGGTCGAACGTGATGTTCTGGTCGTGCTCACCCTCAGGCGCCTTGGTGGCCGGCGTGAAGATCGGCTCGGGCAGGCGATCGCTCTCGCGCAGGCCGGGCGGGATCGGGATCCCGCAGACCGTGCCGCGCTCGCGATACTCCAGCCAGGCCGAACCGGCGAGGTAGCCTCGCACCACCGCCTCGATCGGGATCACGCTGGTCGGCCGGCAGATCATGAGCCGGCCGCGAAACACGTCGAGCTGGCCGATCTCG
>JANMQO010000218.1:0-14511 GCA_031370565.1 Chloroflexota bacterium
GGTCGCCAGGAACGGGTTCGGTCGTCACGGCTAACGCGGGATCTCGACGATGACCTGGGTGGCCTTGATGACGCAGACCGCCTCCGAGCCGACCGCCAACCCCAGTTCGTCAACGGCCTCGGCGGTCATCAGGCTGACCAGTCGATGCGGGCCGGCCAGCACCTCGACCATGGCGACCACGGTATCCCGCTCGATGCGCGTGACGATTCCGGCGAACCGGTTCCGGGCGGAGCTGGCCACGATCGGTCGGTCCGGTGTGCTGCTGCGGCGTTCGGCCAGGAGCCGGCTGACGTCCGCGATCGAGACGAGCCGCTGGCCGCCCTCCGTCCGGATCATGGCCAGTCGACCGTCGGTTTCCCAGCGGCGCAGCGTGTCCACTCCCACGCCGAGCAGCTCTGCCGCCTGCCCGATCCGCAGCGTCTGTGCCCGTTCGACCTTCATGCGGCGTATTACGGCACAATCGCGCCACATTGTCTAGGTATCGTCGCCGGGCACCCCGCACCGACGAGGCGGCGGCGAGGCCGCAGGCCTCGGATCAGGCTCCTGGCCGCCGATCACTTCGCCACGGGACGGCCGCAAGCCTGGACTCGGGCTACTGGCCGCCGATCACCCTGCTGCGACAGGGCCGCGACCTCGGGTTCCGGCTACTCGCCGCCGAACAACCGGTCGGTGAGCGCACGGAGCCGGAACGGACGGCCTTGCAACGACGAGGCATGGCCGTTGCTCTGGGCAGATCGAGCGCCAGTCGGGCCGACGGTCGGCGCATAGGGGCTGCCCACAATGCGGGCGGCGAGCGCCTGCTCCTCGGGCGAGCGGTCCACCTCGATCGGCAGATCGTCCGGATCGAGCGGCCGCTCGGGCGGCTCGACCGGGCGGCTCGGGCGCGCGTAGGCCGGCGCCCCGACCAGCTTCGGCAGCGCGACGTGCTGTTCGTCAGAAGACACGCGCACCTCGAGGATTGACCATGATCGTCGACAGGACGATCCGGCCAGATGATAGCGCCGCGACTGTAGCGCGGAATGGTACGAAAGTGCCAGTGGTCCGTGGGCCCGGTGCAGGGAAGTGTTGCGCCCAGGCGACGCCCGAGAGGACGATCGTCCGACGTGGGGTGCGGCCCGGGCCGCGGCACGCCGGCCCTCGCCACCGGCCGACCTGGCCGCGTAGCGCCGGCCGACGCGACCCTCAAGCCAGCAGGGGTCGCAGAATCTGGCTCTCGACGACCAGCACCAGGTAGGCGATCGGCACGGAGGCAAAGAAGCCCAGCGCGGCGCTCCACCCGGTACGCACCTTGCGCGTGCCCGGGCCGCCTGGCTGAGGTACGACGAGGTACGTGACCATGGTCCCCACCAGGAGCACGACGACGACGAAGCCGACCACGAACCCGACGCGCAGATCGCCACCGGGCAATCGGTCTCCGCGCCCCAGGGCAACGTCGTACGGGAGGTAGGCGAGCGCCAGGACGATGGCCGTGATCAGGGGGCTGAGCACCGCCCGCACGATCGGCCTCGGCGGGTTGCGGAACTGGCGCCAGCGGACCTCCAGCCAGCCGCGCTGTCGAACGGGTGGACGGCCGGCCTCGGCGGGCGGACGGTTGGCCTCGCCGCGGTTGGCGGCCACGCTCAGTCCTGACCCAACATGGTCAGGCCGGGGCGCGGCGGCAACGTCTCCGGCGTGTGCCCGGCCAGCAACTCGACGGCCCCGGCAAATCGTTCGATCTCCGCGGCGGTGTTGAAGCAGGCGACACTGATCCGCAGGGCGTCGAGGGGCGGGACCGTGCGCAGGATCGCGAAGGTCCGCCGACCGAGTTCGTCGAGAGCCGCCTCGGCCGGCCAGCCGACGATCCGGAACGTGACGAGTGTGGCCATCTGGTGGCGCGGCGTCACGAGCTCCACCCCCGGGATCGAGCCGAGTCGGTCCGCGGCGGCGCGCGCCAGTGCTCCGCCCCGCCGATGGATCCAGTCGAGTCCCACGAACATGGACAGCCAACCCAGGCTGCGGGCCATACCCACGACCGACGGGCGGTGGTAGCCCGACGCCTCGAAGCGTCGGGCGCTGGGGTGCAGCCGGGCGCCGCCCGCCAGATCGTGCGTCGCATAGCTGAACGCGCCGGCGAACGACTGGCGAGCCCGGTCCAGAAATGCCGGCGAAACGTGTAGCGCGCCCATCCCGGCCGGTCCGAACAGCCACTTCTGTGCCGGAATCGCGTAGCAGTCCGCACCGATCGCGCCAACGTCCACCGGAATGGCGCCCACCGCCTGCGCCCCGTCGATGCTGACGACCGCACCGCGCGAATGGGCGAGCGCCGTGATCTGGGCCACCGGCAGCACGGCGCCCGTCGTCCAGGCCACGTGGCTGACCGAGACCAGTCGAGTCCCCGGTACGATCACCTCCTCGAAGGCCCGCAGGGTGCGCGCATCGTCGCCGCCGTCGCCCAGATCCAGCATGACCAGCTCGACGCCCAGCCGGTCGCGCAGCGTGTACAGCGGCCCGAGCCCACCGGCGTGTTCGAAGCGTGTCGTCACGATGCGGTCGCCCGGCCGCCAGTCGAGCGCCCAGGCCGCGATGTTCAGACCGTCCGTGGTGGCGTGGGTGAGCGCGATCGAGGCCGGGTCGGCGATGACGATCGCGGCCACCCCGGCGCGCGCCTCGGCCATCCGCTGGTCGAGATCGAGATGGTCGTCCTCCGTCGCCCGGCCCAGGCGCAGCTCGTGCTCGGCCATCTCGAGCATCGCCCGGTGGCTGTCGATGGGCAGCGGCCCCAGGGAACCCGTGTTCAGGTAGATCCCGGCGCCGGTCGCGGGCAGGGCCGCCCGAACGGCCGCGAGCTGTTCGTCGTCGGGGAGGAAAGGACTGACCACAGGCCGCCTATGATACGAGCGTATGCACGTCCGACCGACCCAGTGACCGGCTACCCCCGACCAGAGCTGCTGGCCAGCGCCGAGTGGCTGGCGGAGAACCTCGGTCGACCGGAGATCCGCGTCGTCGATGCGCGCTGGCGCCCGGACGGCACCGGGCGATCCGCGTATGCCTCAGGGCACGTTCCCGGTGCCACCCACCTCGACTGGATGGCGGACCTGATCCACCCCGACGAGCAGCCGGGCCCGCTCCTGCTGGCGGGGCCGGACCAGGTGGCCGCGGCGATGAACCGAGCCGGGGTCAGCAACGGCACGACGGTCGTGCTCTACGACGACACCGCCAGCATGTATGCCGCCCGAGCCTGGTGGAGCCTACGAGCCTATGGCTTCGAATCGAGCCGGATCCTGGACGGCGGGCTGAGCGCCTGGACGTCAGCGCGGCACGAACTGTCCAATGCCAGCATGCCGCCGACTCCGGCGACGTTCGTCCCGCGCGCCCAACCGCGCCTGCGCCTGACCACGGCGGATATGCGCGCCCTGCTCGGTTCGCCGGACGTGCTCATTCTCGATGCCCGGGCGCCTGCGGAGTACCGCGGCCTGCAGGGCAACGCCCGCCGTCTGGGCCACATTCCAGGCGCAATCAATGTGCCGGTGGTGGCCACCACGGAACCGGCCAGCGGGATGTTCCGCGACGGCGATACGCTCCGGGCGTTGCTCCTCAAGGCAAACGTCGGGCGCGCTCGGCGATTGGTCTGCTACGACGGATCAGGCGTCGCGGCGGCCAAGCTGGCCTTCGTGCTGGCCCTGCTCGGCCACGACGATGTGGCCGTCTACGACGGCGGCTGGGCGGACTGGGGCAATCGGCTGGATCTGCCCGTCGACCGCTAGGACGCGCCGTCGACTGCCGGAAGGCATTGTCGGGCGCCAGGGAGGCGGCGGCGACCGGCTAGGACGCGTCGTCTGGGGCCGACTCGCCGCCAGAATCGGACGCTGCCGGGTCGCTGAAGACGCCGGCGCTCCACGTTGTCTGGCCCGGATCACTGCCGGCCCCAGTCTGGCCCAGGCCCGCCCACGGATCCGCCTGGCGATGCGGCGCCAGGATCTGGGCGCGG
This sequence comes from Chloroflexota bacterium, assembly GCA_031370565.1. GTDB lineage: Bacteria > Chloroflexota > Limnocylindria > Limnocylindrales > CSP1-4 > Chersky-267. The sequence continues at coordinate 3,968 of JANMQO010000218.1, forward strand.
GCGTGGTTGACGGCGACCATCGCGGCGGACTGGCGGGCCTCGCCGATGGTGTCCGACCAGTAGGTCGCGTCGGTGACCGGCACGAACCGGCCGACGAGCTCGCCCAGCGCCTCGGCCAGCCCTCGTTCCGGCATGAGGTGGATCCGTCCGGTGATGCGGAATGGCGGAATCGTGATCAGTGCCTGTTCGGGCACCTTCGGCATCCGCAGTTCGGGGGCCACGCCGACCACGTCATTGGCCACCGCAAACAGCACCGCGGACAGGTTGACCTGGGCAAAGTCTGAGTGGACCGCCAGCTCGCGCGAGCCGTACTCGTCGAAGGTCACGTCGTGCAGCACGAGGAAATCATGCTCGGCGTGATTGAGGATGTCGCTGATCCGCCGCTCACGAGTCTCGGCGGTGCCATGCACGATGTAGGCGTCCGTGTAGAGCGTCAGCTCTACCTGCTGCGTCGGGAGAAACATGGGCCTCAGGATAGCGGCCCCGTGGACGTCCTGTAGCCGTCCGGATCACTCTTCAGGGCCATGTCCGGTGCGCGCCGTCACCAAGAGTTCGGGACGGTGCTGCAGCCCACGCCAGATGGCCTCGACGGTGGCCACGCTGTCGATCTCGGCCGGCAGCTTGTCCGGCCGGAGTCTGACGATCCGCGGAAACCGCAGCGAGAACCCGGAGCGGTGCCGGTTGGAGCGGACGATGACATCGAAGGCGACCTCAACGACGATCGTCGGCTCGACGGTGCGGTAGCGGCCGTACAGGGCGAGGGTGTGTGCCTCAAACCAGCCGGTCATCTGGGCGATCTCCGCGTCGGTCAACCCGCTGTAGGCCTTGCCGATGGTGACCAGGGCCCCGCTCGCGTCATCGCGCACCGCGAACGTGTAGTCCGACAGCACGCCGTGGCGCTTGCCGTGGCCGCCCTCCACCCCGATGACGACGCACTCGATGCTGGCCAGCGCCCGCTTCATCTTGAGCCAGCCGAGCCCACGCCGACCAGGCGAGTAGGGACTGGCCGGGTCCTTGACCATGAGTCCCTCGTTGTTTCGGGCGCGGGCGTCGGCGAACGCCTGCTCGAGCGACTCGACCGAGTCAACCGACACGAGATGGGACAGGGCAAACCGGCCACCCTGCCCGAACAGCGGCAGGTGCAGCGCCTCGAGCAGCTGACGCCGCTCGGCCAGCGGCCGGTCGAGCAGTGGCAGGATCGCCCCGGGCCGGGCTCGGCGCTCCGTGGCCGGTGCGAGCGCAAGCACGTCGAAGGCCACGAAGACGACCGGGACCTCCGCCTGGATGGCTGCCGAAGGCGCCTTGCGACCGAGCCGCCGTTGCAGTGCGACGAAGGGCAGCACGGCTCCATCGCGATGGGCGAGCAGTTCGCCGTCGAGGATCCCGTCCCAGTCGAGCCCGGATGCTCCCGCGACCACTTCCGGAAACTGGCCGCTCACGTCGTTGAGGTCTCGACTGTAGAGCCGGACCAGATCGCCAACGCGGTGCAGCTGCGCCCTGATCCCGTCGTACTTGTCCTCCACCCAGACGACCGGACCCAGCCTGCCCAGGATCTCCCCGGCGTCCTCGGCTGGCGACGCGAGCATGAATCGGAGCGGGTGAAAGAGCCGCAGTACGGCCGTCGCAAGCTGGTCATCGCGGGCCAGCAGGGCGGTCGCCCCGACGTCACCAGTCAGCATGCCGGCCCGCTGGACGGCGCTCAGGGGCTGATCGAAGGCCGCCGCGATGCCCGCCTCCAGGAGTCCCTCCCGGAGCCCGATCCGAAGTTCGCCGGTGAGCACCTTGACGACGTACTTGGCAGTCAGCGGATCGCATCGGGCCAGGAGCTGGGCGAAGTGCGTGCCCTTTGCCGCGGGGCCGGACGCGTGCTCGATCGCCGCATAGGCGTCGGCGATCTCGAGCAGCGAGGGCGCCTCGGCTGCGAGCCCATTGGACGTGCCCAGTACAAAGGCGACTGCCATGCCGAGATCTGACGAGCGGTCGTACGCCTCGCTCAGCGCCCCGGCTGTCGTTCCGGCCAGGTGGGTGACGGCCTGCGCGATGGTGGCCCAGCCCAGGCCGGTCGTCCTGCCGTCTCGTTCGGCGAACGGCTGCCCGGCGAAGAACACCGCGGCGATGGGCAACTCGGCGGCCGACAGGGTCCGCAGATAGTCGGCCAGCAGACGCGTCTTCTCGGACGTCCGGGTCGTGGCCGCCAGGTGTTCTGCGACCTCGCTCCAGCGGCGCATGGCCGCGATGGTATACCTTCGCCGACGATGCTCCATCGCGGCTGGTTTCCGGACTCGATCGACGGCGAACGGGTGGTTCTGCGCCGCCATGCGCCGGACAACCTGGCGGCCTTCCAGCGCTGGTACTCGGACCCGGACGTCGCCCGCCTGACGCGCTACCAGGAAGGACCGATGCCGGGCGCCGAGATCGATCGGTTCTTCCAGACGCGCGTGCTCGGCGAGGGGTCGCTGGCCCTGGCCATTCATGTCCGGACGACGAACCGGCTGATCGGGACATGCGCGCTGAGCCAGCTCGACGGGGACAATGGTTCCGCGCTCTTCCACATCACGATCGGCGAGAAGGACGCCTGGGGCCAGGGCTACGGGACCGAGGCGACGGAACTGATGCTCCGCCATGCGTTCGAGCGACTCCAGCTGCACCGACTGGCACTCACGGTGTTCGCCTTCAACGAGCGCGGGATCCGCTCCTACCGCAAGGTCGGCTTCGTCCTGGAGGGCCGTGCTCGTGAGGCGATCTGGCGTGACGGACGTTTCTGGGACGAGTTGCAGATGAGCCTGCTCAGGCACGAATGGGCTGCCCTCCACGGAGTCTCGCTCAGCGATGGCAAGATGTCGCGGGCCGCTCGGGCAGCGGCTGTCGATCCGGCATCGGGCGCCGGTTCGGTCGGCGAGACAAGGAGGTAGGCGTGGCCAGCCAGGGACCGTCGGCGGAGCAGGCTCGGGAGGCGTTCCGGGCGATCGCACAGGACAAAGGGCATTCGGTGGAAATCGCCCGACGAGCCGTCCAGCAGCTGGACGCCGCGTTCGCTGCGGGTGTGCTTGAGCGCACGGCCACGCTTGAGGCGATGCTCGCCGACCTGGCCCACGCGCTCGAACAGGACGAAGGCCAGAAACTCGGCGGCAAGAGCGCCGAGGCTGCCCGCTTCATCTTGCGGGCGATCGCGCGCGAACTCGACAACGCCTGAGGATCGTTCAGCTCATGCCCGACTCCCAGCTCATGCCCGACTCCCAGCCCGTGCCCGACTCCCAGCCCACGGTGCCCGACCGCCGCGCCGCCACGGTCGAGTTCGAACACGTGACGAAGGTCTACGGCGCCGAGTCGACGAGCAACCCCGGCGCCGTGAACGACCTCTCGCTGCGCGTGCCAGCCGGCAAGATCTGTGTGCTCGTCGGCCCGTCCGGGTGCGGCAAGACGACCAGCCTCAAGCTGGTCAATCGACTCGTCGAACCGAGCGCCGGCCGGATCCTCATCGACGACGTGGACATCGCCACGAGCGACCCGACCCAGCTGCGCCGAGGCATCGGCTACGTCATCCAGTCGACCGGACTCTTCCCGCACCAGACCGTCGGGCTGAACGTGGCCGTGGTCCCGCGCCTGCTGGGCTGGTCGGCGGCCCGGCAGCGTGAGCGCGCCGATGAACTGCTCGCCCTCGTCGGCCTGGACCCGGTGCGCTACCGCGATCGCTATCCGAGCCAGCTGTCGGGTGGCGAACGCCAGCGCGTCGGGGTCGCCCGTGCGCTCGCGGCCGATCCACCGCTGATGCTCATGGACGAACCGTTCGGCGCCGTCGATCCGATCGTCCGGGAACGACTCCAGAACGAGTTCCTGCGGCTCCAGGAGGAGCTGGCCAAGACGATCCTGTTCGTCACCCACGACATCGACGAGGCGATCAAGCTGGGCGACCTCGTCGCGATCATGGCGACGGGCGGCCAGCTCGCCCAGTTCGGCCCACCGGCGGACATCCTGGCCAACCCCGCCTCGGCCTTCGTTGCGCGCTTCGTCGGCGCAGATCGCGGCCTGAAGCGACTGTCGCTCGTCCGCGTGCGAGACCTGCCGCTCGTCGACGCGGTGATGGCTCGGCCCGGCGACCCGGTGGCGGAGCAGCGCAGCCGGGCCCGGGGCGAGTCGTCCGGTTACCTGCTGCTGGTCGACGACGATCGGCGCCCAATCGGCTGGGTCGACCTGCGCGATGGCGATCCGCGAGCGGCTGGCGGCGCCACGCTGACGATCGAGATGGCCCACCCGATGTCGCCGCTGCTCGAACCTGAGATGACGGCCAAGGACGCGCTGTCGCAGCTGCTCGACGCGGACGTCCAGATGGGCATCGTCGTGGATCGGAACGGACGAGTCTCCGGCCTGATCACGGTGGACACCATCGCTGGCCTGACGCGAGCCGATACGGGCGACGGACCCAGCCGATGAACGGCAAGCCACTGATCGACTGGGCCTGGGTTGGCGGGCACCTCGACGACATCGCGATGCGGACCGTCCAGCACCTGCAGATCGCCCTCATCGCGATCGTCGTCGGCTTCGTCATCTCGTTCGTCCTGTCGCTCTGGGCGGTGCGCTACAGACGCGCGTTCGCCCCGATCACCGGCGTCGCGGGCGTCCTGTACACCATCCCGAGCCTGGCCCTCTTCGCGGCCCTCGTCCCGATCACCCGGCTGTCGCTGCTCACTGCGGAGATCCCGCTTGTCCTGTACAGCCTGCTCATCCTCATTCGAAACATCGTGGCCGGGTTCGACGCCGTCCCGAGCGACGTCGTGGAGGCCGCCGACGGCATGGGCTTCAGTCGCACGGGCCGCCTGTGGCGGATCGAGCTGCCGCTGGCCATCCCACTCATCGTGGCCGGGCTTCGGCTGGCCAGCGTGTCGACCATCGGCCTGGTCACGATTGCCGCCCTGCTGGGCGACAAGTTTGGCGGCCTGGGCGTGTTCATCACGGACGGCCTCCAGACGTTCTTCCCGACCAAGGTCTATGTCGGGGCCGTCCTGTCGGTGGGCCTCGCGCTGGTCGTCGACCTCACCTTCGTGCTCCTCCAGCGGCGGCTCACCCCGTGGAGCCGTGCGCAGGACGCGCCGACCGGCCGCGAACAGCACGGGCCCAGCGGCCTGGCGGGCGCCTGACCGATGGAACTCCTCCGGGCGACGGCTGGCTGGCTGCTCGACCCCGGCCACTGGGTCGGTCCTGACGGGATCCCGACCAGGCTCGAGCAACACGTGGTGATCTGCGTCGTGTCGCTGCTCGTCGCCGCCGCCATCGCGCTACCCATCGGCACCTTCATCGGCCATACCGGCCGCGGGGCGTTTGCCGCAGTCAACCTGGCCAACATCGGCCGGGCCGTGCCCTCCTACGCGGTCATGGTCATGGTCCTGCCGCCGGCGCTCAGCCTGAGCCCGAAGTACGGCCTGGACGTCATCCCGATCTTCACGGCGATGACCCTGCTGGCCATCCCGCCGATCCTCGTCAACACGTTCGCCGGACTGCGCCAGGTGGATCCGGACCTGGTCGAAGCGGGCCGCGGGATGGGCATGCGCGAACGACAGCTCCTCCTCCGTTTGGAACTCCCGCTGGCGCTGCCGGTCGTGCTCGGCGGCGTTCGGACGGCCGCGGTCCAGGTCGTAGCGACGGCGACACTGGGGGCGGAACTGGGGGGTGGCGGGCTGGGGCGCTACATCGTTGATGGGATCGCCCGGCAGGAGGATGACCGGCTGCTGGCTGGTGTCTTCCTGGTGGCCGTCCTGGCCCTCGCGACCGAGGCCGCCTTCGCCCTCGCTGCTCGCGTCCTGACGTCGGCGGGAGTCCGGCGGACGGCTCGCGTCGAGCTCGACGCCGCACACTGACGGGCCGCTCCGCCAGGCGGGACAGCGGCGGACCGCTGATATAGTCACGCTACGCGCCGTTATCCAACCACGGCGGAACACAGGAGGATCAAACCCAATGCGGCTCAACCGCGCGCTTGCCCTCGGGGCGTCGCTGCTGGTGCTTGTGGGCGCCTGCACGACGGGAGGGGGCAGCTCCTCGTCACCGGCCGGTGTCCCGGCCTCCAGCCCATCGTCGGCAGCCCCGCCGACGATCAAGATCGGCTCCGATGGGTTCTACGAATCCAAGCTGATGGCCGAGATCTATGCCCAGGTCCTCGAGGCCAACGGCTACACCGTCGAACGTGACCTGGGCCTCGGGACGCGCGAGGTCAGCGCGCCTGCCCTGGAGAGCGGCCAGATCGACCTCAAGCCCGAGTACATCGGCAGCGGGCTCGGCTACTACGACAAGACCAAGACGACCGCCGACCCGGCCACCAACGCCGCGGCCCTGCAGGTCATCCTCACGACCAAGGGTGGCGGGATCACCGTGCTCGGTTATACCCCGGGCGAAGACGCCAACGCCTTCGTCGTGCGCGCCGACACCGCGGCCAAATACGGCCTGACCAAGATCAGCGACCTGACCGCGGTCGCCGACAAGCTGATCTGGGGCCTGCCCCCCGAATGCTCAGCCGGCCCGCTCTGCGGCGGTGCCCTCAAGGGCAGCTACGGCATCGACGTGACGAAGCTCAACGTCAAGCCACTCGGCGCCTGCTCGGTGCCGATCGCGGAGGCGCTCAAGGCCGGCGCGGTCGATGTCGCTGAACTGTGCTCGACCCAGCCGGCCATCGCCCAGTTCGGCTTCGTCAGCCTCATCGACGACAAGCACACCCAGCCGGCCCAGAACATTGCCCCGCTGGTGCGCGACGACTACCTGGCCAAGGTCGACAAGGTCGCCTTCGCCAAGTTGCTCGACGCCGTCTCGGCCAAGATGACGACGGACGCCCTGACCAAGCTCGGGGTGGAGGTCGCGGTCAACAACAAGGACGTCAAGGACGTCGCCGCCGCCTGGCTCAAGGAGAACGGCTTCATCAAGTAGCCGTCGCTCGGTTCGCCCTTGGACGAAGACCTCTGGCCCGCCCAGGGGTCTTCGTCGTTGCTATGGCCGGAACGCCGTGTCTGAACGGGACGCGGACGGGGCGTCAGGTGGCGCGTCGAGTCCGATCTGCAGGTACCCCTCCCCGTCCAGGGCACCGTGCGCGACCTGGCCGACCTCCCGGGCACTTCGCCGCCAGCCCAGCCGAACAAAGGCGATGGCGCCGCCGGTCGAGGTGAGCAGGAGGATCGATGCGTGGGTCAGCACGGCCAGCGCCAGGGCGCGATCAGCCGTAATCCCGAGCGTCTCGCCAATCTTGACCGCGGCCAGCTCGAACGTGCCCAGATAGCCAGGTCCGGATGGAATCGCCGTGGCCAGCGCGATGCCAGCTGCCAGCAGCGCCGCCTCGCCGATCGTCAGCTGCAGGCTGAGTGCCTGGCCGGACGCAGTCAGGGCCAGCACGGCGGCAGTCCACGCGGCCAGGCTCAGGCCAATGCCCTCGATCAGCGTGCGGGGACGACGGATGACACCCAGCCCTTCCTGGAGTCGCCGTCCGAGTTGCGCCACCAACGGTCGGCGTTCCACGATTGCCAGCACTCGATTCGCGCCGGGCAGCCGATGGGCCGCCAGCCCGACGGCGAGGCCAAGAACGAGCAGCGCACTGATCGCCAGGCCGAGCAGCACGGCATTCGCGACGACGCCGCGGACATGCAGGACCAGGATCGCCACGGCACCGATCGCCACGACGACCACGGTGTCGATGATCCGCTCCACGACGACCGTGCCCAGGGCCGCTGCCCGGCTGATCCCCTCGCGATCGCCCAGGTAGTGGCTGCGGACGAGCTCGCCTAGGCGCGCCGGCAGGATGTTGTTGGCCAGGTAGCCGATGAGCAGGTAGCCCAGCATCGGCCCGAAGCGCACCGCCCGGATTGGTACCAGCAGCCGCTGCCAGCGAATGGCTCGCAGCAGGACGTCCAGACTCTGGAGCCCTGCGGCGAGGAGCAGCCAGGCCGGCACGGTGGCAGCCAGGATCTGGGCCGTGCGGCCGAGGTCGACGCCACGCAGCACGAGCGCGATGGAGACGATCGAGATGGCCAGACCAAAGCCCGTCCGGGCCAGCCCCCCAGCGCGCTGCGGCATCGGCCCGCTACGCGACCGGACGCCGCGACGTCAGCTTGGGTGAGCGGCGCAGGCGGCTGCGGTGGAGCACAAAGCGGGCCACCACCCGGAGCGTCTCCAGACCGTAGGTGACGCTCCGCCGGAAGCCGACCGAGCTGGCCTCCGCAAAATAGCGGGTCGGTACGGCGATCTCGCCGATGGGCAGGTCGCCCGCAGCCACGACCTGGGCGATGAGCTCCTGGTCGAACACGAAGTCGTTGCTGTTGAGCTTGTACGGGACCGCTTCGAGGAGTCGCCGACTGTATGCGCGCAGACCCGTGTGGTACTCGGACAGGCGCAATCCGAAGGCGGCATTCTCGACCTTGGTCAGAAAGCGGTTGCTGACGTACTTCCAGCGCGGCATGCCGCCGGCCAGCGGATCGCCCAGGAACCGACTGCCCAGCATGAGATCTCGCTGCCCTGCCAGGATCGGCGCGATGAGCTCCGGGATCCGGGTCGCGTCGTACTGGTAGTCCGGATGGAGCATGACCACGACATCCGCGCCGGCCGCCAGGGCGGCGTCGTAGCACGTCTTCTGGTTGCCGCCGTAGCCCAGGTTCTGGCGGTGAATGATGACGTCCAGCCCAAGTTGCCGAGCCACGCCGACCGTGTCGTCCTTCGAGACGTCGTCGACCAAGATGATCCGATCGACCAGCTCGTGCGGAATATCGGCATAGGTCCGCTCCAGCGTCATCGCCGCGTTATATGCGGGCATGACGATGACGACCTGCGGGCGGGGCGGGGCGACGGGCGGGGGTGGGGGCGCGAGGTTGTGAGCTGAATCCACCGGCACAGGGTACCTCCCCTGCGCGTCATGGGGCGCGCGTGATGTGGCACGATGGCGGAGCACACAGGAAGGACGAACGATGCTGGAGCGCCTGTTCGGCGGCAAGCCGACCGATCCCGCCACGGCCACGCGTATTCCACCGGGCCAGTACAAGACGGACAAGTTCCCGGTCCTGCACTACGGCTCCGTGCCGCAGGCGGACCTGGCGCACTGGGACCTGCGCGTGTTCGGCGCCGTGGACAGCCCGTTCACGCTGACCTGGGACCGGTTCCGGGCGCTGCCCCGCAAGCAGGTGGTGACCGACATCCACTGCGTCACCCGCTGGACCAAACTCGACACGGTCTGGGAGGGTGTCCCGATCCAGACGATCCTGGCTGCCGCCGGCGTCCGACCCGAGGCGACCCACGTCCTCGTCCACGCCGAGCAGGGCTACACGACGAACGTGCCCCTGGCCGTCCTCGACGATGACGACGTGCTCCTGGCCGACACGTTCGACGGCCTGCCGCTCGAGCCGGAGCATGGCTATCCGCTCCGCCTGTTCGTTCCCAAGCGCTACTTCTGGAAGAGCGCCAAGTGGGTCCGCGGCCTGGAGTTCCTCGATCACGACATCCTGGGCTTCTGGGAGCGCTACGGCTACAACAACGACGCCGACCCCTGGAAGGAAGAACGCTTCTCGGAGTAGCCCGCGGGCGTCCTGTCAGATGCCCTCAACGGGAAGTCCCGCTGCGCACCATGCACTGAACCCGCCGATGACGTCTGCCACGTCTTCGAAGCCGAGGTCGACCAGCTGGGCTGCGGCCAGGCTTGACGAGAACCCGTCTGCGCACAGGAGCACGATCAGCCGATCGAGACGGGCGAGCTCGGGATCTCGATACGGACTGTCCGGGTCGAGCCGCCAGGGCAGGACGCTGAGCGGGAATGTCGCTGCGCCGGAGATCGACCCGCGCCGTCGCCGGTCGTCGGCACAGCGCGTGTCGACGAGCAGCGCCCCCTGAGCCTGGGCCAGCCTGGCCTCGGCTGGTTCCAGCCGCCCGATCCGGCTGCGCGCAGCAGCCAGTGCCTGCTCGAGCGTCGTTCGTCGCCGGGTCGGGGTCTGATCATCGCGCATCGCTCGCTCCCTCCAAGGATCAGTTCTGAGCGCAGATCGTCCCACCGCTGTCGAGCCTCGAGCAGGTCCGTTTGGCGCTCAGTTCCGGCGCACGACCGTCGCACTCAGATCGACGCTGAAGTTGCGCAGGCGCCGCTCGAGGAGGACCAGCTCGCGATCGATAAGCCGAACGAGCTCCGTCAAACGGGCCTCGGTCGTGGGCGCCTCGAGCAGTTCCTGACGCCTGGGCTGGTCGACCTGGATGACGAACTCCGACCCGGGAACCACCATCGGCCCTCACCGACCATAGGGTTTCCCCCACGATCGGTGAGGGTTCTCCCCCTGTTGGCCGGGTGGCCGCTGGCACTACGCTGTCGTGACACGACTGGCGGAGTGACCTGCACTTCCGGGACCTCGTCGACAAGGCGGGCCTGACCGTCGGGTCACCAACGTAAGCGTGCGCCCATGGCATGCAGGACAGGGAGGTATCGGTGCGATTTCAGAGATCCGGTCGCCAAGTTCGGCGACTCACCGTCATACTGGCCGTTCTGGCAGTCGCGATGGCGGCCGCGCCAGCGGCATCCGCAACGCAACCGGGCGGCGCCG
>JANMQO010000286.1:0-1545 GCA_031370565.1 Chloroflexota bacterium
GAACTTGCGCGGCACGAACGAGCACACGACGAAGTTCCGGGCCCCGAATGTCTGGTGGACCGGCGGCGGCTGGTGGACCCGCCCGGTGATCGGCTGGAAGTCGGCGATGTTGAACCGGAACGGCCAGAGGTAGCCATCCCAACCGACGACGTCGAATGGGTGATGGCGGTAGTGGTAGGCCGTGATCCGGTCGGTCGAGCGGACGTCGATGACGTACTCGCCGGTCTCGTGGCTGGCCGGACCGAGTTCCGGCGCGTGGATGTCGCGCTGGCTGTACGGGGAATGCTCGAGGAGCTGGCCGTAGTCGTTCCGGTAACGCTTCGGCGGCTCGATCTCCGACGGCGCCTCGAGGTACAGGATCCGCTGCTCGGAGCCGGGGTCCGGTTCGAGCCGCCAGGTCGTCCCGATCGGGAGGACGAGATAGTCGCCCGGGCCGTAGCGCAGGGGCCCGAAGATCGTGTCGCAGACGCCGGTCCCCTCGTGGACGAAGAGCATCTCGTCGGCGATCCCGTTGCGGTAGAACCGGCCCTCGGGCATCGACTCGGCGGGCCGGACGATCCCGAACACGACATCGTGGTTGAAGTAGAGCGGGATCCGTCCGCTGACGATGTCGCCCCTTGGCTCGACCGCCCCGGTCTTCGTCAGGCGGTGGCGATGGAGGCCGTCGTCGGCCGCCTCGAGCTGGATCCGCGGGCCGGCCTCGATCCTGTGCGTCCGGGTCGGCGGGGTCAGGTGGTACAGGAGCGAGCTGCGCCCGGTGAACCCCTCCACCCCGAACAGCTCCTCGGCGTAAAGGCTGCCGTCGGGCGCGCGGTGCTGGGTGTGGCGCTGCTGGGGGATGCTGCCCTGGGCGACGTAGTACATGAATCGACTGGCCTCCTCGGGGTGAGGAGGCCAGTCTAGGTCGACCGCGACGAGGGCGAGCGGCTACGGGCAGGGCGGCAGGGCGTACTTGTGGGCGAACTGCTCGCGGAGCGTGTTCAGGGACGTGGTCGCATCGTCGACCGCGGCCGCCTCGACCAACTTGGGCGGGTTGGCCTGGATGAGGTCGATCTCGTGGTTGAGCAACGCGTTGACATCCTTGACTGTCTGGATGTTGGCCAGGTGTTCCGCTGTCATGGCGGCCGGCGGCTGGATCGCCGCCAGGCCGGCTGCTTCCTCGGTCTGCCGTGCGACGGTCGCCTGAAGGAACGCGACGACCGCTGTCGGTCCGGCACTCGGAGCCGGGTCGGGGATGCTGGCCAACGAATTGCAGACTGCGCCGACAGCTGAGCGATATGCGTCGAGCTGGGCGCGCGCATCGCTCGGCGCCGCACTTGATGTCGCGATCGGAGATGCCGTCGGCCTCGCAGCGGCGTCCGGCGTCGTGGGCCTCAGCAGGAATGCGGCGCCGCCGATCGCGAGCACGCCGATGACGGCGGCTGTGGCGACCCGAGTTGCCATGGTCATGGTCGTGATCCTCCGCAGGATCCGGAGATCCCGCTCCTGTCGGGTGGTCTGGATGATGTCGAGCGCCTGCTCGACGGCGGCCTCCGGCGCCCGGGT
>JANMQO010000305.1:0-3294 GCA_031370565.1 Chloroflexota bacterium
GAGAGGGCGCGCGGCGACACCACTTCCGTGCACAGGACCCTGGCCGCGCGCGCCACGGGCGAGGCCGCCAGGGCAGACAGCACGCCGGCCACATCCTTGTCCGCCATCGTGCCGAGGATGAGCGTGATGGGCGGCGGCTCCGGTTCGCCACCGCCGAGCAGCGTGGACCGAAGGTCGTCAAGCGCCCGGGCCAGGACCGCGGCGCCGGCCGGGTTATGCGCGCCATCGAGCAACACCTCGCGCGCGCCGCGATCGCCCGTCGCGGACAGCTCGATGAGCTCCAGGCGTCCGGGCCAGCGAACGGCGGCATAGCCGCGTCGGCGAGCCTCGTCGTCAACCCGGGCGATTCCCGCCGCGGCCAAGGCGTCGAGCAGCGCGTCGGCGACGGCCGCATTGGCCGCCTGGTGCCGCCCGCGCAGGCCGATCCGCGTCGTGCCGAGTCGACCGAGTACCACGTCGATGCCGTCGCGATCCCAGCCGAGAACCGTCGGCGCCTCCACCTCGACGAGCGGGACGCCCATCCGCCGAGCTCGGCGGCGGATGACCGGCAGCCCCTCCCCACTGGCCCCGGTCACGGCCAGGTCGCCCCGAACGATGATCGCCGCCTTCTCCCGTGCGATGGCCGTCCGGGTGGCGCCCAGAAGATCCATATGGTCGAGCTCGATATTGGTGATCGCCACCACGCCACCGTCCCAGGCATGGGTGGCGTCGAGTCGCCCACCCAGGCCGACCTCGACCAGGGCAAGGTCGACCTGCTCGTCGGCGAACCAGCGGAAGGCCACGGCGGTGAGAACCTCGAACTCGGTCGGCTGGCCATGGCGGGCGGCAATCCGGTCGGCCGCCTCGAGCACCTCGCCAACGAGCCGGCCAAACGCGTCCGGATCGACCAGACGACCATTCACCTGGAGCCGCTCGCGGTAGCTGACCAGATGGGGCTTGGGCGTCTGACCGACGCGATAGCCTGCGGCTGCGAGGGCGCTGCCGGCCAGGGCGAGCACGCTGCCCTTGCCGTTCGTCCCGGCCACGAGGGCGCCGCGAACCGTCCGCTGTGGGTCACCGAGCGCACGCAGGAGCGCAACGGTGCGCCCCAGGCCCAGTCGGATCCCGAAGCGGCCACGATCCTGGAGGGCGCGCAGCGCCTCCTCGTACGTGGGGGCGCTCACATCACTCCTTGGTCAGGTCGTCCTCGTAGAAGACGCATTGGTTGAACCGTGGCGTGAGGCAGACATCGTTGATGTAGCCCTGCTCCAGGTGGACGCCGCCCCGCAATTGGCAGCGCGACACGTTGAGATCCTGGCGAATGAGTGCCTTGAGCAGATGGGGCGCCTGGATGGCGATCGCACCGCGCGTCCCGGTCATGTAGAAATGCGGGCACACGTTGCGCCGCAGGCTGGGCAGCCCGAAGACACCGCCCCGACCCAGGACCGGCAACGGCGGATAGCCCGGTCGCAGGCCGGTCGGAGCCGGGGCATCGGCAGTCACCCGCGCGATCGGTCCAAGCCCGAACGCGGGGCGACCAGACACGCCACTGGGCCGCGCGGTCCTGGGATCTCGATCGTGCACGCCATCCTCTGATCGGCGGACGTCACCCGACGGCCGCTCACTACGCCAGAGTACAACGCGACAGGCCCGCTCGGATCGATCGGGCGGATCGGTCCGCACGGCGATACCCGTGCGACAATGGCCCCGATGACGAGCCGGCAGCAGCGTCCGTCCCAGGTGCGCCCGCGGCCAGCCTCCACGGGTCGCGCCGCACCGGCCCGGCGCGCGGGCTCACGACCGCCCGCTCCCGGCCGGCTGGCGCCGCACCGCAACATCGCCCGCGGTCCAGGGCTGCCGATCTACACCCGGGTTCTGCTGGTTTTGGCGGTCATCGGATTGGGCGGCCTGGTGCTGCTCGCGGCGATGGGCGTCGTGGGCAAGGTCGTGGTTGGACTCGGATCAGCGTTCTCCGGAGCGATTTCCCGGGTCGTGGCCACACCGTCACCCAGTCCCTCGCCGCTCATCGTCCCCAACGCCCCGACCCTGAGCGTGCCCACCCAGCAATACACCAATCAGCCGACCATCGACCTGAGCGGCCTCGTGCCGGGCAGCTTCGTGGGCCAGAGCGGGGTGACCATCCGGATCTACCGGGCGCTGGCGGGCAAGCCACCGACGCTGCTCATCGAGGTCCCGGTGGGCACCACGCCGGGCTTCACCGTACCCGCGTTGACCCTGGTCAAGGGCCGCAACGACTTCACCGCCACCCTGTTCGGGCCCGGTGGCGAGAGCCCCCCGTCCAAGCCGGTCACCTACGTGCTGGACACGTCGGCACCCAAGGTCAAGATACTGTCGCCGGCCCCCGACACGGTCGTCAATGGAGCCACCGTCACGATCCGGGGCCAGACCCAGGCCCACAGCGCACTGGTCGCTCGCAACGAGGCGAACAATGCCTCGATCACCGGGACCGCCGCAGATGACGGCACGTTCAGCCTGGTGCTGCCGATCGATTCGGGCCCCAACGGGATCCGCATCTCGGCCACGGATCCGGCCGGCAACCAGGGCCAGACCGTCATCAATATCCTGCGTGGGTCGGGCAAGCTGGCGGCCAGACTGACCGCCTCGCAGTACCGCTTCGCCGTGGGCAGGCTACCGACCAACGTGACCCTCGCCGTCCATGTCACGGACCCTGACGGCCGCCCGGTTGAGGCCGCGTCGGTCACCTTTACGCTGACCATCCCGGGCGTTGGACCGATCACCCAGGCACTGACCACGGATGCCACCGGCGCGGCCACCTGGAAGACGACGATCCCGATCGGCGCGACCGCCGGTCAGGGCAACGCGGCGGTACTCGTGGACGCGGGCACGTTGGGAACGACGACGGCCCAGACGGTCCTCACGATCACCCCGTAGCATCGGGCCGGTCAGCACCGGCGCGACCGGTCGGATCCGCTCCGATTTCGTCTCGACAGCGTCCCCGGGCGCAGCTACCATCTGCACATGCCGAACTGGCGCTGCCCGCACTGCGGAACCCCCCAGTCCGAGTCGGCGCGATGCTGGGTCTGCCGGCGCTCCAGCACGAGTTGCCTGACCTGCCGCAACTTCCGGGCGTCGATCGCACCCAAGGTCGGCTACTGCAGTCTCGATCGTGGCCGAACCCTGCTGGGCGGCGGCGAAATTCGGCCGTGCTGGCAGGCCCGCGACGGACTCCTCGCCTCAGCCCTGGCGGTCCCCCCGATCGAACGGACGTTTCCGATCGACGAACGAGCGGACGCACCCACCAGCCTGTGGGTCGACACCGAGGCCTGACCCGCC
>JANMQO010000336.1:0-2854 GCA_031370565.1 Chloroflexota bacterium
ACGGGTGATGGAGATTTCCAGCGATATCGGGCGGGTGATGCGCTTCGGCGAGGCGGACATGGAGGCGCTGGAGTGGGGCGGCCTCCTGCACGATGTCGGTAAGATCGGCGTGCCGGACAGCGTGCTGCTCAAGGCGGACCGCCTGACCCGTGACGAGCGGGCGATCATGAACTCGCATCCGGTCCTGGGCGCCCAGATCATCGCCCCGGTCGCCAAGCTGGCGCCGGAGCTGCCGATCATCCGCCACCACCACGAGTGGTACAACGGCTCCGGCTACCCGGACCGGCTCATCGGCAACGAGATTCCAAAGCTGGCCCGCGTCCTGCACGTGGCTGACGCCTTCGAGGCGATGACGGCCGCCCGCCCGTACCGGCTCAAGCCGCTGACCGCGGAGCAGGCCCTGGGCGAGCTGCGCAAGTTCGCCGGGATCCAGTTCGACCCGGTCTTTGTGGACGCGTTCGTCAAGACGAAGTGGGCCGAGGGCGTGCCCGACCCGGGGCGTTCGATGGAGATGACGCCGGTGCCGATGCTCGGGCAAGCCGCGGCACTCATGACCGGCGCGGTTGCGGCTGCGGGCGCCGGGGCGGGGGCGGGCGCCGGGGCGAGAGCAGCGGCAGGAACCGCGGCAGGCACCTCGGCCGGACCAGCCACCGGAACGGAGAACGGGGACCCGGGCGGCTTCGCGACGAGCGCGCGCTAGCGAGTGTTGGTCGGCGGAATCGCGTTCGGGCTGATCGCCGGTCTGCTGGTCGGAGGCCGCCTGGGCAACCTCGTGGAGGTTCGCCTGCGCTGGATGGGCGTGATCTTCCTCGCGGTCATCGTCCGGTTCGGCACGGAGGCCGCGCTGGCCCGCGACATCCCACTGGCGGAGACCCTCCGGCTCCCGCTCCTTGTCGGTGCGTATCTCATCCTGCTGGCGGCTCTCTGGATCAACCGACGCCTGCCCGGCATGGCCATTGCCATGGTTGGGATCCTGTCCAATGGGGCGGTCATCGCGGTCAACGGTGGCCGGATGCCCATCTGGGAACCGAGCCTGACTGCTGCCGGGCTGACGGCTGCCGATGTCTCGTCGCAGCTGCACATCCTCCTGCGGCCGGAGCTGAGCGCCGGATTCCTGGCGTCGCTGGGCCCGCTGTCGGACGTCATTCCCATCCCGTTGCCGATCGTGCAGAACGTGGCCTCCGTGGGGGACGTGGTGATCTCGTTCGGCCTCGCGTTCTTTCTCTTCGCCACGGTGGTGCGCACGCCCACCGAGGCACGGGTTGAGGCCGAGGAGCGACTCGCGGCGATGGCGCCCGACGGACTCTCGCACGCGGTCCGCCTGCAGCGGCCGCCGGGCGGCAGGACCGGCGGAACGGGCTGGGCCGGCGGAACGGGGGGCGCAGGCAGCGCAGGCGGGACCACCGGGACCGGGACCGGCGGCGCCCGTGGCCTGGCGGGGGTCGTCCGGGGTGGAACGGGTCTGGCTGCCGGACTGGCCGAAGCGTCCATCCTGGATCGACCGGCGATGCTCGGCGGCTCGTCGCCCGGGTTGGCCGAGCCATCGCTCAGCCCGAGCCAGTTCCGGACCTACGACGATGCAGCAGCGCTGGGCGCCCTGTCCGCAGCGACTGCCGCCCTCCCCGGACAGGCGGGCGGGCTGGCTGCTCGCCTGCGCCACCACCCGTACGTTCGGCTCGCGTTGGACACTTCGTTCTCGGCCATCTGGACGAGCGGCGTGATCAGCCTGTTCGGGGACCGAATCCACCAGGTCGCCCTGGCGGTGATCGTGTTCGGAATCACCAGGTCGCCGGTGGCGCTCGCCTTCGTGTTCGTCGCGGCGACACTGCCGAACCTGCTCCTGGGTCCGATCAGCGGGACGCTCGTCGATCGCTGGGACCAGAAGCAGGTCCTGGTCGTGAGCGACCTGCTTCGGGCGACTGCCGTGGTGCTCATCCCGATCGCCGTCGTGACCAACATCCTGTTCGTCTACCCGCTGGTGTTCGCCGTGACCTCGATCTCGATCTTCTTCCGGCCAGCCCGCGAGGCGATCATGCCCCGGATCGTGCCCGAGGACGAGCTACTCACAGCCAACTCGGCGAACTGGCTGGCCGAGGCGCTGGCCGACACGGTTGGCTACTCGCTGGCCGGGCTGTTTGTGACCTTCCTGGGCAACTCGCTCCCGCTGGCCTTCTGGATCGATGCGGTGACCTACCTGGCGTCCGCCTTGCTCATCCTGACCGTCGCGGTGCCGCCGGTGCAGCGGTCCGCCGAGGCGGTGGCCGAGGGCATACTGGCTGAGATGCGCGTCGGCTGGCGGTTCCTGCGGGCCGAAACGGTGCTCTTGGCGAACACGATGCAGGCTGTGGTCGCCCAGTTCACGGCCGGCGTCCTCCTGGCCACGACCCTGGTCTATGTGCAGAACGTGCTCCAGCGCGGGTCGTACGGCGCACCTGCCGTGTATGCGCTCCTGGAGGCCGGGATCGGCATCGGCAGCCTCGTCGGCGGGTTCACCATGGGACTGCTCGGGGCTCGGCTGCGCAAGGGTCGCATGGTCATCGCCGGCTACGCACTCTACGGGGCCTGTGTCATGGTGCTGGGCCTGACCGCCAACGTGGGCGTAGCGATCGCGCTCATGGTGGGGATGGGTATCGCCAACATGGTCTACGTCATCCCCAGCCAGACGCTCTTCCAGCAGCGCACCCCACGGGACATGATCGGGCGGGTGGTCGGTATGCGGTTCTCGCTCGTGTTCGGGTCGCTGACCCTGGCCATGGCGACGGGCGGGTTCCTGGCGGCCGCATTCGGCCCCGCAGTGGTCATCCTGGCCTTCGGCGCGCTCACCTGCACGGCCGGCCTCGCGGGGCTGCTCGTG
>JANMQO010000005.1:0-1510 GCA_031370565.1 Chloroflexota bacterium
CGACCGAGGCGGGGCGATCCGGCGCATCGGCTACGTCCCGCAGGCGCCGTCGCTCTACCGCGAGCTGACCGTCGACGAGCACGTGCGGCTGGCCAACTCGCTCCGGCCCGGCTTTGATCCGGGGCTCGCCAGACGTCGACTCGCCGATCTCGAGATCTCGCTCGCCTCGCGCGCCAATGAGCTGTCCGGGGGGCAGCAGGCGCAGGTTGGACTGGCGCTCGCGCTGGGGGCGCGGGCGCCAGTCCTCCTCCTGGACGAGCCGCTGGCGAGCCTTGACCCGCTGGCCCGCCGCGAGTTCCTGCACGTCCTGGTGGACGCGGTCCGTGCCGACGGCGCGACCGCGCTCCTTTCGTCGCACGTCATCACCGATATCGAGCAAGCCTGCGACCGGCTGCTCGTCCTCGGTGCGGGTCGGACGCTCCTCGACCTCTCGATCGCAAGCGCCATCGCGGAGCACCGCGTCGTCGAGGCGGCTGGTGCCGGCGACTCCGCCGGCGCTCCAGGCGCTGCCGGCGCCCAGCCGGCCGGATCGGTCGTCGGGGTCTTCCCGGGTCCCGCCGGCGAGCGCCTGAGCCTGGTCCGGGGAGACGCGGCCGTGGGTGGACGCCCGGCGACGCTCGAGGAGGTCGTCCTGGGCCACCTCGCGGCGGCGCGCGAACCAAGGCCGGCGAGCGCGACCGCAGAGCGTGCCGCATGACGCTCGACTGGGCGAGACTGACCCTGCGCCTGCACCGCTTCGAGCTGTTCGCGTTCGGGGCTGCGATCGTGACCCTCGTGCTGGCGGCATTCGCATCATCGGCGTATCTCGACAGCCTGCGCCCCGGATCCGGCTGCTACGCAATTGCCGAGACCCTCTCGCCCACCTGCGAGGTGGCGTTCCGCAGGTTCGACGATGCGCGCCAACTGGGCAACCTCTTGCTGGCGCCGCTCCTCGCCGTGACCTACGCGATCGGGCTCTTCCTCGGCGTCCCGACCATCGCCCGAGAGTTGGAGCGTGGCACCGTGCGCCTCGCCTGGTCACTCACACCGTCGCGCTGGCGGTGGTACGTCGCCCGGGTGGTCCCGATCCTCGTCGTTCTGGCCATCCTGACGTTCGTGGCTGGCGTGGCCGCGGACCGGTTGTTTGCCGCGAGCACGCCGGGCCAGGACGTGTCGAAGTCGTTCGACGCCTACGGGACCCGCGGCGGTCTCCTCGCGAGTCGGGCAGTCTTCATCTTCGCCGTCTCGGTCGTCGTCGGCTCGTTCATCGGACGGGCATTGCCCGCGGTGATCATCGCGGCGCTGATCGCGGCGATCGGGCTCGCCGGCGGGATCCAGGTCCACCACAAGATCCTGCAGGGCGAGGCGGTCGCGAACCCAATGGACCCGAACGGCAACGTGGCGAGCCGTCCCGGCGACATGTTCATCGACCAGAAGTTCGTCCTCCCCGACGGTACCCTCAGCAGGGAAGGCTCCTTCAACGGCTCCGATCCATACGATCAGAACGGGAACCCGTTGTACCCGATGGTGT
>JANMQO010000007.1:0-10262 GCA_031370565.1 Chloroflexota bacterium
CGAGACGGAGGAGCTGGGCGCGTTGCAGCGGGTGGAGGAACGGGCCGACCGGTTGTCTATGTACGCCATGCTGTTCGATGACCCGGACCTCATCAACCAGATGCTGCCGCGCTACCTGTCCGTCGACCCGGAACGCATCCGTGCCGCCGCCGCTGAAGTGTTTCAGCCAGACAATCGGCTGGTACTGACCTATCTGCCGGCCAGACCGCCGACGGATGCGCCCCCCGGTCCGATCGATGGAGCCGACGCGGCCGGGGAGGATGCCGCGTGAGCACGTCCAACCAGGCAGCCGACGGCGAGATCCTGTCCAAGGCCACGATCGCCGCGCCAGTCGTCGTCGCCGAGCAGCCCCGACCGGGTGTTCCGCGGGCCTATGCGTTCCCCTCGTTCGAGCGCGTCCGGCTGGCCAACGGCCTGACGGTCATCAGCGTCGATCTGCCCGGCCGCCCACTGCTGAGCGCCTCGCTGGTCCTGCGCAACGGGGCAGCCGACGAACCGTCTGCCCAGGCCGGCGCCACGGTCCTGTCAGCCCGCGCCCTGACGGAAGGGACCGCGCAGCACGACGCGATCGCCCTGGTCGAAGCGACCGAGCGACTCGGGGCGTCACTCCATGCCGACGCCGGCTGGGATGCCTACTCCGTCGGCGTTGATGTGCCGGCCAGCCGGCTCGAAGCGGCCGTGGCCCTGCTGGCCGAGGTCGTCGCCCAGCCGGCGTTTCCCGCCGGTGAAGTGGAGCGGATCCGCGACGAGCGCCTGAACGACCTGCTGCAGGCCCGGGCCGAGGCACGGCGGCGTCTGGATGAGGCCTTCTCCGCCGCCATCTACACACCGGAATCGCCCTACCATCGTCCCGCCGCGGGCACCCGGGACACGGTCAGCGGGCTGGACCGGGACCGGCTGCAGGCCGCCTGGCTGCGGGGAGTCGACCCCCAGGCAATGACCTTTATCGTCGCCGGCGACCTGTCTGGTCTGGATCCGGTACGGATCGCTGGGGACCTGATGGGCGGCTGGCAGCGCGCCGCACAGGCGAGCCAGGCTGGCCCGATCGTGGCCAGCTCCGCGCTCACCGGACGGCGCCTGCTCATCGTCGACAAGCCCGGTGCGCCGCAGACGGAGATCAAGGTCGGCCACGTCGGGGTCACGCGCCGGATCCCGGACTTCCACGCCGTGTCCGTCATGAGCGCCATTCTGGGTGGCTTGTTCAACTCTCGCCTGAACATGAAGTTGCGCGAGGAAAAGGGCTACACGTACGGGGCCGGCGCTGGATTTGATGCGCGCCGGGCGGCGGGTCCCTTCTCCGCCCGTGCCGCGGTCAATACAGACGTCACCGCAGCAGCGCTGTCGGACCTCGTAGCTGAGCTCGACCGGATCCGATCGGAACGCGTCACGGATGCGGAGCTCGCCGCCGCCCGTGACTTCCTCGTGGGCGTTTTCCCGCTGCGGTTCGAGACCCCTGGTCCAGTCGTCGGGGCGATGCAGGGGATGATCGTCCATGACCTGCCCGATGATGAGCTGGCCACCTACCGGGCGCGGATCGAGGCGGTGACCGTTGACGACGTCCGGTCGGCCGCTCAGGACCACATCGACCTGGAGCGCGCCGCCGCGGTCCTGGTTGGTGACGCGGCGGCCATCGCGACCAGCCTCGAAGGAACAGGATTTGGTCCGGTCGAGGTCGTCCGCGACGAGGGCGAACCCGCGGGTTGAAACTTTCTGCATGGTGCGTGTCTCGATGATGGTGAGCGGCCTACCGCTTCCCACAGTCCACGCACACCAAAGGTGAAGCCCCATGAGCGATCGAACTCGAGGCATCAAGGCCGTTGTCACAGGCGGCGTTGCCGTCTTTCTTGCCGCGGGCGTTGCCCTCGGTGCCAACTCGTTGTTTCCCAGCCATCCGGCCTCGCAGAACGTGGTCCTCGCCGGTGACCAGCTGACCACCGAGCCGACCGAGACGCCCGAGGCCAGCAAGACACCGGAAGCGTCCGAGACGCCCGAGCCGAGCGAGACGCCCGAGGCCAAGGACTCTGAGGGCCAGAACGAATCGTCGGGACAGCACGGCGACAACGGGACCAAGACGCCCGAGCCGACCGAGACGCCTGACGGCGGCTCCAGCGACGGTGGCCAGGGCTGACCGGGAACCCAAAGAGATCGCAGACGCCCGGACGCATTGGTGCCCGGGCGCCTGACCAAAGGACCCTTGCCGATGTTCACGCCGACGAGGCATGATCCTGTCATCGCCCACCGGCTGGTCGGCAGCCGATCGAGACTCGCACACCCGGAGAACGCACGATCGACCGCGACGAAGCGCTCCAGGCAGATCGACCGCCCGTCGACCCCGATGTTCGCCGGGCGGTCGACGCTGTGCTGGGCGGCGATCGGGAGGCGTTCCGTCTCCTTGTCGAGCGCGAGTCCAGTGCAGTCCTGCGGACCTGTCACCGGGTACTGGGGGACCTCCACGACGCCGAGGATGCGGCCCAGGAGACCTTCGTGATCGCCTTCCGCTCGCTGGCCGCTTGGCGTGGCGACGGCTCGTTCGGGGCCTGGATCGGGCGGATCGCCGTGCGCACGGCCGTGCGTCGAGCAAAGAGCCGACGGACGCTCGTTCGGATCGAGCCGGGAGGCCTTGAAGGCGTCGGCCGTGCAGGTTGGACCGACGCCACTCCGGGCGCCGACCGGGCCAGCCTCGCCGTACTCGGCCTGAGCTCCAATGGGGCGCACGATCCAGTCCAGTTGGCACTCCGGTCCGAGCGCGCCGGCGAGCTTCGCCGCGCGATCTCGCTGCTTGATGAGCCGTATCGCGAAACGGTCATGCTGCGGTTCTTCGGCGAGCTGTCGCTCGCGGAGATCGCGGCCGAGACGGGCCGTCCGCTGGGCACCGTCAAGACGCATCTATTCCGAGGTCTTGGCCGACTGCGTGCCGCCCTGCAAGCGGAGGGCTCGGTCCGGTGAGCCGAACCTTCCGCCCGGCGGAGTTGAGCGGATCGGATGATTCGGCGCCGACAGCGGCCGAGTTGGCCGAGCTGGCGCCCGTGGCCCGTGACATCGAGACCGCGTTCGCCGCAGGCGACGTGCACCCATCGACGGGGTTCGTCGATCGGGTGATGTCGATGATCACCGCGGAGCCGGTGCCGCACCCAGCGATCGCCGTCGGTCTGGCCGTTCGCGGCCTGCGGCCTGGCGCGCTGCTGCGATCCCTCGGCGACATGTGGCGAGTCGCCATGACCGGTGGCCGACCGTTCGTCGTCCGTGCGCAGGCGGGAGCGCTCGTGCTCGCGGCGGTCGTGGCGCTCACGTCGCTCAGCGGCATCGCGGCCGCGGGCGCATGGCAGCTCCTGGCACCTTCGGTGCTTCAGCCCGGGGCGCAGACCCCGGTTCCGCTGATTCCCACGCCGAGCCCGTCCGTGGAGCCCACTGCCAGCCCGGAGCCGACCAGATCGCCGGACCCCAGCACCACGCCCACGCCCGCGTTGCCGTCGAGTTCCAGTGGTCCATCCGAGACCCCGTCCGGTGATCGTCCGTCCGAGTCGCCATCTCGGGCACCAGGGCCAACACCGACAGCGCGACCAAGCGAAAGGCCAGGGCAAACAGAGACCCCGCAACCCACCCAGACGCCGGGTTCGACGGAGACGCCCCATCCTTCCGACGGATTCACCGACGGACTCAGGGACAGCGGCTGACCGTGAAGGCGGCTGGCCAGCGCCTCTAGCCTAGCGGTGCGCCGCGACCTGCGTGCTGTGGTTCGCGACGGTTGCGGCGGCAGATCGACGGGGCATGAGCAGGATCCCGGCAGCGACCAGCGCGCCGCTGACCGGGCCCACGTCGATGACGCCGAGCAGACCGTGCAGCAGCGCCCCCCAGGCGGACAGAGCGAGCAGCCAGATCGTGGCCAGTACCGTGCGTCGTCTCATGGGGCGAGTCTCGCGGCATCACTCCCTACCGGCAATGGGCCATCCGTACCAGCTGGCAACGCGACCACCGACGACCGTCGTCCTGCACGGTCAGGCGCAGGTCTGCGAGAGCCCGCCCACGTCCGCTGCGCTGAGGTCCGGGCGGTTCTCTACCCGCATCTGCTCGTTGGCTGTGAGCCGGAAGCTGCCCGGTGTCCCGCCGTCCATGGCGTCAATGATGTTGGCCACAATGGGCAGATAGAGCGGGTGGTTGTACGACACCCGCACGCTGATCCGGACTGAGTAGGTGCCGCTGCCAGTGACGTTCTGGTATTTGCAGTGGGAGACGCTCGCCGAGTTCGGGCCCAGGCCCGGATCGCTGTCGGTCGCGGCACACACGAATGGATGCACGTTCGTCGAGAGAAGGCCGCTCGGGCCACAGACGCCACCGGATCCCACCAGATAGGCCAGTACCTGGGCTCCATTCGCCGCCGCGTCCGTGTCGGAGATGACGCTCAGGACCGACCCGTAGCGGGCGGCCTCCCGGACGCTGTTGGTCAATCCGATCTGGCTGCTGAAGATCAGGCCGAACTGGAGGATCGCAGCGAGCATGAGCACGACAATGGGGAAGACGAGGGCGAATTCGACCAGCGCCTGCCCGGAAGGGTCCGATGGGCGGCGCGCGGGTCGCATGAGCGAGCGCGTCATTGGACGAGCTTCGGGAAGCTGACGTCCGGCCCGCTGAACACCTGATTGAGGGTCGATTGGCCCAGGTAGTTGAGGGTCCACGCCCAGACTTCACCCGAGGAACTCGCCTGGGTCGTGTTGGCGCTGGCGAGCTTGATGTTGTCGGTCGGTCCATACAGGATGCCGCGAACGACGATCCCGGAACCACCGGCCATCTGGAATACCTTCGACGAGTCGGTGCAAGGCGTCGCCGCCAGGGGATCGCAGTCCGGGACGGGTCGGATCCAGATCGCGATCGGCACGTCGTGCAGCGACCAGCCGGTGGTCCACGGTGCGTCCTTGGTTGTGGCCGAACCGCACATTGCCTGGCTTCCTGCACTTTGATCGAAGTCGAGGCAGATCTGCGAACCGCCGCTGGATGCCATCGGCGCATTCGCCTCGAGGGCCAGGGTCACCCCTTGACCAGCCAGTACACCGCCGTTGGCCAGTGCCAATGCGGCTTGTCCGGTGGTGCTTGGCACGAGATGGAAGACACCAGGGCAGAGCCACAGCCGTTGGTTGTTGGCGAGGTTGACCTGGCTGTAGTTGCCCGGTCGCAGACCGGGTAGACCCGGTAACTTGGGGTCTGTGCATGTGCCCTGGGCGGTTCCCTTCGGCGGACCCGTCTGGCCGTTGTAAGCGAGCGGGATCCCGTTCGGATCATAGGTTCCTCCGCTGCCGTCCAGCCACGGCCCGGGACCCCAGCCGGGGATGGTGACCCGTGGCTGCAATGCGACCGGCGCCAGGTAGCTCCCGACCGGATCCTGGATCTGCGCGGGCGCGATCGTCCAGGGCAGCGGGTTCGGGTTCGAGATGCCAAGGCGCAGGACGTTGCCGGCGGTCATGAACCGGATGTAGGCGGGGGTCTGGTGGGTGAGCGGGGACGGGTTGCCCTGTGCGGCAAAGGTCGCATTTGAGACGGCGTCACCGCCTGACACGTTCACCGTGGTGTTGGCGCCGGCCAGGTTGAAGGTGACGTTCGTGTTGTTCGGGTTCGTCCCGACCGGCGGCTGCAAGACTGCTACCGCATACCCGCCGGAGGCGCTCGCAGCGGTTGCGCAGATCCCGATCTGCTGGCCGGTCGCGGCGACCAGGCGAGAAAAGAAGCGGCCGGTCCGATGCTCGATTCGGACAGTAACGGCGCGGGAGTTGCCCACGTACGATCCCGTTCCCGGGACGGCGCAGTCCGACAGCTGCGACGGAGTCGTCTGGGGCGGGCTCACGATGTAAAAGATGTCCGGCCCCAGGTACCCGTCGTTGGTCGCAGCGCTGAAGCCCTGCCCACTGCTGGCCGCGCCGGCGGCCATACCCAGGTCCGTGATCCCGAGGTGCAGCTGACGATTGAGGTCGTCCATGGCCGCAAGCACGGCATTGGCCGACTTCGTGGCAGCGATCGGCGGGCGCAGCTCATTGACCCCCACGAGGGCGGCTGCATCGGCGTAGTTCTGGAAGGTCCGTCGATCCTGGAGCCAATACCCAAAGTCGACGACAAGGGCGGCGATCCCGACGAAGACCGTCAGGGAGATCGCGAAGATCACCAGGATCTGTCCGCAGGGACGATCGTCGCATGACGGGTTCCGTGGCGGCAAGCGGGCCCAGGCATCACGGTGGGAAGGCAGGACGCACCTCGTGGCAGGTCTCGTGGACCCGTCTGCGTGCCCCGGCAGTTTCTGAGTCTAGTTTGCGGTGCCGTCAATGGGAAGATGGTTGGCCCGCCAGTGGCCGGATGTCCGGTGCACCTCGGCACCGGACGGTTGTGCCCAGAGGCTGGCGAAAGCGCGCCGCGTTTGTTCGCAGCGCGCTACGCTCTCGTGCACAAGGTCAGGCTGGCACACGGCGTATGGCCGTTCCGCCGCCTGGCCCACAGGCAGGAGCGGCGCATGATCGTCGTGGTGGGCTCGCCCGTGCATCGCGCCGCCATCGCGGATGGTCGGTCGGGCGTCGTGGGAACAGGTCCGTCGATCGCCCGAGGGGTACTGGCGGCCGGCGGTACGGTCCAGCTGGTGGGCAAGGTGGGCTCGGACGCGGCAGGCGACGCGACGCTCCTGGCGCTGGCCAGAGACGGCGTCGGACATGCGGCCATGCTCCGGGACCCCGGACGTCCGACGCCGGTCGCCCCGCCGGTTGAACCGGACGACGACCCATTCGCGGGCGCGGGTCCGCGCTCGACGGCCGGACCAACCGTGCGGCCGTTGCCAATGGACGCGGAGGACCTGGACCTCGCCCTGCGCTACCTGGCGGCATTCGCCGTCCTGGTCATGGCAGATGAGATGGACCAAGCCAGCCTGGCGGTTGCCATCGAAGCCGCGCGGTACGCCGGCGCCAGCCTGCTCATCGTGCTGCCGGACGGTGTCGAAGCCCTGGACCTGCCGTCCGAGGCGATAGTCCTGGCTGGACCACCTACGGATGAGGACGGCATCTTCGCCGACACGGTCGGTACCTGCGCGGCAGCCCTGGAACGCGGCCTTTCGCCGGCGGATGCCCTGCGGGCGGCCCTGGCCGCAGCTGGCTGGGAGTCGGCAACGGCCTGAAGCGGACTGGCGTCAGTCAGCGCGGCGCGTCGGGCAGGATGAGCTCCGGTCCGTCGTTGCGAACGCTGTTCACGAGCGTCCGCACCGGATACGCCTCGAGCGGCTCGGCGGGCGACGGCCGGAGCAGGCCGTGCAATTCACCCAGGTCGGTCAGGTTCGGGTCCAGCCAGAGTGCCCAGGTGCTCGGTTCGAGGATCACCGGCATCCGATCGTGGAGCGTGGCCATCAGCTCGTTGGGGGTCGTGGTCAGGATGGTGAAGGTTCGCCGGACGGCCGCGGTTGCCGGGTCATGCCAGGCTGACCACAGGCCGGCCAAGGCGAGCGGTGCCCCATCGGCCCGGTGAATGAGAAACGCTTGACGGCCGGACCCGTCCCGGCGCCACTCATAGAACCCATCGACCGGCACGATGCAGCGACGCGCCCGGAAGCTGCTCCGAAAGGCCGCACTGGTGGCGACGGTTTCGGAACGAGCGTTGAACAGGCGCGACGCGATCCTGGGGTCCTTGGCCCAGGACGGGATCAACCCCCACTTGTAGCTGGTCAGCGCGCGCCGGTCAGCCCGCTCCACAACGACCGCAGCGGACTGGGTCGGGGCCAGGTTGAAGTGGCTGCCGAGATCATCGCTGAGCGGTTCGGCGTCGAACAAGGCGGCCAGGTCGGCCGCGGAGCGCTGCTGGGTGAATCGTCCGCACATGCTGGCCGGATCGTAACTTGCTAGAGTCCCGGGGATGGATCCGTCCGCGCCAGACTCCGACGCCGTGCCGACGCTCGACCAGCGGGCCAGTGGGCCGCTCGATCGGACGACCGCGCTGTCCTACCTGCAGATCGGCGACCGGTTGCTCGCGGCCGGCGAGTTCGACACGGCCGGTGGGTACTATCAGCGCGTCATCGGCCACGATGACTCGGCGATCACGGCGGCTGCGGTGCTCGGCGTGGGCAATGTCCTGTACCGGCTGGATCGCGAGGACGAGGCCCTGGCGACCTGGCGACGGGCAACCGAACTGGGGCCCACCCCGAGCGTCTACCCGGCCTGGCGCCAGATCGCCGCGGCGCTGGTCCGGGATGGCGATCTGGGCCGCGCGGCGGACGCCTACCGGGCCGCTGATCGACTCGCTCCCCCGGAGGATCGAGCCGAAATCGCGTCGCGCCTGGGCTGGCTGGCCAAGGAAGCTGGCGACACAGGGGCGGCCCGACGCTACTTCGCCCGGAGTCGGAACCAGGGCGGCCTGCCGTTCCCGCTGACATACCTCGTCATCGGGCTGACGGTGATCGTGTCCATCACGGCCATGGCACCGGATGCGCTGGCGCCGTCAGGCATGCCCTGGATCGAGGTGCTGGACCTGAACAAGGCTGCGCTGGCCGCCGGGGAGTGGTGGCGGCTGCTGACGGTGACCCTGGTCCACGGCGGGTTCATCCACCTGTTGTTCAACATGTACGCGCTGTACCTGGTCGGCCCGCTCGTCGAGCGGATCTACGGCTGGCGGCTGTTCGCCATCATGTACCTGTTGTGTGCGGCGGCGGCGTCAGTGGCCAGCTACCTGTTGGGTCCGGCCGGCAGTGCGTCTGTCGGCGCGTCGGGCGCCATCTTCGGGTTGTTCGGCGTCATTCTCGCGGCATCGCGGACGCACCAGCCGGTGCTCGACCGCCAGGGTCGGGCAATGGTCGCCCAGATCGGCGGGCTCATCGTGCTCAACCTGGTGATCGGTTTCGGGGCCGGCGGGTTGGGCGCGCCGATCGACAATTTCGCGCACGTTGGTGGGTTGCTGGCTGGCCTGTGGCTCGGATTCACGCTCGTCCCGCGTCAGGTGCGCATACTGCGCGACCTGTGGCAACTGCCCGCCGGCGGTCCCGGATCGGTGCCTCGGTCCGAGCGCGGACTGGCTGCGATCGTCCGTGCCCTCGCGATCGCTGCGCTGCTTACGGCCATTCTCGTCGGCCTGGCTCTCGGCTCGGGCCGCTACCGCTCCGGGGCGCCCGGACAGCTGACCGAGCTGCCGGCTGGCCGATCGCTGGACCTCACGGCGGACAACACGCAGTTGGCGGCGCGAGTTCGCCCGCTGGACTAGTCGGTCGGCGGCGGAGGAGCAAGCGGGAACAGCACGCTCAAGCGCGCCCCGCGGGGCGTGACGTTCTGCGCGACAGCGTCGCCCCCATGGGCCCGGGCGAGCTCACGGACGATGGCCAGACCGAGACCGGTGCCACCACCGGGTCGACTGGGATCGCCCCGGTAGAACCGCTGGAACGCCCTGCTCGCGTCGCCAGGCGGAAAGCCCGGCCCATCGTCGGTCACGGTGAACGCTATGCCGGGGGGGCCACCGGGCACGATGCCGGTGACCGCGCGGGCCCCGATCCGGACGTGACCACCTGGCGTGGCGACAGCCGCCAGGGCGTTGTCGACCAGGTTGCCCAGGACCCGCTCGACGGCCAGTCGATCGGCCGTGAAGGTCAGCCCGGCGTCGAGCGGGACCGCTTCCGCGGCTTCAAGCTGGACCCCGCGGACCATCGCGGCCGGGCCGAACCGACCGACCGTTTCGGCGACCAGGAGGCCGGCATCCAGCGGTTCCGGTCGAAGTCCGGCGGCACCGTCGCGCAGCCGTTCCAACGCGTCCAGTTCGGTCACCAAGCGGTCCATCCGTGCCGCCTCCTCGGCAATGGCCCGGCTGGCCCGGGTGGCGTCATCGCCGGTGGCCGTGCCGTCGGCCAGGGCCGCGGCGAACCCACCGATGACGGTCAGGGGCGTGCGCAGGTCGTGTCGGAGATCGGCCAACAGGCGGGTCTCGCGCTGGCGGGTGGCGGTCAGTTCAGCCGCCATGGCATTGAACCGGGTGGTCAGTTCCTGGACCTCCAGGGGACCTTCGAGCGGGAGCGGATCGCGGGCCGTCACTGGCAGGTCAGCCGTCGCAGCCGCCAGCCGCCGCAGCGGACCGGTCACCGACCGAGCCAGGACCAGGGCAACCGGAGCACCGACCAGCAGGCTGAGCAGGAGCACGATTGGCAGCGTCCGGGCCAGGTCTCGGAGCGCCTCGGTACCGGCTCGATCCGGCTGGGACAGCACGATGGCGCGTGGACCCAGCGCGGTCGGCCGGCGCAGCGTCGTGGCGGCGTAGATGTGCTGGCGCCC
>JANMQO010000015.1:0-31945 GCA_031370565.1 Chloroflexota bacterium
CTACTTGAGCCCGCTGTAGGCGTGCAGGCCGGTGAACCAGAGGCTGCCCGAGTAGGTCACCAGGACCATCGCGAAGCCGACGACGAGGAGCAGCGCCGCCGGGCGCCCGGCCCACGACTTCTGGTTGCGGGCGTGCAGGTAGACCGCGTAGGTCAGCCAGGTGACCAGCGCCGAGGTCTCCTTGGGGTCCCAACCCCAATACCGGCTCCAGGCGATCGACGCCCACCACGAGCCCAGGATGATCATGGTGGCGAAGATCGGGAAGCCGACGATGACCGCCCGATAGGCCACCTCGTCGAGGACCTTGTGCGAGGGCAGCCAGGCGAAGCGGTCGCGCTGGCCCTGGATGAGGTAGCCCACGCCCGCTGCGAAGCTCGTCGCGAAGATGCCGTAGGCGATCGTGGCCAGCCCGACGTGGATGGTCAGGAGCGGCTTGTTCTCCAGGGCGGGCACAAGCGGCTTGATGTCGCTGGGCAGGCTGGACGCGTAGAGCAGCAGCGTCAGGGCGACACCGAACGGGATGAAGCCGATGGAGCGGATGGGGTAGCGCCGCTCGATGAGCAGGTAGCCGCCCAGGATGGTGAATCCGAACGCCACCGTGAACTCAAACATGTTGCCCCACGGGCCGCGTCCAACGGCGATGCCCCGGACGAGCAACGAGGCACCCAACAGGCCCACGGCGAGCAGACCGAGGACGCGGGCCCCCTGCGAGATTGGGCTGGCCGTCTGCTCACCGGCACCGGGGCGGGTGGCGGCTCGGTCGGCGAAGCTGCCCGTGACGATTCCCGCGAAGGCGGGCTGGGGCGCCACCACGAGGCGAGGCAGTACCCGCCGGCCGTTGGCGAGCAGGACGGCGTGACTGACGTGGGCCGCGAAGGCGAGCGCCACCACGATGACCCCGACGGTGAACAGCAGCTGCGCGATGGATGCCATGCTGGGTGCCTCAGACACGCTCGATCGAACGGCGGTGGGGGATGGGTCAGGCGACCGCGGCGCCGCCGGGTGGCGGACCGGCGGGGCGAAGGGCTCGGCTCTGGGCGTTGGGGCTGATCTGCAGGATGAGACCGCAGTTGGCGCAGGTCGTGACGCGCGCCTGTCGGCCGATGATGCATTTCGGACAGGTGACCGCGAGCTCATCCCGGCAGCGGTCGCAGATGGTGCTGCCGCCGGGGAAGATGAGGCCATCGCGGGCGCAGTACGGTTCGCCGGTCGGGTAGACGGGCCGGCCGTCGGCATCGAGGGGCGCCGCATAGGCGCCTTCCAGCACGGTCAGTCGAGCCCGGGGCCGCCGCACGACGTACAGGAACCAGCCGAGTGCCAGCAGGCTGAGGATGGGAGCGAGCACGCCGATGACGACGAACACCGGCAGCAGGCCGATGAGTGCGCCCCAGTCGGGGACGACCAGCTTGGTCAGGAACTGGAGCAGGCCGCTCCAGAGTTGATTGAGCTGGTCGATCAGGTTCACGGCGGCATTCTAGCCGGCTGACCCGCCGGGCGTCACTCGGCCTAGATCGTCACTCGGGCAGTCACTCGGGCCGTTGGTGAGGAGGACCGGCCTGCCGGCCACGTTTCGGGTTGCCCGTCTTGCGGGTGGCTCCGCGACCGGGGTTCCAGCGTGGGCCGTCGGTGTCGTCGTCGGTGGGCGGCACGCTGGTCTGCCGAGGTGGACGTGGTGCGCCGACGTGGGGTGAGGGGTGTCCCGGTCGGTCCAGGCGGCGAACCAGCCACTCGGCGCCGATCGTCCGGGCGCCGCGCCGGCGGATCCCGAACGACAGCTCGCCGTCGTCGGTCACCACCAGGATTGCGTCACCGGCCGCGTGCGCCAGGTCGGGCGAACCGCCGGTCCCGATCGCGTCGGCGACCAGTCTGTCGATGAGGGAATCGGCGCTATACCGGCCTGAATGTCGGACGGTCAGACCCGAGGCGATCCGGGTGCCGCGCAGCCCGAATTCGGGCGGACCGTCGAACACGAGCTCGATCCGGACCGTCGGCGGGATGATCGCGCGGAGCCGCCCGATGAGCGTGGCAGCGGGTGCTGGCCCTGCTCCACGGCGGAGTGCGTGGAGCAGGTTGGACCCGTCGATGAGCAGCCTGTCGGTGCTGTCGAGGGGATCGGCCCGAATGCGGCGGGGTGCCGTCGTCCGGGGCGAAGCGCTCGTCGGCGGCGTGGCGCCCGCCGGGCCCATCGGGCTCGCCGGGCTCGCCGGGCGCACGACCACGGCGCCGGACCGCGTGACGGGCGCGGCAGGCGTGGCGGGCAGTCGAGTGGTGCCTGCGCTTGGTGGTCGGCCGGCGCGCGCGCCCGGTGCCGTTCGCGATTCTGGGCGGATGGCGTTGCTGGGCTGGGTCGACGACGCTGGGCGTGGCGTGGAACGGGTCACCGGGTCATGGTGACACCTTTCGACGCCCACGGCCCCAGCGCAGGTGAGTCGCTCCTTCGGTTCGGTCGTCCGGTCGGTCGTGGGTCGGTCGGGGGTCGAACCCGGACGAACCAGGCGCCCGTCGGCCTGCGACCGGTACCATGCGTGGATGCTCTTGCTGGTTGACCTCGACGGCGTCCTCTATCGCGGCGCCAATCCCGTGCCCGGCGTCGCCGCCGTCCTGGCCGACCGAGCTGCGCGCGGCGACGACATCGTCTACGTCACGAACAACTCCATGCACTACCGGGCGGACTACGTCGATCGATTGGCGGCGATGGGTGCACCGGTGGCGGCGGATCGGGTGGTCAGCTCCGCGCGGGCCACGGCGCTCTACCTCCAGGAAGTTGCGCCGCGACCGCAGCGGATCCTGGTCTTGGGCGGGCCGGGCTTGCGCCGTGAGCTCGAGGACTGCGGCTTCGACGTCGTATCCGCGGCCGATGTGGCGGGCCGAGCCGAGGTCGACGGGACGAACGGCTTCGAGGCAGCCGGACGGCCGGACGCGGTGGTCGTCGGCCTGGACACCGAGCTGACCTACGGACGGCTGGCCGTGGCCGCCGATGCGGTCCGTCAGGGCGCCCGCTTCGTGGCCACGAATCGCGACCCGGTCTATCCGCGGGAGCGCGGCCTCATGCCGGGTGCCGGCTCGATCGTGGCCGCGGTGGAGGCGGCCTCGGGCGTCAGCCCGGTCTCGATCGGCAAGCCCGCGCCGTTGCTGCTCCGCCTGGCTGCGCAGGTCGTGGGCGCAAATGCCCGCGACGCGGTCATGATCGGCGACGGGATCAGGACGGATCTGGCCGCAGCGCGGGCGGTCGGGGCTCGGACGGTGCTCATGCTGACCGGGGTGACCTCGCGGTCTGAGTTGGCTGCCCTGCCCGTCGATGAGCGGCCGGCTGAGGTTGCTGCCGACGCCGCCGAGCTGGCGGCCGCGCTCAATCGGCTCGCGTTTGCGCCGCGCGCACCCGGCGGCTGATCGGCAGGCAGGCCGGAGCACGCCACCAGGCGGCCGAGGGGCAAGACCCTGATCCTGTCCGGCTCGTCACTACGATGTCGTGACTGACGACTCGTCCGCCTTCTTCGGAGGTTCGGCGTGCGCGGCCAGCGCCTGGGGGTCCGCCCACCACGCATCGAACTCCGTGCGCAGCGGCACGAGCACCGCCGGTACTGCGAAGGCGACCTCCAGCGCCGCCCGGTCGATCGACCACAGCTCCGCCAGGCGCAGGCCGTTCTCCGCGACGGCACGCACGTACTCGTCGGACAGACTGAGATCGCAGACGGTCCGACCATCGGTCGAGAGCGTGGTCACGACGCCGGCTCGGTGGAGGCG
Source organism: Chloroflexota bacterium (assembly GCA_031370565.1). GTDB lineage: Bacteria > Chloroflexota > Limnocylindria > Limnocylindrales > CSP1-4 > Chersky-267. Next base: position 3,745 of record JANMQO010000015.1, read on the forward strand.
GGCCAGCGGGTGCGCGGCGATGGCCGGGACGATTCCGGCCTGCACATTGCTCGTCGGGCACAGGTCGAGGGCGACCCGCCGGGCGATCAGCTCCTGCACCAGCTGCGGGTCGTCGAACGCGGCCTGCCCGTGGGCGATTCGCTCCGGCTCAAGCGCCAGCGCGCGCCGGACCTGGGCGGCGCCGCCCCATTCGCCGGCGTGCAGGGTGATCCGCAAACCGCCCGCCCGCGCCACCTCGAACGCTGCCCGGAAGGCCAGCGCGTCGGGAAAGCGTTCCTCGGGACCGGCCAGGTCCCAGCCGACCAAGCCTCGATCGCGGAAGCGTACCGCCGTCTCCGCCAGGCGCACAACCCGTACTGGGTCGTCCGAGCGGAGGGCCGTGGCGATGAGCCGGACGACCGTTCCGGTCTGGGCGGCAGCCGCTTCGGCGCCACGACAGACAGCCTCGATCCCATCCGCCAGGGACAGCCCACGCCGGGTGTGCAGCGTGGGACCCCAGCGAATTTCCACGTAGCGCACGCGTTCGGCGGCCTTGGCCCGGACCAGTTCGCCGGTCACCCGCTCAAGGGCTTCGACGTCCTGGAGGAGCGCGATCGGCAGGTCGTAGCGCCGCAACAGCTCGGCCTGGGACGTGGTCCGCTCGGGGGCGACCAGGGCGGCGCGCATCGCTTCGGCCGTCCGTGGCGCCTCGACGTGACGCGTCCGGGCCAACTCGAGCGCGGTCTCGACCAGGAGGGAGCCATCGAGGTGCAGGTGGAGCTCGGTCTTGGGCATCGCCTCGACGAATCGCCGGATCTCCTCGGCCGTCGGGTGGTTCGGCTCTTCGTCAAGGCGGTGGGTCGCCTCGGCCGTCGCCGCGGCCGTCCCCTCGGCCGTCCCCTCGGCCGTCCCCTCGGTTGGTTCGTCGCGGGTTGGTCGGATCACCGGGTGATGCTACCCTCCCCGACAGACGTTCCGCCGTCTGCGATTCGCCGTCCACCCGTGGCGCAATTCGCCCCACCGGGTCGAGGTCGCTGCCCGGGCGCTCCCGGACACCACGAGAGGGCCATGCTCGCCACCCTCCGCCACCTCGGCGTCGCCATCCTGTGGTTCCTCCTCGCGCTCGTGCTCGGACTGGCTGCTGCCGGGATCGCCGGTGCCTCCAATCGACCTCCGGTCAACGGCAGCCGTCCAGAGCTGACCTGGACAACCGACCGCCGGCTGGACCCAGGACTGGCCGCTGCCGCGAGCGATCTGACCGCGCTGTCCGGGCAGGTGGATGCCCTGGGCGCGATCGGGCGGCAGGCGCTGGTGGCCCTGGTCGACCGCGACGTGCCGACGCTCCGAGGCGCCGCGGCCGCTGGGCAGGCCAGGCTCATCGAGATCGGGCTGGCCACGGCGGCCCTGCGGACTCGACTCGGCGCCATCCCGGGTTTCGGGCCGGACGACGTGACCACGATCGGCAGCGCGCTGCGGGTGCGCTACGACCGACTCGTCACGGCCCTCGCGACGACGGCCGATCTGAGCGCGTCGTGGGCGCAACTGACCCATGCGACCATCGCGGCGACAGCGCTGTCGACCAGCCTGGCCAATCACGATGCGCTCACCGGGCGTGCCGCGGGCCTCGGGGCGAGCGGTGATTTTCGAGCGGCCCTGCTGGTCCTCACCCGTGCCGATACCGCCCTTGCCACGTCCGCGACACTCCGGGACCAGCTGGCCAACACCGTGGATGTCTCGATCCTGACGGCGTGGATCGATCGAAACGCCGCGTTTGACAAGGCGCTCCGCCGGGTCTGGACGTTGCTCGATCGGACCGCGGGCAAGGTGACGGCCTCGGTGCGGGCGGCTTTCCGCGACCTGCGCACCGCCCAGGCCAATCTGCCGCCCGACACGCGCGGCCTCGTCGTGATCATGGCGGAGCTCGCCCGGGGCGGCATGAACCAGGCTGTCATCGACATCGAGGTCGCTCGCGGCCGCCTGGCCGACGCCGCGGCAGCCGTCGCTGCCCCGACCTCGTCGCCCTGACATCCGGTCGGCCCGCCAGTCGGCCGGCTACACTCTCGGTACCAGACCAGCTCCACGAGATGCGGCGGCGCGCCCGCCGGGAGGGACTCCGCCAGTGCAGCTCCGCATCGCCACTGATCAGCCTTGGGATGTCGCCGCCGACGTGCTGGCCATCCCGATCGTCGGCACAGCCCGCTTCGACGGCATGCTCGATGAGCTGGACCGGCGCAGCGGCGGCGAGTTGCGCGCCCTGGCGGCGTTCGGCGAGCTCACCGAGGAGCGCTACCACGCGGCGCTGGCAGCGGCCGGAACCTTGCCCGTCCAGCGCGTGTTGGCCATCGCCACCGGGGAGCAGGCCGGCCTCGACCGTGAGACCGTCCAGCGCCTGGGCAGCGCCATTGAGCGTCGGCTGGGCGGCCGTACCGTGCATCGGCTGGCGATCTGGATTGGCGAGCTGGCCGGCACGATCGACGGAGGTGCCGCGGCGGTCGTCGAGCTGCTGACCCGTGGCGTCGTCGAAGGGACGTACGAGCCGAAGTCGATCTACCTGGACAACGTCCCCTCGGCCCCGCCCATGCTCGACGAACTCATCCTCATCGTGCCGGGTGGCGACGCGACGGGCCTGCTGGCGGCCGCCGTCCGCGGCCAGATCATGGGTGAGGGTGCCAACACGGCGCGCACCCTGGCCAATCGCGCCTCGAACGACGTCAGCCCCGCCGTCCTCGCCGATGAGGCGGCTGCCATCGCTGCTCGGCATGGCCTGTGGAGCGACATCATTGAACCGGAGCGGGCGACTGCCCTGGGCATGGGCATGTTCATGGCCATCGGCCGGGGCAGCGACAACCCGCCGCGCATGATCGTCCTGCGCTCCGGTGCGGAGGGCGAGCACGATGCTCTCGGGCGACACTTGGCGATCGTGGGCAAGGGCGTCTGCTTCGACTCCGGCGGCATCTCGATCAAGTCGGCCGACCGGATGGAAGAGATGAAGATGGACAAGGCGGGTGCGGCCACCGTCATCGCGGCGATCGAGACCGTCGCCCGATTGGCACCCGGCACGCCCCTGCTGGCCATCGCCCCCGCGGTCGAGAACATGCCCGGTCCGCACTCCACTCGACCGGGCGACGTGGTCCGGGCGCTCAACGGCAAGATGGTTGACATCACCAACACGGACGCCGAGGGTCGGCTCATCCTGGGCGACGCGTTGACCTACGCGGAGCGGCTGGGCGCGACGCACCTGGTCGACGTGGCGACGCTGACCGGCGCCGTCGCGCGGGCGCTCGGTGGGCTCGTCACCGGCACGTTCGGGACGCCGCAAGCCTGGCACGACGAGGTTTTGGCGGCGGGCCGGCGGGCCGGCGAACGCTACTGGCAGATGCCGCTCGTCGACGACTACGTGGCGGACATGGACAGCTGGTACGGGGATCTCCAGAACTCGGGCACGGCGGACGGTTCGCTGATCCGGAGCGGCCTCTTCCTGCGCGAGTTCGTCACGCAGCCGTGGGTCCATCTCGACATCGGCGGGACCGGCTATTTTCGCAAGCCGACGCCCTTTGCCTCGCGGGGCGCCAGTGGGGTGACCCACGCGACCCTCGTCGAGCTGGCGCTGGCCGGGGCGCGGTGAGTCGCCGCCAGGCGCGGCCTCGCGGGGGGGCTGGCGCGACCGTCATAGCGGTGGCCATCCGTTGATGGCGTCCCTGGCGTTCGGTCTGGTCGGCCTGGTCTGGGGCTTGCTCGCGGACCGGATCAGCGTGCGCTGGCCGGAGCACGACGAGGAATTCATCGGCGGCCGTCCAGTCGGCTGGCGGACGGTCGTCGTCGCCGGCTTTGGGGCACTCGGACTGGGCGTGTTGCCGGGCCGCTTCGAGGCTGGGTTCGGCGCCGTGGTCCAGTCGTCCGCCGTCCTCACTGCGCAGCCGGGCCAGCTCGATACGCTGCAGCCGGCCCGGCTCGACCCGGCGTTCGAGCTGGTCATCTTCGCAGCGTACGTCCTCGTCCTCACGCTCCTGCTCGCCACGGACCTCGACCAGCGCCTCCTGCCGGATGCCCTGACCCTGCCGATGATCCCGCTGGCTCTCGTGTTCGCCGCCAGTGGGCGCAATCCGATGGTCGGTGACGCCCTGCTGCCGGCCATCGTGGCGGCAGTCGTGATCCCGGCGGCCCTGTACCTGCCGTCGCTGCGCTTCGGTCCGGGTGCCTTCGGTATGGGTGACGTCAAGTTGCTGGTGACGATCGGGCTCGTCTCCGGAGCGTATCGAGCGTTGCTCGGCCTGACCGCCGGCGTGCTGGCGTCGGGCGTGGTCATCGTCGCGCTGCTCGCCCTGCGCCGAACGACCCGAAAGAGCTACATCCCGTTTGGCCCCTTCCTGATCCTGGGCGCACTCTGGGCGATCCTGCTGCGCACCTGAGCGGAGGCCGGTCAGCTCGGGCACGTGTTGGCGCGAGGCGCGTATGATGCCGCCAAGCCGGAGTCGTCCCGACGTGTGCCCCGCAGGGACGGCGTTCATCGGTGGGCGTAGCCGCCACCGCGTCGCTTGCGACGCGCCACCGGAGTTTGCTCGCACCGTGACGTCGCCATCGTGATTCGCAGCCGTTCTCGACTCGGCATTCCCGTCCGGATCGGTCTCTTCGTCGTCCTCCTCGTGCCGCTGCTCAGCGGCGCCTTCGGGGCGCCGATCGTCCGCGGCGATGAACTGTCCGATGCCATCGCCCGGCAGAAGGCCCTCCAGGCCAAAATCGCGGCGCAGAAGCAGCAGGTCGCCCAGCTCAACGGACTCCAGGCGGACCTCCGGACGGAGATCCGAGGCACGTCCTCGCAGCTCGCCGGGATCAATGCCGATCTGACCGCGGTCAAGCGGCGCATCGGCGACATGACGACCAAAATCCACGTGGTCCAGGCCACGTACAACCGACAGATCGCCCAGCTCGCCGACCTCGATTCCCAGCTCTACCAGATCCAGGCTGAGGAGGCCGCCAAGGCCGCCCAGCTGCAGCAGCGTCGGGCGCTCCTCGCCGCCCATATCCGTGCCGCCTACGACAGCGACCGGACGTCGCTGCTCGAGACGATCCTGTCTGCCAACTCGTTCTCGGACGTCCTCGCCGACGTGGGCTACCTGGTGGATATCGGCAGCCAGGACAAGGCCCTCGCAGACCAGGTCGCCAGAGATCAGCAGACGCTCTTCGCCCTGGATCAGACGGTCACCCAGACGCGCTCCGATACCGAGCAACTCCGGGTGGAGACCGCAGCCCAGCGCCAGGTCCTGGCCCGGAGTCTGCTCGACCTCAAGGTGGCCAGGGCGCAGTACAAGGAGCTCCAGGCGACGACGGCGCGCGCCCTGGCCGTCCAGCAGTACGCGTACCAGAAGCTCGCCCACAATGCCAGCGCGCTCCGTCGGGCGATGAACGCGGAGGCCGCCGCGCAAGCCGCCATCAAGCGCAAGATCGATGCGCTCGTGGCGCTGCAGTTCCAGGGTGGCGGGATCCCGTCCCAGTACAACGGCACGCTCGCGTGGCCGTTGGCCGGCGTGGTCACCCAGGAATTCGGTTGTACCGGGTTTTCCTGGGAGCCACCCATGGGCAACTGCTCGCACTTCCACAACGGAATCGACATTGCCGACCCGATGTACACGCCGATTCAGGCCGCCGGGCCCGGCCGGGTGGTCTACGCCGGACCCCTGTCCGACGGGGCCTGGGTGGTGATCATTGCCCACGCCGAGAATCTGCTGACCTGGTACGCCCATGTCGACGCGTACCGATACCCCATCGCCGTCCGGGTCGGGGATCTCGTGCAGGCCGGCCAGGTCATCGCCTACGTGGGAATGACCGGCCATACGACGGGACCACACCTGCACTGGATGGTCGAGCTCAACGGCGCATTCGTGAACGGGCGGCTGTTCCTGTAGGGATCGACCACGCCGCGACGCAGGCCGCGCCGACGGGGTTGCGGCCGCACGACCCGGTCGGTGAGAATCGTTCACGTGGCGTTGCCAATAGGGGGCACGCGCATCGGGAATCGCGTGCTAGCATCCCCGCGAGGGACTTCGCGACGCGCCTGCACCAGAAGGGGACGCCACGATGAAGCCAACCATGGCGGTCATCCTCGCCGGCGGAGAGGGTGAGCGGCTGTCCATCCTGTCGTCAGTCCGGGCCAAGCCGGCCGTGCCGTTCGGGGGCAAGTACCGGATCATCGACTTCAGCCTGAGCAACTGCGTCAATTCCGGCGTCGACGACGTCGTCGTGCTCACCCAGTACAACCCTCGCTCGCTCAACGACCATATCGGCCTGGGCCGCCCGTGGGACCTCGATCGCAATCGCGGCGGCGTGAAGATGCTCCAGCCCTACATCGCCCGAGGTCGGCTCGCCGAGTGGTACCGGGGCACCGCCGACGCGGTCCTCCAGAACCTCAACGTCATCGAGCACTACGACGTGGCGGACATCCTGGTCCTGGCCGGCGATCACATCTACAAGATGGACTATGCGCCGTTCCTGGCCGCCCACCGTCGCCGGCGCGCGGACGTCACGATCGCCGTCCGGCGCGTGCCCCTCGCCGACGCGACGAGGATGGGCATCCTGGGCATGGACGAGGGCAACCGGATCGTCGAGTGGCAGGAGAAGCCCAAGCTGCCCAAGAGCGATCTGGCCAGCATGGGTGTGTACGTCTTCTCCAAGAAGGCGCTGCGACGCTGGCTGGCGGAGGATCGCGTCGACTTCGGCGCGCACGTCATCCCGGCCATGATCGACGGAGGAGCGCGAGTCTTCGGCTACCGGTTCGAGGGGTACTGGCAGGACGTCGGCACCATCCAGTCCTTCTGGGAAGCGAACATGGCCCTGCTCGAGGATCAGCCCGAGCTCGATCTGTACGACAAGGACTGGCTCATCCACACTCGGTCGGAGGAGCGCGCGCCGGCCCGCATCGGGCAGACCGCCCAGGTCCATCGCAGCCTCATCAGCCATGGCTGCATCATCAACGGCACGGTCGTCAACTCCGTCCTCTCGCCGGGCGTGCGGGTGGACGCCGGTGCGGTCGTGCGCGACTCCATCCTCATGTTCGATACGGTGGTGCGGTCCGGCGCCATCGTCGATCGGGCGATCATCGACAAGGAGGCCACGATCGGCCAGGGTGCGATCGTGGGCGAGGGCGGCGACGATACCCCGAACCGGCGCGAGCCGACGCGCCTGAACACGGGCATCAGCGTCATCGGCAAGCGCGCCATCGTGCCGCGCGGGACCCGGCTCGGGCGCAATGTCCGGATCGGCGAAGACGTGCGCGCCACGGACTATCCAGGTCGGGTGGTGCGCAGCGGGGGATCGGTCGAACACATGGCGGACTCGGCCGGTGGTCGACCGAAACGGGCCGTCGCAACCGCCCCGGACGGGCGGCGACCGGACGGCCTGACTGCGGCCCGGAGTGTGAAGGCGGCCGGCTCGCGGAGTGCAGTTGACTGACCGGCGCCGGGATCTCGCCTAGACTGCCCAGGTGCTTTCAGACCGCCTCAACCCCCAGCCCGCCGATGTCGAGGCCTGGCTCGCCGATCTCGGCATTCCGCCACTGACCCGTGTGGAGCGCGACGGATTGGTGGCCTGGGACCTGTCGCTCGACGGCCGGCGTCGCTTCGATATCCGGATCACGCTGATCCTCGATCCGGAGCTGGGTCTCGTCTCGTGGGTCCACTTCGCGCCCCCCATCGGTGATGGATTCCGGCGGTCGTACCGGATGCTGCTGCGTTGGAACGACGAGTTTCCGTTCGTCAAGTTCGCCCTGGCCGAAGACGGTCGACCCATCCTCAGCACCGAAATCCCGGCCCGCTTCGCCGGTGCCGACGAACTCGGTCTCGCGCTCGCCCGGTCCGTTGTGATCTGCGATGCGCTCCTGGCAGAGTCGGCCGGCTGGCTGTGGATCGGAGGCCGGATCCCCTCGACGGACGGACGAGTCGGGCGCAACGAAGCCCTCCTGGGGCGTTTCGCCGCCCGCCTGCCGGAGCTGGCAGCGGTCGAGACAGCGGAGCTTCGTCAGGAGCCGATCGGCTGATGGGCCGCAGTCCGGCGCGGCAGGCCATGGCCCTGGTGGGGGCCGTCATCTTGGCTGTGGCGACGACCACGGCAGTCACACCCAGTGCGACGGTGGCGGCGAGGACGCCCGCGCTGGCCCTGGTCGGTACAGCCGTCTACGACGTGCAACCAGAGCAGCACCGGGTCCACGTCACGCTGGACCTGGTGGTCACCAACCGGACCCACGAGACGGTCACCACCCGGTTCGTCTACGACCACGCCAACCTGACCGTGCTGCCCGGAACGACCGGATTCCTGGCCACGAACAATGGTTCGAAGGTCGCCGTGAGCGTGGTCAGTCACTCCAACCGGTCCACCCTGCTCGCGATCCCGTTCACCAAGCGCCTGGCGAGCGGCCGCTCCACCAACCTGCGGCTGGTCTTCGACCTGCCCGATCCCGGCGGCGACCCAACCCGCCAGGTACGGGTTGGCGATGCGCTCGTGGCGTTCCCGGTATGGGCCTTTGGCACGACCGGGACTCCCGGATCTTCCGTCAGCGTCCGATTCCCGACCGGCTACCAGGTCCAGGTCGTGGCCGGGCAGCTGCCGCCGCCGGTCACCGCTGCGGACGGCACAGTCAGCCTGACGTCGGCGGTGCTGGCGGACCCATTCAAGCTGTCCGCCTTTGTGGTCGCAGACCGACCGTCGGCGTTCGACCAACATCCCCTGACCGTGGCCGTCGAAGGTCGGCCGGTCAGCCTGATCGTACGGGCATGGGGCGACGACGCGGCCTGGGGTCGTCGGGTCGACGGCGTCCTGCAACAGGGCCTGCCAGCCCTGGGTGGGTTGATCGGCCTGCCCTATCCATGGACGGTGCCGATCGGAGTCGAGGAGTCGGTCGGCCGCTCCCTCGGGGGGTACGCCGGCGTCTTCGATCCGGCCGCTTCGATCATCCGGGTCGCCTACGACGCCGATGCCGGCGTGGTCCTGCACGAGGCCGCTCACCTCTGGTTCAACGGGCGTCTCTTTGCCGATCGCTGGATCGTCGAGGGATTCGCAACATGGGCCGGCGCAGGGGTCGCTGCGCAGCTGCAGCTGCCTGGTCGGCCGGTCGTGCTCGACGCGACACTGCTCGCCGCGGCAATCCCGCTCAACGCCTGGCCGACGCCGACCGCCGGTCAAGCGACAGGACCTGCTGAGGCCTATGCCTACGCTGCCTCAGCGGAGCTGGCCCGACGGATCGCCGCGCTGGCGGGGCCACGCGGACTGCAGGCCGTCTTCGTGGCAGCCGCCAACCACGAGTCTGCGTACGATCCAGCGGGCTCGCGCTCGGGCTCAAGTTTGAACGGGTCGGGGACGTCTGGCACAAGCGGGCAGGGGTCGTCGACGGACTGGCGCGGGCTGCTCGACCTGCTCGCCGAGCGTGCCGGCGTCGACGCCACTGGCCTGTGGCGAACGTGGGTCGTCCGGCCGGCGGAGCTGGGTTTGCTCGATGCGCGTGCCGCTGCTCGTGCCGACTACGCCACACTCCAGAGGGCAGCCGGAGACTGGACGCTGCCGGCCTCGTTGCGAGCCGCCCTGACCGTGTGGCAGTTCGATGCCGCCGAGGCCCAGCTGGCCGGCCTGCGGAGGGTGCTCGCCGGACGCGACGAGCTGACCGCCGCGGTCGCGGCCACCGACGCCGGATTGGAGCTGCCGACGAGCCTGCGTGCGGCGTTCGAGCAGGGCGACGTCAGCGCGGCACTGAGCGAAGCGGCGACCGAGCGCGCGATCATCGACCAGGTCGTCGCGGCCACCCGCGCCGCCCGTGACCCTGCGGCTGATGGCTTCCTCGGCCGCGTTGGCCTATTCGGCCAGGACCCGACCGGGGCCCTGGCTGCGGCTCGCTCATCCTTCGCCCAGGGCGATCTGGCCGCTGCCCAGTCCAGGGCGATCGACGCCCGAAACCTGTGGGTCGGCGCGGCCGATCTCGGCGGCTTCCGGTTGCGCATGGTCGTGGCATTCGTGCTCGTCGGGCTGGGCGTTCTCATCGTCGGCGCCAGACTCCGCCCGCGCCCAAGTCGACCCCGGCGCGCCTGAGCCGTTCATGCGTCCGGGTCGATGGCCGTGCGCTACACTCGCCAACCAATCGAGCCGCAGGTGCGCGGCCCGAGGCAGAGGTGGACCGATGTTGCGCAACCCGGGGCTCCGGTGACCAACCACTGATGGGAATCATCCGGACCCGCCCGTCCAACGAGATCCTGTCGGGCGAGTCGGCCGACGTCTACTTTGCCCGGGCGGAGCGCGTCCTCGACCGCGAGGGCCTCAACCCGATGGTGGTCATGGAGATCTTCGGGCGCGAGGACGGCATCCTGTGTGGCCTGGACGAGGCCAAGAACCTGCTTGCTCATGCCCTGATCGACGCCGATCCGGCCGAGGTGACGGTCGAGGCCCTGGACGACGGCGACGAGTTCGTGGCCAAGGAAGTCGTCCTGCGGATCCGCGCCCGCTACCGGCGATTCGGGCTGTACGAGACGGCCATCCTGGGCATGCTCGCCCAGTCGACCGGCTGGGCGACCGCCGCCCGCGAATGCGTCGAGGCAGCCGCCCCGCAGCCGGTCATCTCGTTCGGGGCGCGGCACGTCCATCCGGACATCACCGACGTCCTCGACTATGCCGCGATCATCGGCGGCTGCGTCGGAGCATCCACGCCGGCCGGCGCTCGACTGGCCGGCCTGAGCCCCACCGGCACGATGCCGCACGCGCTCGTCCTCATTTTCGGCGATACGGTCGAGGCCGCTCTCGCGTTCGACCGGGACCTCGAAGCGGACGTACCGCGGATCGTCCTCATCGACACATTCAAGGACGAGGCTGAGGAGGCGCTCCGGGTCGCCCACGCGCTTGGTGACCGGCTGTACGGGATCAGGCTGGACACGCCTGCGGAGCGCGGTCGGGTGACCGCGGAGCTGGTGACCGAGGTCCGCGCCCGACTCGACCAGGCCGGCTTCGAGCACGTCCGGATCGTCGTCTCGGGCGGGCTGACCCCGGACCGGATCCACTATTTCAAGGAGCACGGGGCGCGCGTCGACAACTTCGCTGTCGGCTCGTACATCAGTGGAGCCGCCCCGATCGACTTCACCGGCGACATCAAGGAGATCGACGGTCGCCCGATCGCCAAGCGCGGTCGGATTCCGGGCCTGACCGACAGCCCACGCCTCAAACTCGTCGATCTGGCCAGCTGGCGCGCGGGCAGCTGATCGTTGCGCCCGGCCCGGCGAGATCGCCCTGCCGATGCGCCTTCGACCGCCTGCCGGACGATAAATCCGGCTGAACCTACGCTTGGCCGCTGGCTCGCAGCCGGGCCAGGCGTAGGATCCCGACGATCGACTTGGCGTCGGCGATCCGGCCATCCTCGGCGGCGGCCAGCGCCTCCAGCCAGGGCAGCCGGACCAGCGTGAGCGCCTCGTCCTCGTCCGGACTCAACTGGTCCTCGTCGGCCGACACGAGGTCGCTGGCCAGGTACAGGTGCATCCGCTCGGTGGCGAACCCGGGCGCGGTCCAGAACGATCCGAGCGCACGCCAGGTCCGGGCTCGGAAGCCGGTCTCCTCCTCGAGCTCCCGTCGGGCGGCCCCATCGGGCTGCTCGACCGCGCCCGTGGCCTCGTCCACGTCCAGGGTGCCGGCTGGAATCTCCAGGAGGACCCGGCCGGCGGCGGTACGGAACTGACGGACGAGCAACAGGCAGTCCGCGTCGTCCAAGGCCACGATCGCAACCGCGCCCGGATGACCGACGATCTCGCGTCGGTGGCGGCTGCCGTCCGGACGTTCGATGGTGTCGACCCGGAACGTCATCGTCCGGCCCTGGTGGACCACCCGCGACTCGACCGTCGTTTCGCCCAGCTCGGCGTCTGCCTCGGACCGAAATGGATCAGTCATCGGTACTGCTCGCGGTGCCCGGTTGGTCGTCGTTGGCGCGGCCAACCGGGCGTCCGAGCCAACTCAGACGGCCACCGCTGTCGGTGAGCTCGCCAGCGAGGCACCCGTCTCGGCGTCGAACAGGTGCAGCTTGGCGAGCGGCACGACGAGCGACACGATGTCACCCGGTCGCACCCGGTGGGCGGCACTGACGACCGCGACCAGCTCCTTCGAGCCGGCCGTCACGTGGAGCAACTCCTCGTTGCCCAGGTACTCGACGACGTCCGCCTTCACCGACAAGACGGTCGCGTCGCTGCCGCCACTGCCCAGGTCCAGGTGCTCGGGCCGGATGCCCGCCACCAGCCGGCGACCGGCCGTTGGTCCGACCGCGGCGCGGAAGCGAGTCGGCAGCGGCAGGCTCATGTCCGGCGACTCCAGCGTGGCATCATCGCCGGTCCCGACCAGGGTGACATCGAAGAGGTTCATCGACGGGCTGCCGATGAAGCCGGCCACGAACTTGTTGACCGGCGTGTCGTAGAGCTCCTGGGGCGGACCGACCTGCTGCAGCAGGCCATCGCTCATGACCGCGATCCGGGTGCCCATGGTCATCGCCTCGATCTGGTCATGGGTGACGTAGACCATCGTCGTCTGGAGGCGCTGATGCAGTCGGGCGATCTCGGCTCGGGTCTGGACGCGCAGCTTGGCGTCCAGGTTGGAGAGCGGTTCGTCCATGAGGAAGACGGCGGGTTCACGGACGATCGCCCGGCCCAGTGCGACGCGCTGGCGCTGACCGCCGGACAGTTCCTTGGGCTTGCGGTCCAGATACTTGCCCAGGTCGAGGATCCCTGCGGCCTCGTTCACCCGTCGCTCGATCTCCGATTTGGCGACCTTGCGCAGTTTGAGGCCGAAGGCCAGGTTGTCCCGAACCGTCATGTGCGGGTAGAGCGCATAGCTCTGGAAGACCATCGCGATATCGCGGTCCTTGGGCGCCACATCGTTGACGACCTTGTCGCCGATGCGCAGGTCGCCGCTGGTGATCTCCTCCAGCCCGGCGATCATCCGCAGGCTGGTCGTCTTGCCGCAGCCGGACGGCCCCACCAGGACCATGAACTCGCCGTCGCGGATCTCGAGGTTGAGATCGTCGACCGCCAGGACGTCGCCATATTTCTTGGTGACGTGCTCGAACGTGACCGTCGCCATCGGGCGCACTCCTCTGTCCCGCGATCCTGCGTGGGCCCTTGCATCCGGCCGTCGGGGACGGACTCGGACGGGCCCCGTGCGCGTCTCGTGGGTTGGCGGCATCGTACATCGAGCGCGTGGCCGGCCGCGGCGCGCCGCTGTCGGCGAGACGTCGCTCCTGCGCCGCTGCACGTCGAGGGTTGGGGTGGCCTACGGGGCTCGAACCCGCAACCTTCGGAGCCACAATCCGATGCTCTGCCATTGAGCTAAGGCCACCACGGCGCTGCCGCACGACGTCCCACGACGGCCCAGTGCCCTGCGTCGTCGACTGTGACGGGACGGAACGGCACGAAGTCTAGCCGAATCCGGTCGAAGCGCGCCCGGCCACCGCCTCCGATGGTCGCGGCCACCACGCCGTCCGGAGATCGCGCCCCTCGGACCTGGGCGGCGGCAGCAACCCGGCCGACTCGCCACACGGTGCACTACGGTGCGCTTCGGTGTCGTTCTTGGTACTCGCGTCCGGGACCGACGGGACCATCGCGCCGGTGACCGGGGCCCCGCTCGGCGGTACGGTGACGGCATGGTTCCCAGCACGCCCCAGCGGACCCTGGTCCGATCGCCCCGGCTGCCGCGTCGTCTGTCCGTCCTCGTCTCGATCGCCTTCGCCGCGACGGCGATCGGCACGCTCGCACTACCCGCCGTCACCTTCGCCTGGGACGCCAATGCCTTCAGTTCGTCCGACGAGCAGGCCCTCTTCGCGCTCACCAATCAGGCCCGAGCGAGCGCCGGGCTGCCGACCCTGCGCTGGGACTCAAGCCTCGCCTCTGTCGCCCGCTGGCGCAGCCAGGACATGATCACCCGCGACTACTTCAGTCACCAGATTCCGCCGTCCGGCAGCTCCGTGTTCGACGAACTGTCCGCGCGCGGGTACTGCTTCAAATTGGCCGGCGAGAACATCGGCTGGAACAACTACCCAGACGACAGCGCCACGGCGCAGATCCAGCAGATGTTCATGAACTCCTCCGGGCACCGAGCCAACATCCTGGGCTCAGCCTGGGACGTGGCCGGGATCGGCGCCTACCAGGGGGCCGACGGCAAGAAGATGTGGACGGTCCTGTTCGCGGACAAGTGCGGCACGACCACGACGGCCACACCCAGGCCGACCCCCAGGCCGACCCCCAAGCCGACGTTCAAGCCCACGCCGGTCGCGACGGCCCAGCCCACGGCCGCGCCCACGCCGCGTCCGACACCACGGCCAACGGCCGTGCCGACGAGCCAGCCAACGCCGATTGCGACGGCCTCGCCGACCCCGACCGCGACCCCAACCCCCACGCCAACACCAACGCCGACCGCCTCGCCCACCCCAAGCCCGACCCCGACCGCGACGCCGACCACGGAGCCATCCGAGGCTCCGGTGGAGCCCGGCCCCCAGGGCACGGGCCCGTACCTCACGCCGAGCCTGCGGGTCCTCGACCAGCCTGCCCCGGCGGGTTTGCTCGAAACCATCTTCGGCACGATCGCCGGCTTCTTCTTCGGCGGCTGATCGTCCTGCCGGCAGCACGGGGTATCGTCTGGACCCGGCGACGGGTACACTCCGCACGATGACGGCGATCCTCGAGGCACGCGATCTCCGGAAGTCGTACCAGCTGGGGTCCACGACCGTGGAAGCCCTGCGCGGTGTGTCGCTGACGGTTGAGAGCGGCGAATTCGTCGCCCTGATGGGCCCGTCCGGTTCAGGCAAGAGCACCCTGCTCCAGATGCTGGGCGGCCTGGATCGACCCACCTCCGGCGAGGTTGTCCTGGATGGCGATGTGATCAGCTCCCTGTCCGACGAGCTGGCGACCCGGCTGCGCCGGACCAGGACTGGCTTCGTGTTCCAGTTCTTCAACCTCATCCCGCTGTTGGACGTGACCGAGAACGTCGGTCTGCCATTCACCATCGGCGGCCAGGACCCGCGCCGGGGCGAGGTCGCGGATCGGATCCGGGACGTCCTCCAGCAGGTCGACCTGGTCGGCAAGGAACGCCACCGACCCGATCAGCTGTCGGCGGGCGAGCAACAGCGGGTGGCCATCGCCCGGGCGCTCGTCACCAAACCTGCCCTCCTGTTCGCCGATGAGCCCACCGGCAACCTCGACTTCACAACCGGCACGGAGATCCTGGAAATGCTCTGGCGATCGTGCGTGGAGCGCGGCCAGACGATCGTGCTGGTGACCCACGATGCCAAAGCCGCCGCCTATGCAGACCGGGTCTTCTTCGTCCAGGACGGCCGCCTGCGCGACGAGATCCCGCTTGGTCGCCGCGACGACCACGCGGCTTCGCCGCTCATCGCTCGGCTCGCCCAGCTCGGACTCTGACGCCGGTGGGCGGGCTGACCTTGTACGCCTGGCGCAGCCTCGTCGCGCGACCGCTCCGGACGCTCCTGACAATGGTCGGCATCGCCCTCGGGATCGCCGTGCTGTACGCGGCGCTCGCCACCAACGCCGGGATCGAGAGGGCCATCGATCGGACCGTGCATGACCTCGTCGGCCGGGCGGATCTGCGGGTCGAAGCCTTCGCCGAGGCGGGACTCTCGACCCAGACCGTCGAGGCGATCGCCGGTACGGCCGGGATCGCTGTCGTCGCGCCGACGCTGCAGCGGCGAACGTATCTCGAGCCGACGCCAGGCGGGCCGTTGGGCCTCAGCTCGGCCGGACCGGTGACGGTTCTCGGGATCGATCCCGGCCCCTACCTCCGGATCCACGATCTCGTGCTGGTCGCGGGCGCGCCGCTCGCCGCATCCACCGAACCGAGTGCCCTCATCTCCGAACGGATGGCCCGTGACACGGGACTGGGCCTGGGCGACGCGTTGACGATCCTCGGTGCGGACCGGCCGCGCACGGAGCGGATTGTGGGGATCCTGGCCGGCGACGGGCCACTGGTCGGAGCACCTGGCCGGACGATCATCGTGTCGCTCGGCGAAGTCGAGCAGCTGTTCAAGACCGACCGGGTCAGCCGGGTCGACGTGCGCCTGGCCAGTGACGCCAGCCCGGATGCGGTGACCGCCGACCTGGAGCGTCGCCTGACGGCCGAGCCGTATGTCCTGTCCAGGCCGGCCGATCTTGCCCGCTCGCTGCGGGCGTCCACGATTGACTTTCAGTCGACGACGGCCCTGGTGGCCGCGCTGGCCCTGTTCGGCGGGGCCTTCCTCATCTTCAACACCCTGGCCATGACCGTCACCGAACGGGCTCGCGAGGTGGGCCTGCTGCGTGCGGCCGGGGCGAGCCGAGGGCAGGTCAACCGGCTCATCCTGAGCCAGGCCCTGGTCATCGGGCTGGCCGGATCCGGGCTGGGCGTGCTGTTCGGGATGGGCCTGGCGGGGGCGATCGCGCGGTACATCCGGGTGACCGGCCTGGTCCCGATCCAGGGTCCGCCGCTGCAGGCTTCGGCGGTGGCGATCGCCTTCATGGTCGGGACGCTGGTGACCCTGGCCGCGGCGCTGGAGCCCGCCGTCCGAGCCGGCCGGATCTCGCCGATCGAGGCGCTTCGACCGTCCATTCCTGGATCCATCGTCGGCGCGCGTCTGCGCTGGCTGGTTGTCGTGTTCGGCGTGGTGGCGCTGGGCGGTTTGCTGCTGTTTCCCGCGGCCGCCGGGAGTGCGGGACTCCTGCGCTGGCTGGCCGTGTACGGGATTCTGCTGCTGGCCACCCTGTTGACACCGTTCCTCCTGGGACCGCTCGGCCGACTGGCCGGAATTCCGTTCGCGCTCATCGCGCCCGTCGCCGAGCGACTTACTCGCGGCTCGCTCGTGCGGGACCGCGGGCGTGCAACGCTCACGATCGGGGCGCTGACCGTCGGCCTGGCCATGATCGTGGCGTTGGGCGGCGTTGCCCAGGACGCCCGTCGGGTGGCCACGGCCTGGTTGTCCGGCGTGGTCCCGGGCGACATCGTCGCCACCTCGATCCGTCCGGTCGGCGCGCAGGAAGGGGTGGCCGAGCAACTCGCCGCGGTGGCCGGGGTGGCCCGGGTCAGCCCGATCGGACGGTTCCAGGTCGCCTACCACGGCGTTCGGGTGGAGGCCGCCGCCATGGTCGGCGCGGACCTCCTGGCCGACGGCCGGCTGACCTTCCTCGACGGCGACCGCACCGCGGCACTGACCGCATTGGACACGGGCGGGGCGGTGATCGTGCCGCTGAGCACTGCCCACCGATTGGCGCTCAAGCTCGGCGACGACCTCACCTTCCCGATCGGTGGCGGTCGTGGCCAGACCTTGCGCATCGTCGGGATCGTCGAGCGGACGATCCCGGGTACGGCCGGCGAGGCCATCCTGACGGGCTGGAAGGACGCGACCGATGCCTTCGGCGTGCTGGGCGCCGATGCCTTCGCCGTGCGGTTCGCGGCCGGTCAGGTTGCGGCCGCCACCCCGGAACTGGACCGGGTGGCGCGCAGCCTTGCCCTGGATCCGACACCGCTGGGCCAGATCGCGGGTGCGGTCGACGCCGCCCTCGGTCGTGTCTTCGGACTGTTCGACGCGCTTTCGCTGGTGGCCGTCATCGTGGCCGGCCTGGGCATCGTCAACACGCTCTCGATGAACGTCCTCGAGCGCGTGCGTGAGCTGGGCGTCCTGCGAGCCGTGGGCATGACCCGTCGACAGGTCTGGCGGATGGTCATCGTCGAAGCGGGCGTGCTCGGGATCGTCGGTGCCATTCTGGGCTGCGTCACCGGGGTTGTCGCCGGGCAGGTCATGATCGGGATTGCCGGCGGCGGCTCGCTCCAGTTGCCCTTCGATCCCGACTGGCCGACGATCGGCCGGACCGCGGTCTTCGGCGTCACGGTGGCCATGCTCGCGGCCATCTGGCCAGCCAGGCTGGCCGCCCGGATGGAGATCATCCGGGCGGTGCAATTCGAGTGACGCTGGGGCTCCCACGGCTGGCTCGCGACGAGGCCGCCCTGACGGCCGCGCGCACCGGTGAGCGGGCCGCCACGCGGACGATCGACCAGCGAAGCGTCGGTGCTGTGGCCGAGCTGCCGCGAGCCTCTGCTAGACTCCCGCCGACGATGATTCAGCCGCGACCCCTGCCATGAGGACCTCCATGACGAGCGCGACGAACCGCCTCAATCGCCTGCCGGCCGCCGAGCGAGGCATCACCATCGGAGACTTCCTCGTGCCGATCCGGGTGAGCGAGCGGATGAGCAGCCGCGTCCGGCACATCGCCCTCATCGTGGCCGGAGCGCTGCTCGTGGCGCTGTGCGCCCAGCTGACGATCATCCAGCGGGGCCAGACAATCCCGCTCTTCGCCAACTTCCAGATTCGACTCGGCGAGAGCCCTGTGCCCATCACCGGCCAGACGTTTGCCGTGCTCCTCGTCGGAGCCGCGCTCGGGTTCCGGCGCGGTGCGGCAGCCTTGGGGCTGTACCTCGTGCTCGGTCTCGTGCTGCCGGTCTATGCCGGCGGATCCTCCGGACTGAATACCTTCGCGTCGCAGGGCAGCGGTTCGCTGGTGCTCGGAGCGACCGGCGGCTACCTCGTCGGGTTCGTGCTCGCGGCTGCGATCACGGGCCGCCTGGCGGAACTCGGCTGGGATCGACGGCTCGGTGGTGCGTTGGCGGCAATGCTCATCGGCAACGTGGTCATCTATCTCGTAGGGATCCCGTGGCTGGCGCTGGCACTGCCGGCCAAGTTTGCGGGCGCACGACTGGAGACGGCGATTGCCTTCGGGCTGACGCCCTTCATCCTCGTCGACCTGATCAAGCTGGCTCTCGCCGCCGGGGTCTTTCCGTTCGCGTGGTGGGTCGTCGGGCGTCACACCAACGAGCGCTGACGGGCGCATGACAGACGATCTCGCGGGGCTGTACGGCCCGGCGAGCGAGGCCTGGCGGTTGAACCGCGAGGCGACGCTCCTGTTGGGGGCTGGTCCGCGTGCACTCCTGCTCCAGATTGCGCACCCGCTCATCGCGGAGGGTGTGGATCAGCACAGTGACTTCCGGACGGATCCGTGGCGCCGCCTGCGCGCCACGCTGCGGAGCTACCTGGCCATCGTCTATGGCACGACAACTGAAGCCCGCGCGGAGATCCGCCGATTACACGGGCTGCACCGGCGCATCCACGGACCCGTGCGTGAGGCAGCTCGCCTGGCCGGTGATGGCGCCCGGTACGACGCGCGCGATCCGGATCTCGCCCTGTGGGTCCATGCCACGCTCATTGACGCAACGCTGGTCACCCACCAGGCGTGGATCCGGCCGCTGGGCCCGGATCAGCGGGCGCGCTTCTACGCCGAGACGCGACCGATTGGTCGAGCGCTGGGCATCCCTGAAGAGCGGCTCCCTCGGGACATCGCGGCGTTCGACGCGTACCTCGCGGAGCAGCTGGGTCCGGACGGCCCGCTCCGGGTGACACCCACGGCGCGCTCGCTGGCCGAAGTCATCCTGGCCCCACCGCTGGGGCCGCTCCATCCACTGCTGGGCCGGGTACCGGTGAGCAGCTATGCCTGGCTGCTGTGGCCGGCGGTCGGGCTCCTGCCGGCCACGATCCGAAACGCCTACGGCCTGCGCTGGGGTCGCCGCGAGCGGCTCGTGGCGGGCTGGCTGGTGGCCGGTCTCCGGGCCTGGCGTCCCTTGCTGCCGGCGGATTGGCGGACCATGCCCCAGGCACTGGACGCGGATGCCCGACTGGCCGGTCGACTGCGGGGTGGGCTGCGTCCTGCCGCTGCCTCAGTGCCCGCCGACCCATGCTGACTCCGACCCCGCACCTGACGCCGCCCCCGCGTCCGGCGCGGGCCCCGACCGCACATCCAACCCGGGTCGTGCTGGCGATCGACCTCGGCACGACCCAGGCGAAGGCCGGCCTGGTCACCCTCGATGGGCGGCTGCTGGCGCTGGCGCGAGCCGCTTACCCGATGCTGATCAACGCCGAGCGCGGCGCCGCCGAGCAGGACCCGGGCGACTGGTGGCGCGCCATCGTGGCGATGAGTGCCGAGTTGCTGGCGGCCGCGGGCGCCGTCGAGATCCTGGCCATCTGTGCCGACGGCCAGGGACCCACCCTCGTCGTGGCGGACGCGGATGGTCGGCCCATCGCGCCGGCCCTGACCTGGCTGGACACGCGCTGTGCCACAGACGAGTCGGCCCTGGCGGTCGCCACGTCTGCCCACGGCTGGACCCTGGGCATCCTGCCTCGGGCGCATTGGTTCGAGCGACAGCGTCCGGCGCTCGCCGATCGTGCGCGCTGGTACCTGGCCAGCTGGGAATGGGTCGCCCTGCGTTTGTCCGGGGTCGCGGGCCGGACGTCTCTGCCTGCCCAGGTCCATCCGGATCTTGCCTTGGCGGCCGCCACTGGTCTGTGCACGGACAGGGTGCCGCCCCTGGTCGCTGCCGGCACGGTCATGGGCGGGCTGCTGCCAGGTCCCGCAGCCGAGCTCGGCCTGCCACCCGGCATTCCCATCGTGGCCGGCATGGCGGACGCCCATGCCAGCTTCATCGGGGCCGGTCTGCTCGAGCCGGGCGACGCAATCGACACGGGCGGCACGTCCGGTGGCTTCGCCGTGTACACGGACCGCCCGGTGGACATCCCCGGGGTGTTCGGGGCCGCTGCGCCGATCCCGGGGCGTTGGTTTCTGGGCGGCGCCATGAACACGACCGGCAAGGCGCTCGAATGGTTTCGAGACGATGTCCTGGCGGGCCAGGCGCCCATCGACGAGCTGCTCGCGGAGGCGGCCGCCCTGGCGGCGGGCGCCGACGGCCTCGTCTTCCTGCCCTACCTGGCCGGCGAGCGGTCCCCGATCTGGGATCCGTCGGCGCGCGGCGCGTTCGTCGGGTTGACCCTCCGGCACCGCCGGGCGCACCTCGTCCGGGCGATTCTCGAGGCGGCTGACCTGGCCCTCCGTCATGTCGCTGCGCCGATCGTGGCGGCCGGCATTCCGGTCACCGAGTTGCGGGTCTCGGGTGGGTTTGCCCGCGAGGCGGCCTGGAACCAGGTCAAGGCGGATGTCACAGGGTTCGTGGTGGCCGTGCCGGAGGTGGTCGAGACGGCCATGCTCGGATCGGCGATCACCGCCGTGACGGGGATCGGGCGGTGTGCCGACTTGGCGACCGGCGCCCGGACGATGGTCCGGATCGGCGAGCGGATCGAACCAGACCCCGACCGACGGCGGATCTACGACACGCTGTACGGCGTCTACGTTGAGCTGTATCCGGCGCTGCAGCCGGCTTTCCGGGGGCTGGCCACGGTCGAGCGCGGTGGATTGGCGGAAACGGACGACCCAGGCTGACGGGTCCGACGCGGGCCCGGGTGAAGCGTGAGCCGTCGAGCTGGCTACGCTGGGACTGGGGTTTGGCGGGGGCCGAAGCGGGCCTGGCGGGCTGGCGGCGCTGGGCTCGGCTGGGCTCGATTCCGCTGGCTCGGCTCGGCTCGGCTGGGTACGCGATCGATCGGTCGGCAGGATCGGGCTCGATGCCCCACAATAGTTGACTCACCACGCGTCCCGCCCCAGCGTGTCGCCGTCGCGTTTCCGGCCGCAACCAGTCCGACAGGAGCCCGAGTTGGTCATTCCGAGCAAACCGCCTCTGGTCGCGCCCGAATTCAAGCACGTCATCGACGAATACAAGCATCGCGACCAGTTGGTCACGTGTGTGTGTGGTTGGCAGGGCAGCTCGGCGACGCTGGACGGCCAGCCGTCTCAGTGGAACGCGCACCTGTTGCTGGTTCGCGGCAAGAAGCGCTAACCGCGACGGCGGGTGGAGGTCGTTGACCAAGACCCCGTCAGTGGGGTGATACCGCGCCAAGACCGAGGTGTGCTCGGTCTGGGATCGAGCGGCGGCTACAGAGACTCCATGCTGCGGACCACCTGATCCGCCGCACGTTGCTCGCCCACGGGTCGCCGCCGTGCTCGGACTGCCCAGTTCGGCCGCCCGGACGCTCCAGCCGTTCGCCCCGCGCTGTTCGGCGCCACCCGCCCAGCCCCGCTCGGCGCCGCCCGCCTCGCCTCAGCCGCCTCGCCTCGCCCCCGGCGCCTCGCCCCCGGCCCGGCCTCGCCCCGGCGCCTCGCGCCGTCTGCCTCGTCCGCGCTCCAGGCCCGGCGCTGGCCGAGCCGGGTACGTGGGACCGGCCGCCACGGCCCGGACCAGGCCACGGCGGGGACCAAGCCACGGCGCGGATCGGCCGTGATGTCGTGCCAGGCCGGCGCGCGGCAGGCCGCGCGCGGGAGTGGCAGGATGGCCTCGCGGCTACTGTCCGGAGTTGAACCCCCCACCGGCGGTCGCGTCCGCGCCGCCGGCACCGCGCGCGGCAGCATCTGATGGGTTGGCCGGGCGCTCCGGACCGCTGCCAGACCTTCGAGCGGCACCGCGCGCGGCAATGTCTGCGGCGGACCCCACCCGCTTTCGGTCGGCGTCGAGTCGATCCTCCGCCAGCCGGACGGCCGTCCGGATGTCCCCGCCGGGGGCTGGCGAGGCCCAGCCGATGGTCAGGCGCATGGCCACGGCACCGGCGGCCAGCCAGCGATCGCATTCGGTCCGGACTCGTTCGACGTAGTTGATTGCCTGGATGTCGTCGGTCTCCGGCAGCAATACGGCGAAGCGGCCCTCGGCGATCCGGGCCACATGGTCGGTCAGGCGAGCCAGTCGGTGCAGTGTCTCGCCGACCGGCGGAATGAGCCGATCCGCCGCGTCGGGGCCAAAGCGATCAATGAGTCGGTCGAGCCCGTCGAGCTCCACCAACACGACCGACACGGGCCGACGGTATCGAGTCAGCCGGGCGTTCTCGTCGCGCAGGCGGAACTCCCAATTGAGCGGTCCGTCCAGGCCACTCAGACCGTCGCGTGCGGCACCCGCGAGGGCGCTCGCTCCAGCCGAGACGCCGAGACCCCCTGCAGCCGAGATGCCGACGTCTGCTGCACCCGAGACGTAGGCGGCTGCGCCAGCCGACTCGCTGGAGACGCTCGAGCCAGGTGCATTGTCTGGCTCGGTCGAGGCGTCGGTGGCCTCGGAGAAGAACGAAGCGATCGTCGCGTCGCCACGCTCGCCCTCATCGGACATCATCGGGCGAAAGCGGCGGATATCGGTGGGATCGCCGGAACTCACGGTCGGATTTGGTTCCTCGTGGCTGGGGCTGGCTGGATGGCCGCCGATGACGGCGTCCGAGTAGGCGACCGGGTCGGCTGGTGCGGCCATCCCGGCCGGGCGGTAGGACGCCGGCTCGACAGTCATGTTCGGATTGGCCGGATTGACGCGGCGCCGCAGGAGCAGGGTCGCCACCAGGCCACCCATGATGATCAGGTTGGCCGCAATGGCGACGGTGATGATGACGAGTATCGAATCGGCGGGCATGGTTGGGACTCCGAGGCGGATGCACCTGCGCACCCGGACGCCGATGATAGGGCCGGTCGCACCGGGATGACCACCGTCGAGGGGGCGTGGGACCGAATGCCGTTGCCGCGCGACACCAGTCGGGGCGGTCCGGTACGGTCCGGTGCATCATCGGGCCGGCGCGTTCGCAGCCGTGCCACGAGATGACTGTCCAGCGGGACGCGGGCGACGTCTCCGTATTCGGGTAGCGGCGCCGGTGTGACAGTCAAGCTGTCACTGGCTCCCGGCAGCATGCGCCCATGAACACCGCAGCCATCCTGCCCTTCCAACTGCCACAGGCATCAGCCGCAACGACCCAGGTGCGTCTCGACGGTGAGCACATCATTGTCGAGCACCTGATTGTCGTGGACGAGGGTCTGGCCGGCTTCGTCGCGGAGCGGGCGACTGAGGACCGGCCGGGGCTCATCGAGCGAGCACTGCGGATCGGCCTCCTCGCGCTGCGCGACGCAGGTGTGACCGTCAACGTGGACGCCGTCCGGCGCGAGTTCGACGGCCTGCTGGCCCGGACTGCGCAGGCCAATGAGCGCGCAGCGACCACGCTCGACCAGGTCCTCCGACAGAACTTCGCCGACGGCGACGGCAGACTGCCCCGGACCCTTGAGTCATTCCTCGGAGACCGAGGACGGCTGCAGGCGTTCGTGACGGACCTGTTCGACGAGTCGAAGCGGGATAGCGCGATCGGGCGGATGAAGGTCCTGCTCGGCTCCTATTTCGATGGGGACGCCTCGCGGTTGGCGCAGCTGCTCGACCCGACCCGGATGAATTCACCGCTCCATCAGTTCCGTACGGAGGTGACGGAGGGCTTCGCGCGGCTCAACGAGCGACTTGTCGCCATCGAGGCAGCGGCCACGGCACGTGCATCCGAGCGTGCGAAGTCGACCGCCAAGGGCGCAGATTTCGAGGATGTGCTGGAGGCGATGCTCGGTGACGTGGCGCGTGGCCCCGGCGACATGGTCGAGAGAACAGGTACCGCGACGGGGGACGTCATGCGGTCCAAGAAGGGCGATTTTGTGCTGACGATCAATCCCGCCCATAGCGCCGGAACGGACCTGCGCGTCGTCATCGAGGCGAAGGACCGGGCCAAGTCCGTGCGCGAGATCCGCGAGGAGATTCGGGAAGCGAAGATCAACCGTGGAGCGGCAGTAGGTCTCGTCGTCTTCACGCCCAGCCATGCTCCAAGCGGGATCGCCCCCTTCGATCTGCGGGCCGGCGACGTCTACTGCGTGATCGATCCGGAAGCGCCCGACCACGCTACCTTCGAAGCCGCCGTCCGGCTCGCCCGACTGCTGGCCCTGGTCAGCACCCGCGAACGCCACACGGAGGTGGATGCTCCAACCATCGCTGCCGCGTTGACCGGCGTTCGTGAGCAGCTCGAACTGCTCAAGGGTCTCAAGGCCACGCTCACCTCGATCGGCAACCACACCCGCGACGTGTCAACCGGCCTCGACAAGCTACGCGACGGGGTCATGGCCCGAATCGTCGAGGCCGAGGGCGAACTGCAGCGAGCCGGCTGAGCCCGCCATCTCCGACAGGGGCGCTGCCGCGAGACCACGCCAATCCACTAGGATCCGTCCATGTCCGAAGCGGATCTCGAACGGTCATATCGTGCGCTGCTCCTGGTTCCGGGCCTGGGACGAGTCGTGACCTCGATGCAGCTGGCCCGGATCGGGCAGTCGATGGTCGGCGTGGCGCTCGTGCTGTTCGTGTTGGCCGAATACCGTTCGCCGGCGCTGGCCGGGTTGGTGACGTTCGCAGCCGTCTTCCCGGGGCTGCTCATCGCGCCGATCGCCGGCGCACTGCTCGATCGCCACGGCAGGGTCCGGCTCATGATCCTCGACTACGTCGTGGCCCTCGCCAGTCTGGCGCTCATCGGCGGCCTGGCGCTGGCCGGTCTGCTGCCGGCGCCTCTCCTCGTATTGATTGTGATCGTGACGTCGCTGACCAGCGTCCTGAGCATCGTCGGACTGCGCACGATCTTTCCGATCATGGCCCCGTCGCACCTCTGGGAGCGGGTCAACGCGGTCGACTCGAACGGGTACGTCGTGGCCACCATCCTTGGTCCGCCGCTGGCGGCCACGCTCATCGCTGTTCTGGGGCCCGCCTGGGCGATGATCGTGCTTGCATTCCCGTTTGGACTGGCCGCGATCGCCCTCCTTGGGCTGGGCGAGCCAGCATCGGGAAGTGCCTCGACAGGTCGCCTCCTGGTCGACGCCTGGCAGGGACTGCGCTATGCGTGGGGCAACCGGACGATCCGGGGGCTCGGTATCGCGCTCTCCGTGATGAATTTGGCGTGGGGCATGTTGACCATCGTCCTGCCGCTCATCGTCCTTCACGTGCTCGCCTACAGCGAGGTGTGGGTCGGACTGGTGTTCGCCGCGTCGGGCGTTTCGGGGATGGTCTCGGCCCTGGTGTTCGGTCGCCTGGACACACGCGGACGAGAGTGGGCGATGCTGGTCATCCCAATGCTACTGGCGGCCCCGACGGTCGCCCTGGTGCTGCCTGCCACGGGCGCGTTCGGCCCGATCGATCCGCGCGTTGGGCTGGCTCTGGTGACTGGCTCGATGTTTCTCTTCGGGTTCCTCATGGGCCCCTTGGACATTGCCCTGTTCACGGTCCGCCAACGCCGGACGGATCCGGCCTGGATGGGCCGCGCCTTCGCCGTCTCGATGGCCTTCAACTTCATGGGCTTCCCGATCGGCGCGGCGATCGCCGGTGCACTGGCGGCCGAGTCCCTGCCGACGGCCGTGTCGCTCGGTGTGGTCGCTTCCCTGGCTGCCGCGTTGCTGGCCGCCAAACTTGTTCCGGTAGCGGTGCCCGGAGACCCGTCCGACTCGCTGGCGGTCAGCCGGCGCAAGCCTGCTGCGGAGCCATAACCTTTACGTTAACGTTAATCTCTGATATCGTGTCGCGGTGCACACCGATGATCGAGCCACGGCAGCGCCGACCGCGACACTGGCCAGAATTCAGGAGGTCGCGGCTGAGCTTGGCCTGACCACCCGGTCCATCCGCTACTACGAGGAGTTGGGCCTGCTCCGGCCCGCGGCGCGCTCCGAGAGCGACTACCGCCTGTACGACGCGGACGACATCGAGCGGCTGCGCTACATCAAGGGGCTGCGCGACGATGCCGGCTTCAGCTTGGCCGAGATCGCCCAGCTGCTGGAGGACGAGGGCGCCCGAACGCGCAACCGCGCCCGGTTCCGCAGCACCGACGATCCCGACGAGCGCCGTGCAATCGTCGGGGACGCCCTGCTTCGGATCGACCGACAGGTCGGCACCCTGCGCACGAAAATCAGACGACTCGAGGCGATGGTTGCCGAAGCCGAGGCGCGCCGGGCGCATCTGCGTGAGCACCAGGCCGCGATCGAGACCATCGCCGCAGGCGAACCAACGGTGACGCCCTCCACCGCCTCCACCGCGTCGACCGCCTCATGAGCCCGGTCGGGGCGTTGGCCGGAGTCGATGGGCTGCGCGCTCTGCGCCACCGCAACTTTCGATTGTTCTGGTCCGGGCAACTCATCTCGCTGATCGGGACCTGGATGCAGCAGGTGGCCCAGGCCTGGCTGGTCCTGACCCTGACCAACGACCCGTTCATGCTCGGCCTGGTCGCGACGTTCCAGTTCGCTCCGGTGCTCGTCTTCGGCCTGTTCGGCGGGATCGTGGCCGACAGCCTGCCCAAGCGCCGGACGTTGCTCGTCACCCAGTCGACGGCCATGACGCTCGCCTTCGTGCTTGCCGCGCTGGTCGCCACCCACACCGTGCAGGTCTGGCACATTCTCATCCTCGCGCTGTTGCTCGGCTGTTCGAACGCGGTGGACATGCCCACCCGCCAGTCGTTCGTCATCGAGATGGTGGGACGGGAGGACATCGGCAATGCGGTCGCGCTGAACTCGGCCATCTTCAACGGCGCGCGGATCATCGGTCCAGCCGTGGCTGGTCTGACCATTGGCGCCTTCGATATCTCCATCGCGTTCTTGCTCAACGGACTGAGTTTCCTGGCCGTCCTGGCCAGTCTTCTGGCGATGCGCGAGAGCGAGCTCGGCGGGGTGGTGCGGATGGTCATGCCGCGCTCCGTCGGGGCAGTGGTGGAGAACCTGGCGGAAGGTCTGCGCTACGTGCGTCAGACCCGCGCCGTGCTCCTGGCGGTGGGCGTGGTCGGACTCGTGGCGACGGCCGGCATGAACTTTTCGGTGGTCATGCCTTCGCTTGCGCGCGATGTGCTCGGGACGGGCGCCCAGGGGTTCGGTTTCCTGATGGCCGCGTCCGGGGTCGGGTCGCTGGCGGCCGCCCTGGTCATCGCGTTTGGCCGGAGGCCAGGTATTCGGGTACTGATCGGTGGCGCGGCCGTACTCGGCCTGCTCGAGGTGGTGCTGGCCGCCTCGCGCTCAATGCCGCTCTCGCTGGTCGCCATGTTTGGGATCGGCGCCGGTGGGATCGCCATGGCGATGACCGCCAACACTGCCATCCAGTTGACCGTTCCTGATGCACTGCGCGGCCGGGCGATGTCGGTCTACACGACGGTATTCGCCGGCTCGACCCCCGTCGGAGGGTTGGCGTTCGGGGCGCTGGCCGGCGCCTTCGGGGCGGCGTGGGCCGTCTTGGTGGGCGGGGTCGCCGTCCTCGTCATCGCACTCGGGGCGGGGATCGTTGCCTGGCGCTGGGGCCTGCCCCGTCTCACCCTGGCCGGGGGACGCCCGGGACGCCCGGGGGGTTCGGGACCGGGGTCGTCGGTCGGGACGACAGTGTCGGCACCGGGAGGAGCCGGGGCTCGTCAGCCATAGGGCAGGGCAACGAGCCCGGACAGCCTGGTCCCATCCGGCTCATGGAC
>JANMQO010000020.1:0-12414 GCA_031370565.1 Chloroflexota bacterium
ATGAAAAAGGCCGTGGGTCCGATCCGGTCCCACGGCTCCTGGTGTCGCTCGGGCGGCTCAGCCGCCTCGCGCTAGCTCGGGATGGGCACGGATCTCCCGCGAACGCCGACCATGGTGGGCGGCGTGACGCGTCGGATGAAGAGGTCGTTCCACATGCGGTCCGGCTCCTTCCCATCGGCTGCTGCGAGGCGCTCGGCGAGCGCCGGCGGAGAATACGCTGCCTGTCAGGGACGTGTCAAGAGGGATTTGCCCGGGCGGGTGGAGACTTGTCGGCGGGCCTCACACGGGCACGTCAGGGGCGACAACTCGTGGACCGCGGTACGATCGGCCCGTCGGCGAGCCGCCCGACCAACGCGGTGGCCCCGACCCTGAGCGGTGTTCGATGCCGATCGCGACCGTGTTGCTCGCCGCGTCGCCGGAACTCCTGGCGGCCCGCTCGCAGATGGCCTTCACGCTCGGCTTTCACATCATCCTTGCCTGTCTCGGCGTCGGTCTGCCGTCGATCGTGCTCATCGCCAATGCGATCGGTCTCCGGCGCAACGACCCCGTCGCGCTCCTCCTGGCACGGCGCTGGTCCGCGATCATGGCCGTCACGTTCGCGGTCGGCGCGGTGACCGGGACGGTGCTGTCGTTCGAGATGGGGCTGCTCTGGCCGGTCCTGATGGGTCGCTTCGGGGCGGCCTTCGGTCTGCCCTTCGCGATCGAGGGTGTGTTCTTCTTTCTCGAGGCGATCTTCATCGCGATCTATATCTATGGCTGGCGTCATCTCTCGCCCCGGGCGCACCTGCTGAGCGGTATCCCGGTGGCCCTGTCCGGGCTCGGCGGCACATTCTCGGTCGTGGCGGCGAACGCCTGGATGAACCAACCCGGCGGGTACGTCCTGGGTCCCGATGGGCGCGTCTCCGACGTGGCGCCACTGGAGGTCCTGTTCAACCGGGCGACCGGCTACGAAGTCACGCATATGCTGCTGGCCGCGTTCATGGTCAGCGGTTTCCTGCTCGCCTCGACCTACGCCGCGGGGATGCTGCGCGGCCGGGTGGATCACTACGTCCGACTCGGCTTTCTCATCCCGTTCACGTTCGCCGCGCTGGCGACGCCTTTCCAGGCGGTGGTCGGTGACGTGGCGGCCCGCTCGGTGTTTCAGGATCAGCCGGCCAAGTTCGCGGCCATGGAGCTGATCACGACGAGCGGTCCGAACCAGCCGGTGACAATCGGTGGGGTGTTGCTGGACGGCCGGGTGGTTGGCGGCATCCGGATCCCGGAGCTGGCCTCGTGGCTGGCGGGCTTCAGCCCGAGCACCCGGATCAGCGGGTTCGACGCGGTACCCGCCGCAGACCGGCCTCCCGCGACGATCGTCCATCTGGCCTGGGACGCGATGCTCGGGATCGGCACGGCGCTGCTGGCGCTGGTCGCCTGGTTCGCCCTGCTTCGGATGCGACGACGCGATGTCGCGACGTCACGCTGGTTTCTGCGGGCCGCAACCATGGCCGGTCTGGCCTCGATCGTCGCCTTGGAGGCGGGTTGGATCGTGACCGAGGTTGGGCGGCAGCCATGGGTCGTCTACCTCGTCCTGCGCACGGCCGACGCGGTCACCCGGGCGCCGGGCGTTCAGCTGTCCTACGCCCTGGTCGTCGTGCTGTACAGCGGTCTTGGACTGGCCACGCTGCTGGCGCTGCGCACCATGTCGCGGCGCTGGGCCCGCGAGGATGCAATGAGCGAAGGCCGGGTCGACATCGATTGGCACGTCCCCTACGGCCCGCCTGACGGACGCCCGGACGCATGACCGCGGTCCAGCTGACCGCTGTCATCCTGTGGCTGGGGGTGACCGTCTACGCGGTCTTCGGCGGTGCCGACTTCGGCGCCGGGATCTGGGATTTGCTGGCCGGTGGGACACAACGAGGACTCCGCCCGCGGGCGCTCATCGCAGACGCGATCGCACCCGTCTGGGAGGCGAACCACACCTGGCTCATCTTCGACCTGGTCATCCTGTGGACCGCCTTTTCCGGGGCGTTCGCGGCGATCATGTCCACGCTGTTCGTGCCGCTCACCCTGGCCGGCCTGGGGATCGTCCTGCGTGGATCGGCCTTCGCCTTTCGGCCGATGGCCTCCCGGCTGCGTGAGCGTCGTCTGGCCGGCGCCGTGTTCGCGGGCTCGTCCGTACTCACGCCGTTCTTCCTGGGTGCCACGGCCGGGGCCATCGCGTCCGGCCGGGTGCCGGTCGGCAACGCCGCGGGCGGGTTGATCGGGAGCTGGCTCAACCCGACCGGCATGTTGGTGGGTGCCCTGGCCGTGGCGACGTGTGCCTATCTGGCCGCCGTCTTCCTGGTGGCCGATGCCCGTCGACGAGAACAGGTGGACCTCGAGCGCTACTTCCTGCGCCGGGCAACCGCCGCGGCGATCGTCGCCGGGGCGCTAGCCTTGGGCGGCATCGCGGTCCTGCGGGTGGATGCACCGGCGCTGGCGGACGGCCTCCTGCGCCGAGGCTGGCCGCTCGTGCTGGTTTCGGGCCTGTGCGGGGCGCTGGCGCTCGTCCGACTGCAGCGCGGCACACCGCGCGGAACCAGGGCGTTGGCCATCGGGGCGGTGGTGGCGGTGGTCTGGGGCTGGGGCATGGCGCAGTATCCCGACATCCTGCCCGGCAGTCTGTCACTGGCGCAGGCGGCGGCACCGGCGGCCACGCTCGGTGCGCTGCAGATCGTGTTCATCGTGGCGGCCCTCGTCATCGGGCCGTCCCTGGCGCTCCTGTTCAACCTGGATCAGCGTAGCCGGCTGGAGGGTCATGGTCTGGGCCACGACAGTCCAGCTTCGCGGGGCTCCTGACGTGCCCGAAGCAGCCTCGATCCTCGGCGCGATCAGGCGGGGCACGCTTGACCCGGAGCTGGCCGGCCTGCTCTGGGTGCTGCTCGAGGGAGGCGTGCCACTCGTTGTCGCTGGACCAGGTGGCGCGCCGGTCGATCTCGAGCGGCGCCGGATGACGCTCGACCTGCTGCTCGACCTTGTACCTGCGGATCGATTCCGCCGTACGTTGTCACAGACGGACGAGTTTCCGTGGCTGGCCGAGCGCGCTTCACTCGGCTGGTCGCGGACATTGTCGATTCCCGAGCAGGGGCCGACGCCGGCCCGGACCGGGGCGTCCAACCTGGCCCAGCCGGCACCCCTGGCCGAGCTCGGTCGGAGCCTCCTGCTGGCGGGTGAGCTCGGAGCGGCGCCGCCGGCCGACACGGTCGGCGATCGAGCACGACTTGTCGTCCGGGCGCTTGGGCTCGGGTTCGGGCTGGGTGCCACCGTACAGGGGGCTCGCCTCGAGGACGTAGTGGAGACACTCCGCGCCCAGCCAATCGGGCTGACCGACAACGAGCTGTCGCACCTCGGCGTCGACGTCGTCCTGGCGCCAGGCGACGACACGCAGCCGACGAGGGTCGCGGCCGCGCACTACCTACGCCCGCTCGCCCGCGATGCCCATGGCCACACCCAACGATTGCCGCCGGCGGTGCTGGCAACCTGGGCTCCGGGTCAGCGACGGTTCGAACACTTCGCGTGGGGCGTGGCGGCGGAGCTCGCCGATCGGGTGGGTCGCCGAGCGGGTGACTTCGAGCTGGAGCGGGCCCGCCGCGCCGAAGCCCTCACCGGGCTGGCTGCGCTCGACCTTCCCGACCGCATAGCCGAGCGCGTCGCTCTCCAGCAGTTCCGGCACGACAACGCCATGGTCACCCGCCCGGGCCGACCCGCCTGACTCAGCGATCCAGCGTCGCCGTCGGTTCGTACCGTATCCTGACCCCGCGCCCGCTCAGACAGGTCCCCAGACCATCAGCGGAGCGGCACAGGAGATCGACCGCATGGATGTGCTCATCGCCGTGTTCCTGTTCCTCCACGTGATGGGCGCGATCGTCGCGTTCGGACCAACGTTCGTCTTCCCCATCATCGCGGCGGCCAGTCGGCGGGAGCCACAACACGCCCACTTCGGGGCGGTCCTCGCGGAGATCGTCGAGAAGCGACTGGTGCTGCCATTCGCCCTCCTGCAGGGCGTCACCGGCGTCGCCATCATCCTGCTCAAGGGGATCAGCCTGACCGACAATCGCTGGCTGGGTGCCGGCATCGTGCTGTACCTCGTCGCGATCCTGTACTCGGTCCTGGTCCAGGCACCGGCGGCCGTCCGGATGGTCGAGCTGACGGCCACGCCCCCGGGTCCGGGCGGACCAGCACCTGCGTTGCTGGCGACCGCAGGACGTCTCAAGCGTGGCGGTATGCTGCTGACGGTCCTCCTCGTGCTCATCGTCATCCTCATGGCCACCAAGCCGTTCTGAGGTCCCGTCGCCCGAGCCGACTCACTTCCGCCCTGTCGTCCGGAGCCCGCCATGCCGACCATCGCCGCCTCTGTCTCCGAGTTGTTGGGCCTGCTCAGCGGCAGCGCCCGGATCGCCAAAGATCGCCTCGCGATCGATGACGAGCCGCGCTTCCGCGCGCGGACGATCCGCGATCTCGTCTGGTCGGCAACGTTCGCCACGGATCCCGCGGTCGTCGAGGGTGCTCGCTGGCTGATCTGGGAGGCGAGCCAGACGCTGGCTGTCCGCTCGGCCAGCATCCATGAGCTGTACGAGGCACGGGCTCGCGGCGAAGTCCATGGTTTCACCGTGCCGGCGATCAACCTGCGGGCGCAGACGTTCGACATGGCCCGGACTATCTACGAAGCCGCCACTGCCGCGGATGTCGGAACGGTCATCCTGGAGCTGGCTCGGAGCGAGCAGACGTACACGTACCAGCGCCCCGCCGAGTACGTGACCAGCGTCCTGGCCGGGGCCATCGCGGCCGGCTGGCACGGTCCGGTCTTCATCCAGGGCGACCACTATCAGTTCAACGCGGCCAAGTACGCCGCCGACCCGGACAAGATGACCGAGGAAATCCGAGCCGCCTGCCGGCAGGCGATCGAGGTCGGCTACCGCAACATCGACATCGACAGCTCGACCCTGGTTGACCTGAGCCTGCCCACGGTCGATGCGCAGCAGCGCGCCAACTACGAACGGGCAGCCGAGTTGACCGCGCTCATCCGGCAGCTCCAGACGGACGGCGTCACGATCAGCGTGGGCGGCGAGATCGGCGAGGTGGGCAAGAAGAATTCGACCGAGGCCGAGCTGCAGGCATACCTCGCTGGCTTCCGGACGACCCTTGAGGGCCTGGCGCCCGGCGCGCTCGGGATCAGCAAGGTCAGCGTCCAGACCGGCACGAGCCACGGCGGCATCCCGCTGCCCGATGGGTCCATCGCCCCGGTCAAGCTCGATTTCGACGTCCTGCGCCGGCTGGGTGAGGTGGCGCGCCAGCATGGCCTGGCCGGCTGCGTGCAACACGGCGCCAGCACCCTGCCAGACGAGCTTTTCCACCACTTCCCGGCCGTCGAGACGGCCGAGATCCACCTGGCCACGGGCTTCCAGAACCAGCTCTTCGAGCACCCGGCCTTCCCGGCGGGGCTTCACCGCGAGATCCACGACTGGTGCGTCGCCAACGCCGCCGACGAGCGCAAGCCCGACCAGTCCGATGAGCAGTTCGTGTACAGCAGCCGAAAGAAGGCGATCGGACCGTTCAAGCGCGAGCTCTGGGAGTTGCCGACCAAGGACGAGATCCTGTCGACGCAGCGGCGCAAGGTCGAGTTCCTGTTCGCGGAGTTGCAGGTGACCGGAACGAGCGATCTGGTGACGCGCTATGTCCGTCCCGTAGAGACGCATCGTCCGCTGCCGGAGGCGTTGCGCGGACTGGCCCCCGGCTGAGCGTTCGAGCTGCGATCCCCGCGCGGAACCAGCCCGCTAGGCGCGAAAATCGTCGTTGACGAGCATCGCGCGGTGCTATTCTCCCGCTCAAGCTGGAACGAGGAGGGAGTCGGATCCGGCGACGGCGACGCTCGCGCGTCGTTCCCGGCGGTTATGCCGAGCTGCGGGTCTCCAGACCCGATCCGGCACTGGAGGAGGAAGATCGTGGCCGGTCCCCACCATGCGGCGGAGCAGGCGGCGCGCGACGACGCGCATCTGCGCTCGCTGGGCATCAAACCCGAACTGAAGCGCTCGCTCGGATTCCTGTCGAACTTCGCAGTCGCGTTCAGCTATATCAGCGTTTCAACCGGGACGTTCACACTCATCGGCCTTGGTCTTTCGGTCGGTGGCCCGGCGTTCTTCTGGTCATGGCCGCTCGTCGTCATCGGGCAGCTGTTCGTCGCTCTCAACTTTGCCGAACTGGCCAGCCACTTCCCGGTCGCCGGCTCCATCTATCAGTGGTCGAAGCGACTATCGAACAAGACGCTCGGCTGGTTCACCGGCTGGTTCTACTTCTGGGCCGGTGTTCTCACGACGACTGCGGTGGCCATCACCGTCCCGCTGGTTCTGTCGTCGATCCTTGGCCTGGATGGGACGCGGACCTACGGGCCGTTCACATGGAACATCTGGATCGCGCTCGGAACCCTCGTGATCACGACCCTCATCAACGCGTTCGGCGTGCGACTCCTGTCGATCATCAACAACCTCGGTGTCGCCGCCGAGATCCTCGGAATGGTTGTCTTCGCCGGTATCCTGCTCATCTTCTTCAACCACCAGCCGCTGTCCGTCCTGACGACAACCCAGGGCCTCGAATCGCAGGCGAATGGCAACTACCTGCCGGTCTTTGCCGTCGCTGCGTTCATGAGCCTATTCGTCGTGTACGGCTTCGACACAGCCGGAACATTTGGCGAAGAGACGGTCGACGCCGGTCGGCAGGCGCCCCGCGGGGTGCTCAGCGCGATCCTGCTGTCGGGCGTCATCGGCACGATCTTCCTGCTCGCGATCATTCTCTCGACGCCGGACATCGCGGCGGAGATCGCGGCCGCCGGCAAGGGTGCCAACCCCATCGCCGACGCGATCCATTCGAATCTAGGCGGCGTCTGGGGCAACGTCTATCTGGCGGTCGTCCTGGCCGCCGTCTTCGTATGCACGATGGCAATCCAGGGCGCGACGACCCGACTCATGTTCTCGATGGGCCGTGACCGTCGCCTGCCGCTCGGGTCGGTCTGGGGGACCGTCAGCGCGACGCACCGGACGCCGACCAACGCGGCGGTCGCCGTCGGCGTCCTCGCTGCGATCCCGTTTCTAGTCTCCGGCAGTGCAGGCGTCATCGCGATCGGCGCGACCGGGACGATCTACCTCAGCTACTTCCTCTGCAACCTCGGTGTTCTCGTCGCCCGGAGCAAGGGCTGGCCACACCAGAAGGCGTGGTTCGGCCTCGGCGGTCTCGGGCTCGTTGTCAATGTCCTTGCCCTCGTCTGGGGCGGCCTCATGATCGTCAACTTCTCCCTTTGGCACCTCGACGCCTTCGGTGACTGGGGCAACGGGCTCCGGGACCTGACAAACCCAACCATCAACACGCTGACGTTCCTCGGCAGCGCCCCACTCACGGACCTGCCGGCGTGGCCGATCTTCGAGGTCTTCCTGGGCATCGTCCTCGTCGTCGGAATCGCCTACTACGCGTTGGCGGGCGTCGGTCGCGCCGAGGCGGTCGAGGCGGACGCTGCGACCGGGGAAGCGATGATCGGCTAGTCCTCCACTCGACGTGCGAGACGGACGGCGCGGCGAGCGATCGTTGCGCCGTCTGCGTGCCCGCGCAGGACCACGGAGCCGTGTTGAATGACCACCCCGCCAGCCGACAGCCAACGGGACGACGGTGACGCCCACGACGACCTCCGGGGCGAGGCCCACCGCCAACTCGTCGCGACGCTCGGACGCGTACCGGAGCTGGCCGGTCGACGGCTGAGCCTGAGCCGGTTGAGTGGCGGGATCACCAACCGGAACTACCTGGTGGAGGCGGCCGACGCGCCGAACCGCTGGGTCGTGCGCCTGGCTGGCAACGATACGCATCTGCTCGGGATCAGCCGGGAGGTGGAGCACGCCGCGACGGTCGCCGCGGCGGGCGTGGGCGTGGGCCCGGAGGTGACGGCCTTCATCCGCCCCGAGGGCTACCTCGTCACCCGGTTCATCGTCGGGTCGCCGGTCACGGACGAGGCCGTCCACCAGCCAGAGACGGTTCGGCGGGTCGCGGATTCGCTCCGGCGCATCCACGACGGTCCGGCCATCCCCGGCCTGTTCGTACCGCTCCGCATCGTCGAGGCGTACCGGGCGCTCGCGCTGGCTCGGGGCGTGCGGATCCCGGGGGATTACGACGTGGCAGCGGCGATCGGCCGACGGATCGAGATAGCGTTGCTGTCGAACCCGATCGAGTTGCGCCCCTGTCACAACGACTTGCTCAACGCCAACTTCATCGACGATGGTGCCCGGATCCGGATCATCGACTGGGAGTACGCCGGGATGGGGGACCCGTTCTTCGATCTCGGCAACTTCAGCATCAACCATGAGCTGACGCCGGATGAGGACGAGATCTTCCTCGCGGCCTACGACGGCGAGGTCCGGCCCGACCGACTCGGGCGGCTCGTCCTCATGCGGATCGTCTCCGACTTTCGCGAGGCGATGTGGGGCGTCCTCCAGCAGGGGATCAGTACGCTCGACATCGATTTCGTCGAGTACGCGTCGTCGAAGTTCGACAGGCTGCGGGCGAACGCCGCGACTCCACGCTTCGAGCGCTCCTTGCGCGAGGCCGGCGGCGACTGACGGGACGACGTCGACAGGGACGGCCTCGGCTACGGCCGAGACCAAAGCCCGAGGTCCGATACCCTGTCGGCGATGACCGATCGACCGCAGCCGGACGACCCGCATCCTCGAGCCTCCGGAAGCCGCCAAGCGGCCCTGGCGGGCGTCGGCTTCGTCGCGACGATGGGCCTCTTGTTCGGGCTGGTGTCGTTCGCCGGCCGGGCTCCCGGCGGAGGTGGTCAGCCGGGAGGGGCGTCATCGTCGTCGGCCGCCGTATCACCGGGGTCGGCGGCGCCGTCCGGCGTTCCGGTCGTGTCGGCGCCGTCCGGCGTTCCGGTCGTGTCGTCGCCACCCGGCGGGACGTCGCCACCCGGCGGGACGTCGCCGTCCGGCGACCCCGTCCTCGTGGGTGCCGGCGATATCGCCGATTGCGGTCTCGATGGCGATGGCGCGACCGCGGCCCTGATCGACGGGATCCCCGGGACCGTCTTCACCGCTGGCGACAACGCGTACGAGCGCGGATCCGCTGCGGAGTTCCGCGACTGCTACGACCCGACCTGGGGTCGGTTCCTGGCCCGTACGAAACCGGCACCGGGCAACCACGATCACGAGACGAAGGACCTCGCCGGCTACCTCGGGTACTTCGGGACCTCGGCTGCACCGCACGGCACGAGCTGGTATTCGTACGACCTCGGGACGTGGCACATCGTCGTCCTCGACTCGAGCTGCGGGGACGTCGGCGGCTGCGGGAGGGACTCCGCCCAGGGCAGGTGGCTGACCACGGACCTGGCGGCATCGAACGCCCGCTGTACGCTGGCGATCTGGCACCACCCGCGGTACAGATCCGGTGTGCACGGCGATGACCGCGAGGTCGCCCCGTTCTGGCAGGCCCTCTACGAGTCGGGCGCCGACGTCGTCATCAACGGTCACGATCATGACTATGAGCGGTTCGCACCGCAGGACCCGGCCGGCCACGAGGATCGGGCACGCGGCCTGCGCGAGTTCGTCATCGGGACCGGTGGCGCCGCGCTGCGCGGCTTCGACCTGAATGCGCCAAACAGCGAACTTCGCGCGTCCGTGGCGCATGGGGTCCTCCGCCTCGTCCTCCACCCGACGTCGTACGAATGGACATTCATCCCGACGACCGGCGGATTCGGCGACTCGGGGAGCGGTCCCTGCCACTGAGCTATCGTGTCTGCCCATGATCATGGACCAGGCTCGCGTCGTCGTCATCGGCGGCGGGATCACCGGCTGCAGCGTCGCGTATCACCTGGCCTTGGCTGGCTGGACCGATGTCCTGCTTCTCGAGAAGGCCCAGTTGACGGCTGGCTCGACTTGCCAGGCGGCCGGCCTCGTGACGGCGTTGAACCCATCGTCGACGATGATGCAGTTCCGTCGCTACAGCATCGAGCTGTACGAGCGCCTCGGCACCTTCGAGCGCGTGGGCAGCCTTCGGCTGGCATCAAGCCCGGAGCAGCTTCACGAACTCGAGCGGACCGCGAGTCGCGCCCGGGGGATCGGCCTGGATGCCGGCGTCATCGGCGCGGATGAGGCCCATCGGCTGATGCCGGCCATGTCTCCGGAGTCGTTGTACGGCGCTGTCCATCTCCCCGCTGACGGCCACCTCGACCCGCACGGGGCGACGTATGCGGTCGCGGCCGCCGCGCGCTCGCTCGGGGTTCGGATCGAGACCGGGGTTCGGGTGACCGGCTTCGAGATGTCGGCCGAACGGGAGGTGACAGCCGTCCTGACCCAGGAGGGGCGGATCGCGACCGAGCACGTCGTGAACGCCGCCGGGATCTGGGCGCCGCAGGTCGCCGCGATGGTCGGCGCGTTCATCCCGTCCACCCCGGTCGATCACCAGCACATCGCCCTCAAGGCCGTCCCCGGTCACGAACTTCCACGTGAGATGCCCTGCTTCCGCGACCCGGACAACCTCGTGTACGGCAAGAGCGAGCAGGGCGGCATGGTCTTCGGCGGATACGAGACGAACCCCGTGTCACGCTGGGAGGATGGTGTCCCGTGGGAGCATGCCGCCAGCTCGCTCCCGCCCGACTGGGAACGTTTTGCCCCGCTCATGGCTGGCGCCATGCGACGGTTCCCGTTCCTCGCCGATGCCGAAGCGATCCGACTGGTCTGCCACCCCGACGCCATGACCCCAGATGCGAACCCGCTCCTGGGTCCGCTCCCCGGGGTTCGCGGTTTCTGGGTCGCGGCCGGGTTGTCGCTCAACGGGTTCGGCGCTGGCGGCGGCATCGGGCGGGCATTGGCTGGCTGGATCACGACCGGCGACCCGGGCGTCGACATCGGCCCGTACCGGGCATGGCGGTTCAGCGACACGTATCGCGACCCGGGTTTCGCCGCCGGGCTGGCGCGGGAGACGTATTCGGATTACTACCGGCTGCGTTACCCGTTCGATGCTGATCTGGCGGGTCGGCCACGCCGTCTCTCGGCGCTCCACGGTCGGCTCCAGGAAGCCGGTGCCGTGTTCGGGACGAAGGCTGGCTGGGAGCGAGCGGATCACATCGAGCCCGGGCTCCCGTGGCGACGAGCCGGACGCGATCAGGCGGGGTGGGGATGGACCCGGCCGCCATGGTTCGAGCGGGTCATGGCGGAGGCTCGGGCGGTTCGCGAGCGAGCCGGGATCATCGACCTGAGCTCGTTCGGGAAGATCGCCGTCGAGGGACCTGGTGCGCTGGGTCTGCTCCAGCGCGTGAGCGCCAACGACATCGATCGGCCGGCCGGGAGCGTGGTCTACACGCAGTGGTGCGACGAGCGCGGCGGGATCGTCGCGGACGTGACGATCACCCGCCTGGCCGGCGACCGGTTCCGCGTCGTGACTGGGGCGGGTTACCTCGCCTCGGACATCGCCTGGCTGGAGAGCCACGCCGATACCGACGACGGCGCCGTCACCATCGTGGACGTCAGCGGGAATCTTGCCACGATCGGGCTGTGGGGCCCGGCCGCCAGGGACATCCTCGCGCGCGCCACCCCGGACGATGTCGGCGATGTGGCCATCCCAGTGCGGAAAGCTCGCACCGTGCACGTCGGGTCAGCACCAGTGAGCGCGGCCCGCATCAGCTACGCCGGAGAGCTCGGCTGGGAGCTGACGACGGAAACGGAATGGGCGACCACGGTCTGGGATGGCCTGCGCGCGGCCGGCATCGACGCCGGGCTCGAGCCATTTGGCTATCGCGCCCTCGAATCGCTCAGGATGGAGAAGGGCTATCGCTACTTCGGGACCGACCTGACCATGCACCACACGCCGTTCGAAGCGGGTCTGGGGGCATTCGTGCGCCTGGAGGCAGGTGACTTCATCGGACGGGAGGCGCTGGTCGCCGCGCGCGAGGCCGAGCCCGACGGACCGTCGCGCCGACTTCGCACCGTCGTCATCGGCGACTCGGACTATGTCACCGTGTACGGCGGTGAAGCTGTACGCTGCGACGGCGAGGTCATCGGCCGGCTCCGCAGCGTCGCGTACGGGCCGACCGTCGCGTGCACGATCGGGTTCGTCTACCTGCCGGCGACCCTGGGTCAGGGGCACCCGGTCGAGATCGACGTCTTCGATGCGCGCCTTCCGGCGGTCGTCGGGCCAGATGTGCTCGTGGATCCCGTTGGGGATCGGATGCGCGGATAGACCTTGGTCCGTGATGCCTGAATTCTTGGCCGGGTGACGAAGCGTTGTGGGCGTGACGCCGCGCTGCGCGCCCATCGCTGGATGGTTCCAAGCAAGCGGAACGACTGCCTTCATCGGGCTCCCGACCGAACAGGGCAGCCCGCGCGGGCCGGCCCTTCCGGCCACTGCCGCCCCGACCCGGCC
>JANMQO010000055.1:0-3310 GCA_031370565.1 Chloroflexota bacterium
GAGCAGACCGCGGACTCGGTCTGGATTCATGAGCTCGATGGGACGATCGTCTACGTCAACCCGTCGTTCACCCGTCTGTACGGCTACCAACCCGCTGAGATGCTCGGCCAATACATGGGGATCCTCGACAGCGGCAGGCACGAAACCTCGTTCTGGGACGCGTTGTTCGCGACCGTCCTGGCCGGTCAGACGTGGTCCGGGCACATCGTCAATCAACGCAAGGATGGTACGCTCGTCGAGGTCGAGAAGGTCATTTCGGCCATCCGCGACGCCGACGGGAAGATCACCGGTGTCGTCCAGTCCGATCGCGATGTCAGCCGGGAGCGAGCGCTGGAGGCGCAACTCCGGCAGGCCCAGAAGATGGAGGCCGTCGGCCAGTTGGCTGGCGGCATCGCCCATGATTTCAACAACCTGCTCACCGCCATTCGCGGCTATGCCGAGATGGTTCGCCGCGGGCTGCCGCCGGACGACGAACAGAACCGGGCCGACATCGACGAGGTCATTGCCAACGCGGATCGGGCAGTCGCACTCACCCGGGATCTGCTCGCCTTCGGGCGACGTCGAGTGCTCCAGCCACGGGTCACCGACCTGGCCGCGGTCGTGTCCGGGATCGTGCCGATGTTGCGCCGTCTGCTGGGTGAGCAGATCGAGCTCGTCACGGCTGCGCCGCCCGGTCTCGGGTCGGTCAAGGTCGACCCGGGTCAACTCGAACAGGTCATCGTCAACCTCGCGGTCAACGCCCGCGACGCGATGCCGATCGGCGGACGCCTCGTGATCGAGACCGCCAACGTCGAGCTCGATGCCGTGTACGCCCGGGCGCATATCGACATCGATGCCGGCTCCTACATGCTCCTGACGGTATCGGATACCGGTACCGGGATGGACGCCGCCGTCCAGGCGCACATTTTTGAGCCGTTCTTCACCACGAAAGCGCCGGGGGAAGGGACCGGTCTCGGGCTCGCCACGGCCCACGGCATCGTCCAGCAATCTGGTGGGTCCATCCAGGTGCAGAGCGAGCCCGGTCAGGGCACGAGCTTCCGGATCTACCTGCCCCGGGTCGAGATTTCGTCGGAACTGGCCGAGCCAGACCGGCAGGAAGGACCCGCCACCTCGGGTACCGAGACGATCCTGCTGGTGGAAGACGAAGAGACGGTCCGCCTGTTCGCTGCTCGTGCGCTGGCCGAATGCGGCTATCGCGTCCTCGAGGCGCCAGACGCAGAGACGGCCCTGGCCCTCGCGGCCGCGCATGACGGCCCGCTCCATCTGCTGGTGACGGATGTCGTCATGCCGCGCGTCACTGGTCCGCAACTCGCCGAGCTCCTGGCGCACGAACGCCCACTCACCCGCGTGCTGTACATCTCTGGGTACACGCAGCAGGAGCTCGACCGCTCTGGCGCATTCGGCCAGGCCACTGCCTACCTGGCCAAGCCGTTCACCGCGGAGGCACTCGCCCAGACCGTGCGCGGGGTGCTCGAGCGGCCAGCGGACCCCGAACAGGTCCCGTCGTGAACGCAGACCAGGCGTCGGCCGATGTCCGGCCGCCAGGTGAACTCATCCTGGTTGTCGATGACGAGCCGGCCGTGCGGGCTCTGCACGCCCGCGTCCTGCGCTCGGCCGGCTACGCGACGCTGGAGGCGGCCGACGGCCAGGAAGCACTGGAGATCCTCGAACAACATCGACCAGCGCTCATCCTGCTCGACAGCACGATGCCTCGGCTCGACGGCCCGGGCCTCATTCGCCTCCTGCGCGACCGGGAGGCCACCCGGACCCTGCCGATCATCCTGATCACTGCCCGCACGTCGGTCGAGGATCGGGTGAGCGGTTTGCAAGGTGGTGCGGACGACTATCTGACCAAGCCGATCGCCGTCGACGAGCTCGTCGCCCGGGTGCACTCACAGCTGCGCAGCCACGACGCGTGGGGCGAAGCAGTGCAGCGCGAGCTCCGGGAGCGTCGGGTGCTGACCGCGGCACTGCGTCGGGTGCAGCTCGATCCGTCGCCGGAGCTGACGGCCCGCTCGATCGTGGAGGAGCTCTCGGCGGTGCTCGGCGCCGCCTCGATCGCCCTGTTGACGTTCAACACCCAGGGCCTGGGTATCCCGCTGGCCTCCGGAGGCAAGCTGGCTGACCTGTACCGGGCCGGCGTGCCACTGCGCGCCGCCGAGACGCGAACGCTTCGGGAACGGGCCGCCGAAGGCCCCTGGATCCAGCATGGGCGGACCGCCGGCGGCTCTCGGGTGACCACCGAACACGATGTCGCCCTCGATGTCGCCTGCATTCCGCTCGATGCGGGCGAGGGGCCCATCGGTTTGCTCATCGTGGGCAGCGACGCCGAGCATTCCGCGGCTGGTCCGAGCCAGACCCTGGCCCGCCGACTACCACTGTTGGCCGAGCTGGCGGACCTGGTCATGACCCTGGTCCACCCCAGCTTGCAGGCCGGCGCGCTGGTGACCGAAGCGCGTGCGGCGATCGAGCTGGTCATTGCCAGGCGGGCATTCGTCCCGCATTTCCAGCCGATCGTGCGCCTGATCGATGGCGTCGTGCTCACCCACGAGGCGCTGACTCGGTTCA
Source organism: Chloroflexota bacterium (assembly GCA_031370565.1). Lineage (GTDB taxonomy): Bacteria > Chloroflexota > Limnocylindria > Limnocylindrales > CSP1-4 > Chersky-267. Next base: position 2,569 of record JANMQO010000055.1, read on the forward strand.
CCGATGGTGCGCGGCCCGATGTCCGGTTCGCCGAGGCGGAGCGGCTCGAACTCGGTCGCGCACTCGAGCGCGCGACCCTGGAATCGGCGGTCCTGGCGGCGTCGAGCCTGTCGGCCGGCACTGCCCTCTCGCTCAACGTCTCGCCCGCCCTGCTGCTCGCCGACCAGACCCTTGGTGCGCTCATCGCGGGCGCGGACCGCGAGATCATTCTTGAGCTGACCGAGCACGCCCCGGTCGAGGACTACATCGCGCTCCGGTCGCGGATCGACGCGCTTGGACCATCGGTCCGGATTGCTGTCGATGACGCCGGCTCCGGCTACGCCAGCCTGCAGCACATCCTGTCGCTCCGACCCCACCTGGTCAAGCTCGACATTGTGCTCGTCCGTGGCATCGACAAGGATCCCGCTCGGCAGGCGCTCATCGCCGGCCTCGTCCACTTCGCTGCCGAGACCGGCTGTGAGCTGATCGGCGAGGGAATCGAGACGGAGCAAGAGCGCCAGACGCTCCTGCGCCTCGGGGTGTCCCAGGGTCAGGGCTTTCTGCTCGGCCGGCCGAGCCCTCCACCGGGCTGACGGCGGGGCAGGTCCGCACGGGGTGCGGCAGTGGGCCACGCCGCTGGCAGGAGGGATCGCGAAGGCGAAATGGTGGAGATGAGGGGACTCGAACCCCTGGCCTCCGCGATGCGAACGCGGCGCTCTTCCAACTGAGCTACATCCCCGCCGATGGCCCGTATCGGGCGGCG
>JANMQO010000087.1:0-2122 GCA_031370565.1 Chloroflexota bacterium
CCGCTCCTCTCGAGATTCGAGGACTTCGCCTGGGGCGTTTCCAGGGACAAAAGCCTCGTCGGCGCCGCGGTCCCGGTTCCGTGGGGCGGCGCGTGGGCCGCGTTGCTTCCAGGTTCCGGCGATGCCGAGACCGCCGCCATGGTGAGACTGATCCGCACCGTCGGCTCCGGTGGGCCGGAGGTCATCGTTTACCCGCCTGACGAGAACCGGCTGGCGCTTGACCTTCTGCGGGACAGCGGGTTCGAAGAGCTGCGCACGGTGCCGAGGATGGTGCTGGGCAGGCGATCGGAGTGGCTCCCGGGCGCGGTCTGGAACCCGTTGAGCCTCGGCCTCGGATGAGCCGGCGCTAACCGCTCGTCAGGGTTGGTTGGCGTCCAGGTGGTCGCGAACGAGCCGCCCGGCCTCGATCACGTGTAGCTCCATCAGCCGCCGCGCCTCGCTCGCGTCGCGAGCATCCAGGGCATCGATGATGGCGCCGTGCCGGTCGCGAGTCGCTTCGTTCCAGCCCGGGATAGTCTCGTAGAAACGGCGCGGCACGTAACGGGTGGCCGCCCGCAGGAACCATCTCAGGCGTTTGGCGTCGGGCACGTGGTTGATCGTGCGGTGGAACTTGAAGTTCAGCTCCTCGACGCGCTGTGCGAGCCGGCGCTCGTCCCTCGGCTGGCCGAAGCTTTCCAGGATCGCGTCCTGGATCCGGCGCAACTCGGCGACGGTGGCTGCCGGAATGATAGGTGCCGCCTCCTCGATTAGGAGCCCGGCCACGTGGGCGTGGACCCGGAACGCGTCTTCCACGTCGCGCAACCCCATCGCCGCCACGCGAAAACCGCGTCGAGGGATGACCTCGAGCAAGCCTTCGTTCGCCAGGGTCACCAGCGCCTCCCGGACCGGCATGGTGCTGACACCGAGCGACTCGGCGAGCTGGTGCACCGCCATCCGGTCACCGGTGGCGTACTGACCGCTAAGCAGGGCGTCTCGCAGGTAGCGCGTGGTTTCCTCACCGAGCTTCTTCCTTCCCAGGTGTGCCAACGGGCGCTGGTCGGTTTCGTCGAAGCCGTTGCTGTCAATCAACCCTGAGGCTGCTCCGCCCATCGATACCGCTGCTCAAATCCGAGCAGGCGCTGGGCTTTCCGATTGCTCACCAGCGATCCATGCTCGGCAATCTCTTCCCGCATCGGCACCTTGGGATAGAACTTGCCCGCGAGCTCTCGCGTCGGGAGCGCGTGCGCGCTCTCGCCGGCGAAGGCGTTGAAGACCTGGAACCCAAGGCCGTCGGTGTCGACGCAGAGGCGGACTATCTGCGCCACGTCGCGGACGTCGACGTATGCCCACATCTCGCGCTTGCGGATGGCCGGATCGGTGCTCCACACCGGGAACTTGGCGTAGTCCGGCGGCGCCATGACGTCGCCGATGCGCAAGCCGTAGAAGTCGCCCCCCGCACGTGCGTGAAAAGCGGCCGCAGTGCGCTCGTTGACGACCTTGGACAGCCCGTATGCGTCCATCGGCACTGTCGGATGCTCCTCGTCCAAGGGGAAGTACTCGGGGTCGAGCTGTTCGTCCGCGAACACGACGCCGTAGGTCGCCTCGCTCGACGCGAAGACCACCTTGCGAATTCCGGCGCGGACTGCCGCCTCCATGACGTTGTAGGTGCTGATCGTGTTGATCCGGAAAACCTCTGCGTCGGGCACCAGCTGGACTCGGGGCATGGCCGCGAAGTGGACGAGCACGTCGACCGGCTGCGCACGCAGCGAGGGCTGCAGCTCGTCGATGCCGGTGTACACCCCGATCGCCCCGAAAGCCTGGCCGGAGTCGGTCAGGTCGGCGATCAAGGTCCGGCAGCGGGGATCGGCAGCCGGCTTCAGGTCGACGTTGAGAACCTCGTGGCCTTTATCGAGCAGCTCTTTGAGGATCCAGGCGCCGATCTTGCCGCTGCCGCCCGTGACGATGATTCGCTTCATGGGTCGGTCAGCCGCCGTGCGAGCCAAGCGCCTTGGACGCGGGGTACTGGTCCATGAATGTCCGGGCGAGGTCGATGCGGCGGACGAACACCGCGTCGCCCGTTTTCTGCGCGTGGTCGATGAACCGGGCCAGCGCGTCCGCCCGACTCGGATGGCCGCTGAACCGC